>NZ_JBJIAL010000012.1:0-183877 GCF_045310895.1 Mycobacterium sp. SMC-18
CCGCGGCCCTGACCGCCTAAACCATCACATCGAAGAATCACACGACGACGTCGTACACCACGTGGGTGGACTTGACCTACGCGGCTGCGGGGTGATCGCACCATGGCGAGTCAGGATCCGCCAGATCGTGGCCGGTGCAGGCACATCAGCATGGCCCTCACGCTGCAGGGTCCAGTGGATCGAGTGCGCGCCGTGGTCACGGCCGGCCTCCAACAGTTCTTTGCGGCGGCGCAGCACCAGCTCCTCGAGCGCGGCCGCGGTCTGTCCGGGACACGACATCGGCCGACGTGACCGCTGTTCGAGTCCGGCCAGCCCCAGCTGCCCGAACCGTTTTCGCCACTTGTAGAACGTCTGCCGACTGATCTGCTGATCCCGGCAGAACGCCGCCACATTCTCGACCTGCCCGGCCAACGCCGTCGCGGCACGAATATCCATCGCCGTCACCTTCTGGGCCATGAACCACGATGGGTCCACAACCTCACTCAGGTGTCAGCGATGTCCCGAGACATCCATGTGTCAGCGATGTCCTGAAACAGAACACCGCGGTCACCGCGGAAAATCGTGCACAAATCGCTTCTGACGCCGGCGGATTTGTTCCCATCGCATCGTTCTGAGTGCAAACCTGGGTGCCGGGCGCCTCGCGTCGTAGCTTGCACGGTGTGTCGAAAGAACTTCACCTTCTGGCCTTCGGCAACACCCGTTCCGCCGGACCGTGGCGGCATCCCGAGGCGGACAACAGCACCGCGGGTGTGCGGCGCCGGCTGATCAAGCACGCGCAGCTGGCGGAAGCGGGGACCTTCGACGCACTGTTCTTCGCCGACGGGCTGAATTACGGGCCGCCGGCCACCTGGGCCTACAAGATTCCCGAGGACTTCGAACCACTGACCGCGACGGCCGCGCTGTCGTCGGTGACCGACCACATCGGTCTGGTGGTCACCGGCTCGGCGACGCTGCAGCATCCTTTCCACCTGGCGCGGCAGCTGCTTTCGCTCGATCACCTCAGCGGCGGGCGAGCCGGGTGGAATCTGGTGACCAGCTTCGCTCGCGCGGCCGCCGACAACTTCAGCGCGAACGGCGTCGTCGACCACGACGAGCGCTACGCGATCGCCGAAGAAGCGCTCGACGTGGTCCGCAAACTCTGGGACGGCTGGGGTGAGGACACCATCATCGAGGACCGCGCCGCGGGAGTGTTCCACGATGTCAACACGATTCGTGCGGCAGCTCATCACGGCAAGTACTTCGATGTGACGGGCCCGCTGGGTGCCTCGCGCTCGGCGCAGGGCCAGCCGGTGATCTTCCAGGCCGGAGCGTCGACCACCGGGAGGACTTTCGCCGCCCAGCACGCCGAGGTCATCTTCACCAGTCACGGCAATCGCGAACGGGCGCAAGAGTTCTACCGGCAAATCCACCAGGAGGCCCGGCGTCTCGGCCGCCGCACATCACCGCTGATCACCCCGTCGTTCCGCTACATCATCGGCTCGACGGAGGACGAGGCGCGCCGCGCCGAACGCGACGAGTACGAGTACTTCAGTCCCGAATACCAAGCCGCCTGGCTGCTCGAGGTCGAAGTCGACGTCGTCGGCGCCGACCTCGACGGGCCCGTGCCCGCCTCGGCTTTCCCCGAATCCACACAGACGCACCAGACCGCGCTGGCCGGATACCGCGCGCTGGCCGCGGAGAGCCCGACGGTGCGGGACTTCCTGTATCGCACCGTCAACGGCTGGGGCGCCGGCGTCGTCGGTACCCCGGAGCGCATCGCCGACGAACTCGAGGAGTGGTTCACCCAAGGCGCCGCAGACGGTTTCGTCCTCCGCGACTCCGGCCTGCCCGGTCAGGCCGAGCTGTTCGTCGACCAGGTGGTGCCGGTGCTGCGCAAGCGCGGCCTGTTCCGCCACGAATACGCGGGCACGACGTTGCGATCGCATCTCGGGCTGGAGGTCCCCGCCCGATGACGGAGCCCTTCGTCCTGGCCGGTTTCACCATGTCGACGGTGTCGCACGGCAACTTCGGGATGTGGCGCCACCCGCAGGACCAGACGTACCGGTACACCGACCTCCGGTACTGGGTGGAGCTCGCGCAGCTCTTGGAGGCCGGCGGCTTCGATCTCCTCTTCATCGCCGATGCGGTCGGCCAGCTCGACGTCTTCGGTGGCAGCGCGCAGGCGGCACTCACCAGCGCGGTGCAGACTCCGGTCACCGACCCACTGCTTGCGGTGTCGGCGATGGCGGCCGCCACCGAGCATCTCGGCTTCGGTATCACGGTGTCCACCACGTACGAGAGTCCGTACCTGCTGGCGCGCAAGTTCAGTACGCTCGACCACCTCACCGGTGGGCGGATCGGGTGGAACATCGTCACCTCGCTGCTGGACAGCGCCGCCCGCAACATCATCGGCCGCGACCGTCAGATCCCGCACGATGAGCGGTACGCGATGGCGCAGGAATTCCTCGAGGTCACCTACAAGCTGTGGGAAGGGTCCTGGGAACCCGGCGCGGTAGTGCGCGACCGCGACCGTGGCGTCTACACCGACGCCGACAAGGTGCACCCCATCGGGCATCACGGCCGCTACTTCAGCGTGCCGGGTGCGCATCTGGTCGAACCGTCCCCGCAACGCACTCCCGTGTTGTTCCAGGCCGGAACATCGACGGCGGGAAGGGAATTCGCGGCGCGCAATGCCGAATTGGTGTTCGCCAGCGATCCCCGTCCGGAGGTGTTGCGCGCCAACATCGCCGACATCCGGCGTCGCGCAGTGCAATACGGGCGGCGTCCGGACGCCATCAAGTTTCTGACCTCGGTCGAGATCGTCACCGACAGCACCGATGCCGCCGCACAGGCGAAGGCCGACGAACTGGCGCGTTACCACGATCTCGAAGCCGGTCTGGTGCTGTTGTCGGCGCTGTCGGGTGTCGACTGGTCCGGCTACGGGGTGGACCGGCCGATCGAACAGTTCGACACCGACGCGAGCCGGTCGATCCTGGCCGCCGTGGCCGATCCCGATGCGCGCCAGCGTCTTACGTTGCGTGACTATGCCGGTGGGCTCGGCGGCTTCGGGGGCGCGTTGTTCGTCGGCTCCGGCCGCACCGTCGCCGACGACCTGGAAAGTTACGCGGAGCGCGCGGGCGTCGACGGCTTCAACATCTCGTATCACATCACACCGGGCAGCTTCGTCGATGTCGCCGAACACCTGATCCCCGAGCTGCGCCGGCGCGGGCGAGCGCGGGAGGCCGGTTCTTCGGAGACGTTGCGACAGCGAATTTTCGGCGGCGCGTCTGCACTGCTGCCCGACGATCATCCCGGTACCGCGTTCCGGCATCAAAGAATCGCGTCGATTTGATCGCTGCCGTATCGACCGTGACTGGAGGAAAGTGAATATCACGGTAATAGATCGGTAAATACCTGTGCGGCAAAGCATTACGCGATACGCAGGGTGGAAAGGCAGGCAACGTGTCCGCACCGAATCGCGTGGAACTGGCCGGTCGCGCACTGGCCTCCGCGCAAGGTCATGGGTTACAGAACGACGCGCTGGGATTCTGGGGGGTCTTCGCGCAGGGGCTGGCGGCCGCCGCACCCAGTGTGGCGCTGGCGTCGGTGCCCTTTTCGCTTTTCGTGGCCGCCGGTAACGGAGCGACCTGGGCGGTGCTCGTCGGCTTGGCCATCACCGTGCTGATCGCCACCACCATCAGCTTCCAGGCCCGGCGCACCGTGTCGTCGGGCTCGCTGGGCACCTACACCGGTAACGGGCTGGGCCCGGGATTCGCCTACGCCGCAGGTTTCAGCCTGTTGATCGGATACATCGGTTTCGCCACCACCGGCACCCTGGGCGGCGTCGTCTACCTCGACTCGTTCCTGGAATCCATCGGATTGGGTTCGCAGGCAACGTGGTTCCGGCTGCTGCTGGTGGTGATCATCGTCGGCGTCGCGACGTACCTGCCGTTCCGCGGTGCGTCCATCGCAGCCAAGTACGAGCTGGTCTTCGAGCTGATCGCCATCGCGTCGATTCTGGTGATCATCGTCGCCTCGTATGTCGGCTATGGATTCCGCGTCGATTGGGAGCAGTGGAACCCGGCACACCTGGGCAGCAGTACCACTTTCATTGCCGCGGTATCGGCCGTCGGTTCATACGCCGGCTTCGAGAGTGTCGCCTCGCTCGGCGCGGAAGCCAAAGACGCACACCGCAATATCGCCCGCTCCCTGCTGCGGGTGGTTTTACTGCTGGGTGTGCTCTACGTCGTGTCGACCTATCCGCAGATCCTGCACTTCAACTCGATCGACGGTGACAAGGCGATCCTGCCGCAGCTCGCGGACTCCACCGGCGTGCACTGGGTGAACCAGGTCGTCAGCGCAACCGTGGCGATCGCGTTCATCGTGTTCGTCACCGCTGTGACCACCGCCGCGGCACGGTCGCTGTTCACCTTCGCCCACGAGGGTGCGCTGCCGGCCGCGTTGACCAAGGTGCATCCCAAGTACAAGACGCCGTGGGTCGGCATCGCCTTCATCGGCGTGCTGTCCTTCGTCTTCTCGGTGGTGGCCACCGTGAGTTCGGCCGGCCGCGTGGTGTTCGACGTCTACGGCGCTTTCGTGGCCAATTGGGGATTCCTCGTCAGCTACCTGCTGGTCGTCGTCGCAACGCCCATCTGGCTGTACAAGATTCGGGCCCTCACCCCGGTGCGGCTGGCCGTGTCCGTGGCCGCGACGCTGGCCATCGGGTACGTCATCTTCAGCAATTTCTATCCGGCACCGAAGTTCCCGTTCAACATCCTGCCGCTCATCTATGCGGGCATCCTGCTGGCGGGGCTGGCCTGGTACTGGTATCTCAAGCGCACCCGGCCTGAGGTGGCCCGTCGGATCGGCAGCATTCAGACCCTGTCCGAATCCGAGCAGCAGCGGCTGATCGACGAAGGCATCCTCGAAGTGCTCGATCACCGGGCCGAGCAGACGAGTGCCGATGACGATCGTGAGCCGGACCGCGACAAGGAGCCGGTGGCCCCATGACAGTGGAAGCAGAACGCCGCGTGACAAGCTGGACGGTGACACCTGCGACGCCGATCGACCATCCACAGATCGCCGATTTCCTGGCCACCACTGTCGGTATCGGGGGACGCAAGTTCGCGGCTGATTCCCGTGATATCGCCGAACAATTCGACGACGCCCTACCCGACGCGCTGCTGGTGGTGCACGACGAAGCGCAGCGCGTCCGGGGCTACGCGGCATTGCACGAGCCGCACGGGCTGGCCCCGGAGTTCCTGGCGGACTTCGTCTTCGACCCGGCGACCGCGGACGACGTCGTCGACGCGACTGTCGTGGCGGTAGTCGCCCGGTTCCAACGGGAAGCCGCCGTGATCCCGAAAGCGTTCCTGCGCAGTTTCATCGGGCCCACGCAGCAGATCGCCCTCGACGCCCTCATCCGACTCGGCGCCACGGAGGAAGGCCGCTTCATTCGGACCCGCAAGTCCCTGGAAGACGAGGACGCCGAGGACCTGCAGGCCCTGACGCTGTCCGGACTCACGTTGCTGAGCTGGCCGGAGGTGATCGAGCGGGGTCTCACCGAACAGGTGCGCAGTCTGCAGTTCGACACGTTCCTCGAACACTTCGGCAACATGTCCAAGTCGCCGGAGAGCTTCGCCCACCACATCGAGAGTCGTGCTTTCACACCGGATTTCAGCAACGCGGTGGTGAACGAAGCGGGCGAGGTGGTCGGGTACGTGCTGGGCTCGACCTACACCCACCTGACCGGCGACGCCGAGGAGCGCAGCGCGCACACCGACTACATCGGCGTACGCGCAGACGAACGCAAGCGCGGGATCGGTGAATTCCTGCTGCGCAAGATCTGGCTGGCGGCGCTGCGCCGCGGCCTGTCGATCGCGTCGCTGGGCACCGATATCAACAATGCGAGCAAGGCGCACCTGCTGTATGCCCGACTGGGATACGTCGCGGTCGAACACCAGTCCGCGTACCGCATCGACTCGGAAGGATCCGCCAAATGAGCTCCACCGCAAACTATCTGCAGACTCCGACCGCCGATCTCGACGACCTACGGGCGCACTTCGCGCCGGTGTTCGCCAAGATCGCCGAGGCGAATCTGGACCGCGAACGCACGCGGACGTTTCCGCACGAGCAGGTGAGCCTGCTCAATGAAGCGGGGTTCGGCACGCTGCGAATCCCGGTGGAGCGCGGCGGTTTCGGCGCCTCACTGCAGCAGGTGTTCCTGCTGCTCGCCGACCTCGGGGAGGCCGATGCCAACGTCGCGCACATCTGGCGCAACCATCTGGCCTTCGTCGAGGACCGGCTGAACGCACCGGTATCCGATACCAATGACATCTGGATCAACCGGTTCCGGGCCGGTGAATTCGTCGGTGGTGGCTGGACGGAGGCCAACAACGTCACGCTCGCCAACCTGGTCTCGACCGTCACCACCGAGGGAGACCACTACCGGGTGACGGGCACGAAATTCTATGCCACGGGCAGTCTTTACGCGGACTGGCTCGATGTGCTCGGCCGCGGTGACGACGGCGAACTGCTCACCGCACTGGTGCGCGCCGACGGTCCCGGGGTCACCCTGGTCGACGACTGGGACGGCTTCGGCCAGCGCACCACGGCCAGCGGGACCGCCCGCTATGAGCGGGTGCGGGCCGAACGCGGCGATGTGTTTCCGGCCGCCGAACGGTTCGCCTATCAGGGCCACTTCTACCAGATCGCGATGTTGTCGGTACTGACCGGAATCACGCGGGCCGCGCTGCGCGACGGCTCGGCGGCTCTGCTCGGTCGTAAGCGCAACTACCCACAGGGCCTGACCGAGGTGCCAGCTCAGGACGCGCAGCTTCTGGCCGTCATCGGTGAGGTGTCCGCCGACGCGTTCGCGGCGGAAGCCGCACTTGCCAAGGCCGGCGAGGCGCTGGACCGCATCGCCGGAGACGACGACGGCGCGCGGCGGCGGCTGATCGCGGCCGAGGTGGCGGTGTCCCAGGCGCAGCTGGTGATCATCGCGGCCGCCCTGCGCGCCACCACGACGATCTTCGACGCGCTCGGTGCATCCGGGGTGTCGGAAGTGCGTGGCCTGGACCGGCATTGGCGCAACGCCCGCACACTGGCCTCGCACAATCCGCGGGTGTACAAGGCGCGCATCCTCGGCGATCACCTGATCAACGGCACCGACCCGGTGCCCGACTTCGCCGCGCTCGGGCGTGGGGGACAAGGCAATTAGGCGGCCTCCGCCGTCGGGTCAGACCGCGTGACGCGGTCCTGCTGAGTGCTGGTGCGGGTGTAGTCCCGGGATCATCATCGGCACCTCGGCGCGGTAGTTCTGGTACGGGGCTCCGAGGCCGGCCACCAGGTCGTGCTCCTCGAGCTGGATCGCGATCAGGATGTACCCGGTGGTGGCGAGCGAGAACAGCAGATGACCCGCCGTCATCATCGGGGTGGCCCAGAACGCGATGATGAAGCCGACCATGATCGGGTGCCGCACCACGCGATAGAACATCGTGGTCCGGAAAGGCAAGTCCCGGTAGGGTTCTCCGCGCCACGCGAGATACACCTGGCGCAGCCCGAACAGATCGACGTGGCTGATCATGAACGTCGACATCAGCACGATCGCCCAGCCCACCCAGAACAGGGTGAGCAGCACGTAGCGCCCGGCCGGTGCGGTGACGTGCCAGACGACCTGTGGCATGGTCCGCCATTGCCAGTACAGCAAGCCCAGCAGCAGGCTCGACATCAGCACGTAGGTGCTGCGCTCGATGGATTGCGGCACGACGCGCGTCCACATCCGTTTGAACGCCGGCCGGGCCATGACGCTGTGTTGCACCGCGAACAGCCCGAGCAGGATCAGGTTGACCACGACGGCCTCGCCGATCGACGCGGTGATGCCGTTGTCGACGGTGCGGGGCACCACCACGTTGCCCACGAAGCCGACGGCGTAGAGGAACGAGGCCAGGAACACCGCGTAACACAGCACGCCGTAACCAAGTGTCAGATAGCGCTTCATCCTGTCCTCCGATTCTCGGAATGATCCGGTGACGACGTCCGCACCGGTCGACTCGCACGCGGCGTCGGGGACGGCCCTAGGCGCGGCCTGGATGTCGGGAACGATTGGGCCCAACGAGAGGGGAGGGGCCGGCAGACCGCCGGTCCGTGACGTCACACCTGGTGCCGCAGCCCCTGGTCACTCTTCCAATATATTCCTGGCCGGAGATACGCGAAAACCCCCAGTTTTCCGCGGAAAACTGGGGGTTTTCGGGTCTGCTCGTGAGGGTTAGGGCGAGCCCTCCGCGATGCGGCGGACCGCATCGATGAACACGTCGATCTCCTCGAAGGTGTTGTAGAACGCGAACGACGGACGCACCGTCGCCTCGAGTCCCAGGCGCCGCAGGATTGGCTGGGCGCAGTGGTGCCCGGCCCGCACCGCGATGCCTTCGGCGTTGAGCGCCTTGCCGACCTCGAGCGGCTCGTGCCCGGCCAACACGAAGGACAGCACGCTGGCCTTCTCGTCGGCCGTGCCGACCAGCCGCACCCCCGGAATGGCCGCCAACCGCGGGGTGGCGTACTCCAGCAGCGCGTGCTCGTAGGCCGCAATCCGTTCGATGCCAACACGTTCCACGTACCGGATCGCCTCGCCGAGGCCGACCGCGTCGGCGATGTTGCCGGTGCCGGCCTCGAACTTGTTGGGCGGTCCCTGGAACACCGAATGCTCCAGCGTCACGTCCGCGATCATGTTGCCGCCACCCTGCCACGGCGGGGTTTCGGCCAGCACGTCCTCGCGGCCGTACAGCACGCCGATGCCCGTCGGCCCGTAGATCTTGTGCCCGGAGAACACGAAGAAATCCGCGCCGAGTTCGGCCACGTCGATCGGGACGTGCGGGATGGACTGCGCCCCGTCGATCAGCACCCTGGCCCCGTAGCGGTGACCCAGCTCGACGATCGTCTTGACCGGCGTCACCGTACCCAGCGCATTCGAAACCTGCGTGGCCGCAACCAGTTTCGTCCGCGGTCCCAACAGGTCCTCGAACTCGCCGAGCAGCAGGTTGCCGGCGTCGTCGACCGGTGCGACCTTGATGACCGCGCCGGTCTGCTTCGCGATCAGCTGCCACGGAACGATATTGGCGTGGTGCTCCAGGTGGGTGATGACGATCTCGTCACCCGGGCCCAGGTGCTTGCCACCCCACGAGTACGCCACCAGGTTGATGGCCTCGGTCGTGCCGCGGACGAAGATGATCTCTTCGGTCTTCGACGCGCCGATGAACCGCCGGACCGCCTCGCGGGCATCCTCGTAGGCATCCGTGGCCCGTGCCGCCAGTTCATGCGCGGCCCGGTGGATGTTCGAGTTCTCGTGGGCGTAGAAGTACGCCAGCCGGTCGATGACCGACTGCGGCTTCTGCGTCGTGGCCGCGTTGTCGAACCAGATCAGCGGCTTGCCGTTGACCGTCTCCTTGAGGATCGGGAAGTCGGCCCTGATCGCGTTGACGTCGAAGACCTCGTGGTCGTCGGGCACCACCGGAACCGGCTCGGCAGCAACGGATTCCGCCGGAGGCTGGAGGAAGTAGTAGCTTCCCGCATCTTCCGAGGGCGCCGGTGCGCCGGACCAGTTCAGCTCCGGTACAGAGGGCACTGTGCCTGGCCAGGTCGGCGCGGAGCCGCGCGGCGCGACAGGGGCGCTCGGCGGCGCAGCCAGAACCCCCGGCACCGTCGGGACCAGACCCGACGGCACCGCGAACGCCTCCAGCCCGCCGAACGGCGCCACCGGGCTCACCGCGTTACCCCGCGGTGCGACCGGCGCCGTGCCCGGCGGAATGCCTTCCGGCCCAGGCGAAGTCGGGGCCGGAGCGAACAGCTCCGGCACCGACACGAACTCGCCCGGCGTGCCCGGGTGCGCCAGACCGGCCGCGGTGGCGGCCGCCGACGTCCCGGTGGTCGCATCCGGAGCCACCCCGCGCGGTGCCACCTGAGTGGTCACCGGCGGGCTGTCCGGACCGGGCCGGAAACTGGACGCGAACAGCTGACTGGCCAGCGCGGAGAGTTCGGCCTCGCTCAGCGGCTGGTCACTTGTACTCATGGAAGTGGTCCACTCCGACGTCCTCGAGGACCGCCAGTGCGTCGTCGGTGAGCACCGCCAGCGACGAGTACAGCGTGACCAGGTAGGACGCGATCGCCGACCGGTTGATGCCGGTGAAGCGCACCGACAGGCCCGGGGCCTGCTCGCCGACCAGGCCAGGCTGGAACAGGCCGACCACGCCCTGACGCTCCTCGCCCGTGCGGACCAGGATGAACTTGGTCTTCCCGTCCACGACCGGCACCTTGTCCGACGGGATGATCGGGATGCCACGCCAAGTGATGAACTGGGCGCCGAACAGGCTGACGACTGGTGGCGGCACGCCGCGACGGGTCGCTTCCCGGCCGAATGCCGCCACACCGAGCGGGTTGGTCAGGAAGAACGCGGGGGTCTTCCACACCTTGGTGATCAGCGAGTCGAGATCGTCGGGGGTCGGGGTGCCGCGCAGCGTCTGGATGGTCTGCTCGGGGGTGACCTGCGACAGCAACCCGTACTCCGGGTTGTTGATCAGCTCGGACTCCTGGCGTTCCTTGATGGTCTCGATGGTCAGCCGCAGCTGCTGGGCCACCTGGTCGTGCGGGCTGGAGTAGAGGTCCGACACCCGGGTGTGCACGTCGAGCAGCGTCGAGATGGAGCGCAGCGTGTACTCGCGCGGGCTGGTCTCGTAGTCGACGTAGGTCTCCGGCAGCGGGTCCTCGTTGCCCGAACCCTGCTCGGCAGCGATGGCGACCTGTTCGGGGTTGACGACGCGGTTGACGCGGTAGATACCTGCCTCGACCGGCACCCAGCTCAGCAGATGCAGCAGGAATCGCGGCGTGATGGTCGACAGTTGCGGAACTGTCTTGGTGGCATTGGCTAGCTGCCTTGCGGCGAGATCGCCGAGGGCCTGCGATTCGTTCTGCGCAGACGTCATGGGGGCTACCTCCGACGGGTCGTGGTGGGGATGCGGCGGCCACGATACGGCTTTATGGGGGCCTCCACAGGGTTAGCGCGCAGCGTGGTTGAAAAGGATTTGCTGTGACGAATTCGGCCGTGGCTTTTCTGCGTGAGTGCCGTATGGTAGGCGGCGTGACCCACGACGGAGAACTGCGCATGCCCATGCGGCGCTGCTTCGTCGTGCCGTGTTGTTGTTGTTGATTTTCTGACGCCGGCCCTCTGCGTTCTGCCCGCCCATCTTCTGGCGGTGCACGTAAACGCGCTGTTCACAGCCTCCAGAAAGCAACACCGCAATGCCCTCCTCCTCTCTGCTCGCACCCACCCGCACTGCCGTCACGGTCCGCCGGACCGTGCGCCGGGACGCCGAGATCACCCGGATGACCCGCTACCGCGGCGGCACCTATTCGCCGACCGTCGACACCGTGGTGTTCACCGACGGGACGACGGCGCGCACCGACCTGATCCGGCTCAACCCGAACATCGATGCGTACTCGCTGGACTTCCTCGGCGTGGCCCCCACCCGGCCGTCGCAGTACCGGCCCGCGAACTGGTCGGCGGTCCCCAACGTGGCGGCGCGCGCCTTCGAGGCCGAGGTCGACTGGATCATCCGCAACTCGTACCCCACGCTGGGCACCGTCGAGTTGAGCCGCCGGGTACGTGGAGCGGGCCACCTGAGCGGTGACGCGCACCTGGCCGAGCACGAGGCCATCGCCGCGACGCAGGCTGCGATCTGGCATTTCACCAACGGCCTGCGCCTGGACAACCGTCCCCTCAACGTGCCGGTCGCGGTCACCACGGAACCAGGTGCCATCACCTTCGAGTTCGACGGCGAGCCCCAATTGGGCAGCTACACGGTCGAACTGACGAGTGACGCCGCCGTCTCGCTGGTGCTGCAGAAATCGGTCGACGGGACGTCGTGGCGCGATGTCGCCGCGTCGGGCCTCAACGTCGCGGCCGGTTACGGGCGCCACCGCCGGGGCATCGGCGTCGGGGCCACCGCGTCGGACAGCCGTCCGGGCCGCCAGCACCGCGGGTACCGCTTCTACCGGCTGCAGGTGATCGCCGACAGCGGGGCCTTCGTCGACATCGAAGGCGTGAGCTTCACCCTCGATGGATCCGGCAACTACCGCAACGCCGAACGTGTTGTCGCGCTGTACAACCACCTCGTCGCCGGTGCCGAGGCGGCGCGGAGCCTGACGGTGGTGCCGCGGCTCATCGCCGACCGCGCGGTGGTCGGTGACGTCGTCGGTCCGTTCCGGTTCGAGGCCACCGACGCGGCCGCGCTCACCGCAGTCGGCGGAACGCTCGTCGACGCGGCGGGGCAGCCGATCACCACCCCCGTGGTCCCGGGCAGCGACATCTACCTGCGTCCGCTGTCAGGTGCCCGTCGGGTGACCGTCACCGCGAGTGTGCCTGCGGCACAGAATGGTTTCGGCGGCCGCGTCATCACCGGGGTGGCGCACGACAGCAGCCTGACGCCCGTCGCCCTCGCGGTGCCGACGCCGACCGTGATCGACTTCGAGCTCACCTTCTAGCCGCGGGATTTGTGCACGTTTTTCCGCGGCCACCGCGGAAAAACGTGCACAAATCGCTCACTACATCGGCGCGTTGGCGGGCTGGAACACCCCGCTGCTGTCGGCTTCCTCTTCGGCGCGGATGACGTGCACGACGGCGTTGATCAACGCCAGGTGGGTGAACGCCTGCGGGAAGTTGCCCAGGTGCCGGCCGGTGCGCGGCTCGATCTCCTCGGCGTACAGGTGCAGCGGGCTGGCGAACGACAGCAGTTTCTCGCACAGGTGCCGGGCCCGGCTCACCTCGCCGATCTCGACCAGCGCCGACACCAGCCAGAACGAGCAGATGGTGAAAGTGCCTTCCTCGCCGGACAATCCGTCGTCGGTCTCCTCGGTGCGGTAGCGCAGCACCAGGCCTTCCTCGGTGAGCTCTTCGGCGATGGCCATCACCGTCGCGCGCACCCGGGGATCGTCGGCGGGCAGGAACCGGGTGAGGATCGCCAGCAGCAGTGAGGCGTCGAGGGCGTCGTCGCCGTACCGCTGCGTCAGCACGCCACGCTTGTCCACACCGTGGGCGAGGACGTCGGCCTTGATCTCGTCGGCGATGGCGCGCCACTGCTGCGCGTAGGACTTTTCCCCTTGCAGCTCAGCGAGTTTCGACCCGCGATCCAACGCCACCCAGCACATGATCTTGCTGGAGGTGAAGTGCTGCGGTTCGCCGCGCACCTCCCAGATGCCGCGGTCGGGTTCCTTCCAGTGCTTGATCGCTTCTTCCACTTGGTTTTTCAGCACCGGCCAGAGCATCTCGGGAATCTGCTCGCGGGATTTGGCGTGCAGGTACACCGAGTCGAGCATGGTGCCCCAGATGTCGTGCTGCATCTGGTTGTAGGCGCCGTTGCCGATCCGGACCGGCCGCGAGTAGTCGTAGCCGGACAGGTGATGCAGTTCCTCTTCGACGAGGCTGCGTTCGCCGCCGACGCCGTACATCACCTGAAGGGGATGGCGCTCACCGTTGTTGGCGCCGGACACGTCGGCGATGAACGAGAAGAAGTCGTCGGCCTCGCGGTCCAGGCCCAGGGTGTACAGGCCCCACAGTGCGAACGTGGAGTCCCGGATCCACGAGTACCGGTAGTCCCAGTTCCGTTCGCCGTGCGGCGTTTCCGGCAGCGAGGTGGTGCTCGCCGCCAGCAGGGCGCCGGTCGGGGAGTACGTCAGGCCCTTGAGCGTCAGCGCGCTGCGCTGCAGGTACGACCGCCACGGGTGGTCGGGGAAGTCGCCGACGTTGATCCATTGCCGCCACGCCTCGCTGGTCTTCCACATCTTGTCGGAGGCCTCGTCGAAGGTCTGCGGCGCCGGGTGCTTGGACCACGAGAGCGCCACGAAAACCTTGTCGCCCTCGGTGAGCCGGGTCCGGGCCCGCGCCTCGTGGCCCTCCAGGCCGATCCGCAGGTTGGTGGTGAGCCGCAGCGTCGGGTGCGCCTCCGGGTTCTTGCCGGCCCGCGCGATCGCCTCGCCGTAGGCCGCGGCCGAGTACTCCCACGTCGCGCTCTCGCGGTGGTAGTCGAACGACGGCTCACAGCTCATGACGAACTCGACGGTGCCGCTGACGCAGCGGACGGTGCGCAGCAGGATGTGCTCGGCGTCCCAGTCCATCGGGGTGCGACGGTGTGTGCGCGAACGGGTTTCGATGTCGTGCCACGGTCCCATCACCAGGGCGTCGCGCACGATGGCCCAGCCCGTGTGCGTCTGCCACGTGGTCTCCAGGATCAACGAGCCCGGCAGGTACCGCCGCGCCGACGGCACCGTCACGCCGTAGGGCGCCAGCCGGAAGTGGCCGGCACCACGGTCCAGGATCGAGCCGAAGACGCTGGGGGAGTCCGGCCGCGGCACGCACATCCACTCCACGGAGCCCGCAGACGAGATCAGGCAGGTGTTCTCGCAGTCGGACAGGAAGGCGTAATCCGCGATGGGCGGGAACGGCGTGCGGACCGCCGTGGAGATCGCACCGCCCGTCAGATCATCGCCCGCGGCGGCGAGGTGGGGAATCCCGTGGCCGTTCGCCAGGATGTGGCCTGGGTCGCTGGATTGGCCCGACTTGTCCGTTTGTGGCAGCACCATTCGCACATCATCGACTGCATCTGCGGTTGGCGTCCACCGAACGCCCTCGCGGGGGCCTGCCGGGTTCGGCCCAACGCGATTCGAAAGGGCGCACACCGTAGGGTGGGAATCGATGAACGGCATTCTGAATTGGTGGGACGGCGTCGAGCTGTGGCTGTCCGGACTGTCGTTCGTGGTGCAGACGATCATCGTGATGCCCGTGGTGCTGGGCCTCGCATATGGCCTGGCAGTGCTGCTCGACGTGGCGCTGGGCTACTCCATCACCCTGCTGCACCGGGCCCGCCACGTCGAGGAGGACGCACTGTGAACGGACTGCCGCAGTCGCGGGTGACGCTGATCCTGGTCCTGCTGGTGGTGCTGGTCATCGTCACGTGGCTGTTGACTCGCTGAGCAGTTGCTACCAGCCGACCTCTGATATTCTTCCCGCCATGCACGCAGCGTCCGGCACAACCGAGGGCCACATCCTGGCTCTCATTGCCGTGGGTACCCGCGCTGTTGCTGACGTCGCCTGTTGTCGCTGACCCGTTTCCGTCCGCGGTTTCTGGGATCGGCGTCGGCTTCTGCTATGCCCACGTGCTGATCAATCACCCTTGCCGTGTGACGGGTAATCCATCCGTAAACCAGCAAGGAAGGTTCATCAATGCACAAGATCATCAAGAACTGGCGGCCCGCCACCGCGGTCGCTGCCGTCGTGGCCAGCACCACGGTGCTCGCCGCTTGCGGTGGCGGCGCGAGTGACACCGCCGGTGGTGGCGGTGCACAGTCGGGTGCCAACACCACCCTCACCCTGGTGGCCTACGCCGTGCCGGAGCCCGGCTGGAGCAAGATCATCCCGGCGTTCGCCGCCACCCCGGAGGGCAAGGGCGTCGCCGTGACCACGTCGTACGGCGCCTCGGGCGACCAGTCGCGCAAGGTCGAGTCCGGCGCTCCCGCCGACATCGTCAACTTCTCGGTGGAGCCCGACGTCACCCGCCTGGTGAAGGCCGGCAAGGTCAGCAAGGACTGGAACGCCGACGCCACCAAGGGCATCCCGTTCGGTTCGGTGGTGTCGCTGGTGGTGCGCAAGGGCAACCCCAAGGGCATCAAGGACTGGGACGACCTGCTCAAGCCGGGCATCGAGGTCGTCACGCCCAGCCCGCTGAGCTCGGGTTCGGCCAAGTGGAACCTGCTGGCCCCGTACGCCGCGAAGAGCAACGGTGGCAAGGACGCCCAGGCCGGCATCGACTTCGTGCGGCAGCTGGTCGTCGAGCACGTCAAGACCCGTCCGGGCTCGGGCCGCGAAGCCACCGACCTGTTCCTGCACGGCACCGGTGACGTGCTGATCAGCTACGAGAACGAGGCCATCAACGTCGAGCGCCAGGGCAAGGACGTCGAGCACGTCAACCCGGCACAGACCTTCAAGATCGAGAACCCGGTGGCGGTCGTGACGTCGGGTCCGCACCAGGACAAGGCCAACGCGCTGAAGAACTTCCTCTACACCGCGGATGGACAGAAGCTGTGGGCGCAGGCCGGGTTCCGTCCGGTCGATCCGGCCGTGACCGCCGAGTTCGCCAAGGACTTCCCGACCCCGGAGAAGCTGTGGACCATCGCTGACCTCGGTGGATGGAAGACCGTCGATCCCGCGTTGTTCGACAAGGAGAACGGCAGCATCACCAAGATCTACAAGCAGGCCACTGGATGACATCCGCAACCACGTTTGACGGCACCCCGGCCCGGCCCGAGTCCACCAGCAACGGTGGCTCGACCGGGCCGGGGTCCGGCGTACGGCACGCATTCGGCACCACGTCGTTGCGCGTGGGGGCGGCGAGCATCTGGCTCTCCGTCATCGTGCTGCTGCCGCTCGCCGCGATCCTGGTCCAATCCGCTCGCGGCGGCTGGGGTTACTTCTGGTCCGCGGTCACATCGAATTCGGCCATCGCGTCGTTTCGCGTGACGCTCGAGGTCTCGGCGGCCGTCGCGCTCATCAACCTGGTCTTCGGGCTGTTGGTGGCGTGGGTGCTGACCCGGGACGACTTCGTCGGCAAGCGACTGGTGGACGCCGTCATCGACCTGCCGTTCGCGCTGCCGACCATCGTGGCCAGCCTCGTGATGCTGGCGCTGTACGGTCCGGCCAGCCCGGTGAATCTGCATCTGCAGCACACCAAGTGGGGCATCGGCGTCGCGCTGCTGTTCGTCACGCTGCCGTTCGTGGTGCGGTCGGTGCAGCCGGTGCTGCTCGAACTCGACCAGGAGACCGAAGAGGCCGCCGCGTCGCTCGGCGCCAACAACTTCGTCATCTTCACCAAGGTCGTACTGCCGGCGCTACTGCCGTCCCTGCTGTCGGGAGCCGGCCTGGCCTTCTCCCGCGCCATCGGTGAATTCGGTTCGGTGGTGCTGATCGGCGGCGCGGTGCCTGGCGAGACCGAGGTGTCGTCGCAGTGGATCCGCACCCTGATCGAGAACGACGACCGTACCGGCGCGGCCGCGATCTCGATTGTGCTGCTGGTGATTTCGTTCCTGGTGCTGTTCGTGTTGCGGGTCATCGGATCGCGGGCGGCCAAGCGTGAGGAGCTGGCGCCATGACTCTCTCGCCACTGGTCCGCTACCTGGCCCGGTACGTGGCGCTGGCCTACATCACCGTGCTCGTCATCGTGCCCGTCGGCCTGATCCTGTGGCGCACGTTCCAGCCCGGCCTGGGGGAGTTCTTCGCCCAGATCACCACGCCGGCAGCCATTTCCGCGCTGCAGCTGTCGCTGCTCGTCGTCGCCATCGTGGTGCCGCTCAACGTGCTGTTCGGCGTCCCGACCGCACTCGTGTTGGCCCGCAACCGGTTCCGCGGCAAGAGCGTGCTGCAAGCGGTGATCGACCTGCCGTTCGCGGTGTCGCCCGTCGTCGTCGGTGTGGCCCTGATCCTGCTGTGGGGCTCGGCCGGCCTGCTCGGCTTCGTCGAGAACAGCTGGGGCCTCAAGATCATCTTCGGCTTCCCCGGCATCGTGCTCGCCAGCATCTTCGTCACGGTTCCGTTCGTGATCCGCGAGGTCGAACCGGTGCTGCATGAACTGGGCACCGACCAGGAAGAGGCGGCCTCCACCCTCGGCGCGCAGTGGTGGCAGACGTTCTGGCGTATCACGCTGCCGTCCATCCGCTGGGGCCTGACCTACGGCATCGTGCTGACCGTCGCCCGCACGCTGGGGGAGTACGGCGCCGTCATCATGGTGTCCTCCAATCTGCCCGGCCAGTCCCAGACCCTCACCCTGCTGGTCTCGGACCGGTACAGCCGCGGCGCCGAATACGGCGCCTATGCCGTGTCGACTCTGTTGATGGCGGTCGCGGTGATCGTGCTGATCGTGCAGGTAATCCTCGACGCCCGGCGTGTCCGGGCGGCACAATAGCTTTTCGATAGGAAGAACCGATCATGAGTGACGAGCAGAAGCAGGGCAGCACTCCCGCCATCACGGTGCGTGGTGCCAACAAGCGGTACGGCGACTTCGCGGCCCTCGACAACGTCGACTTCGACGTGCCCGAGGGCTCGCTGACCGCGCTGCTGGGCCCCAGTGGGTCGGGCAAGTCCACGCTGTTGCGGGCCATCGCCGGCCTCGACACCCCGGACACCGGCACCATCACCATCAAGGGCAACGACGTCACCGGGGTGCCGCCGCAGCGCCGCGGCATCGGGTTCGTCTTCCAGCACTACGCGGCGTTCAAGCACCTGACCGTGCGCGAGAACGTCGCGTTCGGCCTGAAGATCCGCAAGAAGCCGAAGGCGGAGATCCAGGAGAAGGTCGACAGCCTGCTCGAGGTCGTGGGCCTCAGCGGCTTCCAGACGCGCTACCCCAGCCAGTTGTCGGGCGGCCAGCGTCAGCGCATGGCGCTGGCCCGGGCCCTCGCGGTCGATCCCCAGGTGCTGCTGCTCGACGAGCCGTTCGGCGCCCTCGACGCCAAGGTGCGTGACGACCTGCGCAGCTGGCTGCGCCGTCTGCACGACGAGGTGCACGTGACCACGGTGCTCGTCACGCACGACCAGGCCGAGGCGCTCGACGTCGCCGACCGGATCGCGGTGCTGAACAAGGGCCGCATCGAGCAGGTCGGGTCCCCGACCGAGGTCTACGACAGCCCGGCCAACCCGTTCGTGATGTCGTTCCTCGGCGCCGTGTCGACCATCAACGGCACGCTGGTGCGCCCGCACGACATCCGCGTGGGCCGCAACCCCGACATGGCGATCTCGCAGGCCGACGACGACGTCGCGGCCACCGGCGTACTCCGCGCCAAGGTCGACCGCGTCGTCGTCCTCGGCTTCGAGGTTCGCGTCGAGCTGACGACCGCAGCGGACCACACGCCGTTCACGGCCCAGATCACGCGCGGTGACGCCGAGGCGTTGCAGCTCATCGAGGGCGACACCGTGTACGTCCGGGCCACCCGCATCCCGCCGATCGCGGGGCAGACGCAAGAAGTCGAGGCGGTCCTCGCCGGGGCCTGAGCCACCAGGGATCACGCACTGCGGCCGCGCAACCAGACTGGTTGCGCGGCCGCAGTGTTTTGCGTGTTGACCCGGTGGCCGGGTGCGTCAGATGTACATCGCGGGGTCGATGTAGGTTGTCGGGTCGACGGCGGGTTCGCGCTGTTTCTCGGTGCGCGGGCGCACGATCGCTGGAATGCCGGTGGCGATGGAGTCCGCCGGAACATCGTGTGTCACAACGGCATTCGCGCCGATGGCCGAGTCGTCGCCGACGAGGATGGGGCCGAGCACCTTGGCGCCGGCGCCGACGGTCACGCGGTTGCCGATTGTCGGGTGGCGCTTGCCCTTGTTGAGGCTGCGGCCGCCGAGGGTCACGCCGTGGTAGACCATGACGTCGTCGCCGATCTCGGTGGTCTCGCCGATCACCACGCCCATGCCGTGGTCGATGAAGAACCGCCGCCCGATGGTCGCACCCGGGTGAATCTCGATGCCGGTGAGGAACCGCGTCACCTGAGCCAGCACGCGGGCCGGCCCACGCCCGGCCGGCCGGGCCCACAGCCGGTGGGCCAGGCGGTGCGACCAGATGGCGTGCAGGCCGGAGTACACCAGGGCGTTCTCGAAGTCCCCGCGTCCCGCCGGGTCGTGGCTGCGCGCGTTGTCCAGGTCCTCGCGGAGGGTCGAAAGAGCCCCGGCGAACAGCGTCATTTTTGTTTCTTTTCCCGTCGCTTCGCTCGCCCCGGTCAGTCCCGGATGTGCTCGTACAGCGCCGTGGAGACGTACCGCTCGCCGAAGTCGGGGATGACCACCACGATGAGCTTGCCGTCGTTCTCGGGACGCTTGGCGAGCTGCAGGGCCGCCCACACGTTGGCGCCCGCCGAGATGCCGCCGAGGATGCCCTCATCGGTCCCCAGCGCGCGCGCCACCTCGATGGCGTCCGGGAACGCGACGTCGATGATCTCGTCGTACACAGACCGGTCCAGGACCTCGGGAACGAAGTTCGCGCCGAGGCCCTGAATCTTGTGCGGCCCGGCCTGGCCGCCGGTGAGAATGGGGGAGTCGATCGGCTCGACGCCGACGATCTTGACGTCCGGCTTGCGGGCCTTGAGGACGTGCCCGACGCCCGTCAGGGTGCCGCCGGTACCGATGCCGGCGACGAAGATGTCGACCGCACCGTCGGTGTCGGCCCAGACCTCCTCGGCCGTGGTCTTCTCGTGGATCGCCGGGTTGGCGGGGTTGGCGAACTGATCGGCGGCGACGGAGTTCGGGGTCTCGGCGAGAATCTGCTTGGCCTTGGCGACGGCACCGGCCATGCCTTCTGAGCCCGGCGTCAGCACGATCTCGGCGCCGTAGGCGCGCAGCATCACGCGTCGCTCGAGAGACATGGTCTCCGGCATGGTCAGGATGACCTTGTAGCCGCGGGCCGCGCCGACGAGCGCCAGCGCGATCCCCGTGTTGCCGCTCGTGGCCTCCACGATGGTGCCACCGGGCTTGAGTTCACCGGACTGCTCGGCGGCGTCGACGATCGCCACACCGATGCGGTCCTTCACGCTGTTCGCCGGGTTGTAGAACTCCAGCTTCGCGACGACCTGCGCGCCGGCGCCTTCGGTCAACCGGTTGAGCCGGACCAGCGGCGTGCGCCCGACCAATTCGGTGACATTGGCGTAGATCTTGCCCATCGGTGACCTCTCGTCGGCGCTAGCTTGGTGAAATTGTGATGCCCGCGCAGGCACCTGCCGAATCTGCTGAATGGCGGGTGTCCCGTCAAGGGTTTCATTCATCACAAAATCTATCTGTTTGCGACAACGCGCGAGCCCGGGGTGGGTATTTCACACCTCGATGCGGGAGCCCAGGATCACCGTGCGGTCGAGGGGCAGCCGGAAGTAGGCCGCGGCATCTGACGTGATGTAGGACGTGCCGATGAAAAGCCTTGTCCGCCATGGGGCCATCGATGGTTCCTTGCCCATCACCAGATCGACTTTGGACAGGAAGTAGGTCGCACCGGCCAGATCCAGTGGACCTTCGGTGCGAGCCGAGTCGAGCAGCGCCAGCGCGGCGGGCACGTCGGGCCGGTCCATGTATCCGTAGGTGGCCGTGACGTGGATGATGCCGTCGTCGCGGTAGCCCAGATCGTCGACCGCCAAGCGGGCGCCGTCGGCGACCCTCGGCACCGTCGCGGTCTCGAGCGACAGCACCACGACGTGCTCGTGCAGCATGCGGTTGTACTTCACGTTGGCGCGCATGGCCAGCGGTGCGGTCTCGATGCCGCGGTTGAGGAACACCGCGGTGCCCGGCACCCGCGTCAACGGCGGATCGCTGGTGACGATCGATTCCACGAACTGCCGCAGCGGGCCTTCGACCGCGTCACGGGCCCGCGTCACCACCGCGCGGCCGTCCTGCCACGTCGTCATCACCGTGAACGCGATCAACCCGATCAGCAATGGCAGCCAGGCGCCGTGGACCAGCTTGGTGAGGTTGGCGGCGAGGAACAACAGGTCCACGGTGAGCAGCGGGACCCCGATCGTGATCACGGACCACAGGGGCCAGTTCCACCTGGCACGGGCGATGTTGAGGAACAGCAGCGTGGTGATGGTCATGGTCCCGGTGACCGCCATGCCGTACGCGTAGCCCAGCGCCGCGGAGCTGCGGAAGGCGAAGACCAGGGTCAGCACCGCGATCAGGAGCATGCTGTTGATCCACGGCACGTAGATCTGGCCCATCGTGGACGCCGACGTGTGCAGGATCCGCAGCCGCGGCAGATAACCGAGGTGTGCGGCCTGGGCGGCGACGGAGAACGCCCCGGTGATGACGGCTTGCGACGCGATCACGGTTGCCGCGGTGGCGAGCAGGACCATCGGCAGCCGGCCCCATTCGGGCGTCAGCAGGAAGAACGGGGCATCGTGGACGTTCGGGTTCTGCAGCAGCAGCGCGCCTTGCCCGAAGTAGCTCAACATGCAGGCCGGGAACACCAGCAGCAGCCAGGCGACGGTGATCGGTTTGCGGCCGAAATGCCCCATGTCGGCGTACAGGGCCTCGGCGCCCGTCACCGACAGCACCACGGCGGCCAGCGCGAAGAACGCGATGTGGAAATGCCCGGCCATGAAGCCCAGCGCGTACAGCGGATTCAGGGCGCGCAGGATCTCGGGCTCCCTGATGATGCCGCCGACGCCGCAGGCGCCGATCACCGTGAACCACACGATCATCACCGGACCGAAGAACTTGCCGACGACCGCGGTGCCGCGGTGCTGCACGCTGAACAACGCGATGATGATCACCGCGGTGATGGGCACCACCCAGTCCGCAAGGCCCGGGTCGATGGTTTTCGAGCCTTCGACGGCCGACAGCACCGAGATGGCCGGGGTGATCATCGAGTCGCCGAAAAACAGTGCGGCACCGAGGATTCCGAGCGCGGCGAGGAAGGCCGCGGTGCGCCTGCCGAGCTTGTTCGACGACTGCTTCACCAGGGTGATCAGCGCCATGACGCCGCCCTCGCCGTCGTTGTCGGCGCGCATCACCAAGCTGACGTAGGTGATGGTGACGATCAGCATCACCGACCAGAACACCAGGGAGACGACGCCATAGATGTTGTCGTGGCTGATCGGCACCGGATGCGGGTCATCGGGGTTGAACAGCGTCTGCATCGTGTAGATCGGGCTGGTGCCGATGTCGCCGAACACGACGCCCAGTGCGCTGATGGCCAGGCCCGCTCCCAGCCCCTTCCGACCGGTGTCGGGGTGTGTGCCCACGCGCGGCGTCTCCTTCGTCCGGATCGTTGACCAACCGTCCGGATCGTAGGCGACGTAGCCGTGCAGTGTTGTCAGGTTCGGACTGCGCCCGACGGCGGGTTGCGCCGGTTGACGCGTCGGCACACCAGCAGCACCGTCGCCGGCAGCGCCATCATCGACAGCAGTTGCAGCAGCTCAGACATCGGCGATCCCGAAAATTCGCATGAGGCCGAGTCAACCGGCGCCGTCGGTGCAATTCCACGATCTATACGCAATCCATACGGCGCCGGCCGCGGTCTTGCCGGGATTCAGACGAGTTACGCGGCGCGTGGAATCGCGGCGACCTCGTCGAAGCGGTCCAGTACGGTCTCGGCGACGAGCCGGTGTGCGCCCAGCGGCTGGGCCATGGCGAGGTGTTGTGCCGCAGCGAATTCGGCGACGCGATCGGTGATCGTGCCGTGGGCCAGGAACCAGGGCGCGATGACCAGACGCGTCGCACCCTGATCCCGCAACAGCTCGGCGGCTCGGGCCAGGTTGGCGTGCGGGCCGGTGGCGAACGCCGTCGTGGCGTGCCAGTGGGTGCCCGCGGCGAGCCCGGGGGCCACGGTGGCGGTGCGTGCGTTGGCGGCCGCCGACGACGACCCGACAGCCGTCACCAGGACGCCGACGCTCGAGTCCAGCCGGGACACCCCGCAGTGCGTCAGCCGCTGGCTCAGCACGTGGATCAGCCGATCGTCCTCGCCGAGCACGGCCGCTTGCCGGACCGCCGGACCGGCGTCGGCGATCATCGCGGGGATGTCGACGCGCGCGTGATAGGCGTCGGCCAGCAGCAGTGGCACCACGACGCCGTCGGCTGGGGAGTCGGCCAGCACGTCCCGCAGATTCGGCGAATTCTGTTCGCAGAACGCCACTTTGACGTCGACGTCGCGCCGTAGGGCGGCCACGGTGCGGGCCACCTCACGGGCGTTCGCCGCAGACCGCGGATCGGCACTGCCGTGCGCGGTGAGGATCAGTTGCACGGGTTCCTTCCCGTCGCTGCGCTCGCCCAGGGCGAACTCAGGACGCGTGCAGACCGCACTCGGTCTTGGCCAGACCGGCCCAGCGACCACTGCGGGGATCGGCGCCCTCGGCCGGCTTCTGGGTGCACGGTGCGCAGCCGATGGACGGATAGCCCTCGTCCACAAGCGGATTCACCAGAATGCCGTTGGCTTCGATGTACGCCTGCATGTCGTCATCGCTCCACGCGGCGATGGGGTTGATCTTCACCAGACCGAACGCCTCGTCGAAACTGATCAGCGGCGCGTTGGCGCGCGTCGGCGCCTCGACACGGCGGATGCCCGTCACCCACGCCGAGTAGCCCTTGAGTGCCTTGGACAGCGGCTGCACCTTGCGCAGGTTGCAGCACTGCGCCGCATCACGCGCGAACAGGTCCTTGCCGAGAAGCTGGTCCTGCTCGGCGACGGTGTGCTCGGGCGTCACGTTCACCACGTGCACGCCGTAGACGGCCTCGACGGCGTCCCGGGTGCCGATGGTCTCGGCGAAGTGGTAGCCGGTGTCCAGGAACAGGACATCGACGCCGGGACGGACCTTCGCGGCCATCTCGACGAGCACAGCGTCCTGCATGTTGGACGCCACGACATACCGGCCGGCGAAGTTCTCGTCGACCCAGCGCAGCAGTTCCTCGGCGCCGGCGTCGGCCAGTTCGGCAGCGCCGCGCTCGGCGAGTTCCCGTAGCTCGGTTTCAGTCATGGCTGTGTTCACCAAGGTCACCTCAAGTCAGCTTCGTCGGCCCGAACGGCCCACTGGGCAAAACGCTCTCCGGCCTCGCGTTGTTTCACGAAGTTGCGCACGACACGGTCGATGTAGTCACCGAGCTCGGTGGCCAGCACCTTGTGCTGACGCAGCTTGCGCCCGAAACCGCTGTCCAGGCCCAGGCTGCCGCCCAGGTGCACCTGGAAGCCCTCCTCGGGACCGTTGCCGTCGTCGATCATCTGGCCCTTGAAGCCGATGTCGGCGATCTGGATACGGGCGCACGAGTTCGGGCAGCCGTTGAGATTGATCGTGACCGGCACGTCGAGCTGCGAGTTCAGGTCGGCGAGCCGCTGCTCGAGCTCGGGCACCAGCGACTGCGCCCGGACCCGGGTCTCGGCGAACGACAGCTTGCAGTACTCGATACCGGTGCAGGCCATCAGGTTCTTGCGCCAGTGCGACGGCCGGGTCTGCAGGCCAAGCGCGTCCAGGCCGGCGATCAGTTCCTCGACCTTGTCGTCGGGCACGTCGAGGATGATCAGCTTCTGGTACGGGGTGAGGCGGATCCGGTCGGAGCCGGCGGCCTCGGCCAGGTCGGCGACCTTGGTCAGGATGGTGCCCGACGAGCGGCCGGCGATGGCCGCGACACCGACGGCGTTCAGGCCGTTCTTCAGCTTCTGCACGCCGACGTGGTCGATGGTGTGCGGCACCTGCTCGGGCGCCGGGCCGTCGATGAGCTTGCGGCCGAGGTATTCGGTCTCGAGAACTTCGCGGAACTTCTCCACGCCCCAGTCCTTGATCAGGAACTTAAGGCGGGCCTTGGAGCGCAGACGGCGGTAGCCGTAGTCGCGGAAGACCTTGGTGATGCCCTCCCAGACTTCGGGCACCTCCGCCAGCGGCACCCACGCGCCGAGGCGCTGGGCCAGCATCGGGTTGGTGGACAGGCCGCCGCCGACCCAGACGTCCAGGCCGGGGCCGTGCTCGGGGTGGTTGACGCCGATGAAGGCGATGTCGTTGATCTCGTGCGCGACGTCCTGCAGACCCGAGATGGCGGTCTTGTACTTGCGCGGCAGGTTCGAGAACTCCGGGTTGCCGACGTAGCGGCGCACGATCTCGTCGACGGCCCAGCTCGGGTCGAGCACCTCGGTGAGGGACTCACCGGACAGTGGGCCACCGAGCACGACGCGCGGGCAGTCGCCGCACGCCTCGGTCGTCTGCAGACCGACCGATTCGAGGCGACGCCAGATCTCCGGCACGTCCTCGACGCGGATCCAGTGGTACTGGATGTTCTCGCGGTCGGTGATGTCGGCGCTGTCGCGGGCGAACTCGACCGAGATTTCGCCGATGGTCCGCAGCGCGGCGCTGGTCAGGGCGCCGCCGTCGCAGCGCACCCGCATCATGAAGTAGGGCGCCTCGAGAAGGTCGGCGTTGTCGTCGCCGGTGTAGGTGCCGTCGTAGCCCTGCTCGCGCTGCGTGTACAGACCCATCCAGCGGTAGCGTCCGCGCAGATCGTCCTTGCTGATCGACTCGAAGCCCTGCTTGGAGTGGACGTCGATGATGCGCTGCCGCACGTTGAGGGCGTCGTCCTCCTGCTTGAACACCTCGTTGGGGTTCAGCGGTTCACGGTTGCCCAGCGCCCACTGGCCTTCGTCGCGGGTCTTGGCGGGTTTTGCTGTTGTCACTGGGTGGTTTCCTTCGCGCAAGAGCTGGCGTTGGATCACGCGTACACCGGGGGGCTGTCCGGCACTGCCGATCCTGTGCCGGCTGAAAGATTCTGGTGGTCAGAACTAGGGCATCAAGGCAGCATCAAGGCAGACAGCAACAGCTGCATACGCGCTTGAAGTCGACATGCCGCCGCATTACCAATGCGGAACCGAGGGCGCGGTTGAGGCTGGCGGACACCCGGCCATTCTGCCACGAACAGGACATTCGGCCTAACCGGGCCAGGTTCGGAATCATCGCGAGCAAAACCTCGCTCGCCGCGGTGGGACACTGGTTGCCATGACCGACGCCCATACCAGCGCTACCGGGCCGTTCGGCATCTATATCCACGTCCCGTTCTGCGCAACCCGCTGCGGCTACTGCGACTTCAACACCTACACCGCCAGTGAGCTGGGCGGAGCCAGCCCCGAGGGCTGGCTGACGGCGCTGCGCACCGAGCTGGCGATGGCCGCCGCCCAGGTCGACCTGCCGGTCGACACGGTGTTCGTCGGCGGCGGCACCCCGTCGCTGCTGGGTGGCTCCGGCCTGCGGGCCGTGCTCGACGCGGTGCGGGACAATTTCCACCTCGGCCCCGGCGCCGAGGTGACGACCGAGTCCAACCCGGAGTCGACGTCGCCCGAGTTCTTCGCCGAGTTGCTGGACGCCGGCTACACGCGGGTTTCCCTCGGCATGCAGTCGACGGCGCCGCACGTGCTGGCGGCACTCGACCGCACCCACTCGGCCGGCCGCGCCCCGGCGGCGGCGCGGGAGGCGCTGGCGGCCGGGTTCGCGCACGTCAACCTCGACCTCATCTACGGGACGCCGGGGGAGTCCGACGACGATCTGCGCCGGTCCGCGGATGCGGCCATCGAGGCCGGTGTCGACCACGTCTCGGCGTACGCGCTGATCGTCGAGGACGGCACCGCGCTGGCCCGCAAGGTGCGGCGCGGCGAGATCCCGGCACCCGACGACGACGTGCTCGCGACCCGCTACGAGCTGCTGGATACGCACCTGAGCCAGGCCGGGCTGGACTGGTACGAGGTGTCGAACTGGAGCCGTCCGGGCGGCGAGTGCCGGCACAACCTCGGCTACTGGGACGGCGGCCAGTGGTGGGGCGCCGGGCCGGGTGCGCACGGTTTCGTCGGCGCCCGGCGCTGGTGGAATGTCAAGCACCCCAACGCTTATGCCGAGGCCCTCGCCGCGGGCAGACTGCCGGTCGCGGACTTCGAGGAGCTGGACGACGCCACCCGGCACGTCGAGGACGTCATGTTGCGGTTGCGGCTGCGCAGCGGTCTGCCGGTCGCCGTGCTCACCGCGGCCGAGCGGGACCGGGCCGAGGGCGCGGTGGCCGACGGCCTCGTGGCGGTCACCGACGACCGTCTGGTGCTGACGGAGTCCGGCCGGCTGCTGGCCGACGCCGTGGTGCGCACGGTCCTGGACTGAACCCAGCGGGCGGGTTCTCGCATCCCACAGCCAGTCGCTATGGTTAGGCAAACCTTAGTCTACGGGTGGAGTGGGTATTCCGATGACCGACGCAGAACCGTCGCCGCGTGCGCAGCTCAAACAGGCGAAGCTCGCGGCCGCGCAGGACCGCGCGGCGCTCAAGGAGCTGCTGGCCCCGGTGCGTGGGCGCACCGCGCTCGCGCAGTTGCTGCAGCTGATCGCGGCGGCCGCGACGGTGGTGCCGTTCATCGGCATCGTCGAGCTGGGCCGGTATCTGCTGGCGGGTGGCCCGATCGAGGCGGCCCGGGTGTGGACGATCGTCGCGGTCTTCATCGGCGGCGGCCTCGGCCTGCGCACCCTGGCCGGCGGCCTGGCGCTGACGCTCACCCACCACGCCGACGTCCAGTTGCAGGGCGAGCTGCGCCGCCGGTTGGTGACCGCGCTGGGACGGCTGCCGCTGGGCTGGTTCGATGCGACGTCCTCCGGCGAGGTGCGCAAGGCCGTCCAGCACGACGTCGGCGAGCTGCACCACCTGGTGGCCCACGCCGCGGTCGAGAAGACCGGCGCGCTCGCCACACCGGCATTCGGCCTGGCGTACTGCTGGTACCTGGACTGGCGGCTGGGGCTGCTGGCCATCGGCACCATTCCGATCTACCTCGTCGTCTACAGCGTCCTGATGCGCGGCGCGATGGCCCGCATGGCCCAGATGAACGAGGGCATCGCCCAGATCAGCGCGACCATCGTCGAGTTCATCGCCGGGGTCTCGGTCGTCAAGACCTTCGGGGAAACCGGCAAGGCGCACAAGCGATTTGCCGACGCTGCTGACGAGTTCAACGACGGCTTCGCCGGATTCGTGGGGCCCATGGTGCGGCTGCGCGCGGTGTCGTCGGTGTTCGTCGAGGCACCGGTGGTGCTGCTGGTGAACCTCGCCGGCGGGCTGTGGTTCATCCGCAGCGGCTGGGTGACGCCCATCGAGGTGCTGGGGTCGACGCTCGTCGCCGTCACCATCCCCACCGCCGTGCTGGCCGTCGGGTACTCCGCCGCCGCGAGCCGCCAGGCCGTCGCCGCGGCCGGCCGGCTGACGGCGCTGCTGACCGCCCCCGAGTTGCCGATCGACCAGAACCCGCAAGTGCCGCAAGATAATTCGGTCAGCTTCTCGGGCGTCGAATTCTCGTACGACGGCACCAACACGGTGCTGCACGACATCTCGCTCGATCTGCCCGCCGGCAGCATCACCGCGTTGGTCGGCCCGTCGGGCAGCGGCAAGTCGACGCTCGCGACGCTCGTCCCGCGCTTTCACGACGTCACCGGTGGCGAGGTGCGCATCGGCGGCGTGGACGTCCGTCAGATCGACCCCGCGGTGCTGTACCGGCACGTCGGTTTCGTCCTGCAGGACGTGCAGCTGCTGGGCATGAGCGTGGCCGACAACATCCGGCTGGGCCGCGCCGGTGCCGACGACGAGGAGGTGCGGCAGGCGGCGCGCGCCGCGCACATCCACGACCGGATCCTGGCACTGCCCAAGGGGTATGACTCGGTGGTCGGCGAGGACGCGCACTTCTCCGGTGGCGAGGCGCAGCGCATCAGCATCGCCCGCGCGCTGCTCGCCGACACCCCGATCCTCGTGCTCGACGAGGCCACGGCCTTCGCCGACCCCGACTCCGAGGCGCAGATCCAGGCCGCGCTGTCGACCCTGATCGAGGGCCGCACCGTGCTGGTGATCGCCCACCGGCTGGGGTCGATCGTCGGCGCCGACAACATCGTCGTCCTGCGGGAGGGGCGCATCGCCGAACAGGGGCGGTACGACGAATTGCTCGCTGCGGAAGGGGTTTTCGCGCGCATGTGGCAGACCTACACGGCCACCGGTGACTTGGAGGCGGCGCGATGACGATGATCAACGGGTTCCTGCGGATCCTCGGCCCCGAGCGCGGGCGGATGTACAGCTTCCTGGCCTGGGCCGTCGGTTACGGCCTGCTGCACGGTCTTTCGATGACGCTGCTGGTGCCGATCTCGCTGGCGTTGTTCGACGGTGACTTCGGTGCGGCGGGTCGCTGGCTCGTCGTCCTGGCGGTGGTGGTGCTGCTCAGCGCCGTCGCGCACTACGTGCAGGCCGCGCAGTCGATGCGGATGGCCCTGACCACGATGCGGCTGCTGCACCACCGGCTCGGCGACCACATGGTGACCCTGCCGCTGGGCTGGTTCACCCGCGAGCGGGTCGGCCAGGTATCCCAGATCGCGGTCAAGGGTACGACTTTCGTCGGCACGAGCAGCGCGCACCTGGTGACGCCGCTGGTGGTCAACACCACCAGCGCACTGACCGTCGTGGTCGGGCTGTTCGTCTTCGACTGGCGGATCGGCGTCGCGGCCCTGGCGGGTGGCGTGGTCCTGATCCTGGCCACCCGGGCGTCCGCGGCGTTGATCGCGTCGGCCGAGGCGCGCACGCATGCCGCCGAGATCGAGGTGAACTCCCGTGTCATCGAATTCGCGCGCTGCCAGCCGGTGCTGCGCGCGTTCGGGCGGACCGGGGCCGAATTCGATCCGCTGACCGGGGCGCTGGCCGAGCAAGAGCGGGTCGGCAAACGGGCGCTGTGGGCCTCGGTGGCGGGCATGATGCTGAGCGGCGTCGGCGTGCAGGCGGTGCTCGGCGGACTCATCACAGTGGGCGTCTGGCTGGCCGTCGGCGGTGCGATCAACCCGGTGACGCTGGTGGCCATCCTCGGGCTGGCGGCGCGCTTCACCTCGCCGCTGTCGGAACTGGCCGAATACGGCTCCGCGATGCGGATGGCCGGTGCCGAACTGGATCGGATCACGTCGGTGCTCGACACCCCGGCGCTCCCGGAACCGGCTGCACCGCAATCGGTCTCGATGCCCGGACAGGTCGAACTGGACGGCGTCGCCTTCAGTTATCCGGGGCGCCGCGTGCTCGAGGACGTCAGCTTCGTCGCGGCGCCGGGCACCATGACGGCGCTGGTCGGCCCGTCGGGCTCGGGCAAGACCACCATCACGCGGCTGCTGGCGCGCTTCTACGACGTCGACGCCGGCGTGGTCCGCGTCGGTGGCGTCGATGTCCGGGACCAGACCACCGCGGAGCTGATGGCCCAGCTGTCCCTGGTGTTCCAGGACGTGTACCTGTTCGACGACACGCTCTGGGAGAACGTGCGGATCGGGGCCCCGGCCGCGTCCGACGACGACATCCGGGAAGCGGCCCGCACCGCCGGCCTGCAGTCCGTCGTGGACCGGCTGCCGGCCGGTTGGCAGACGCGGGTCGGCGAGGGAGGTTCGGCGCTGTCCGGCGGTGAACGCCAGCGCGTCTCGATCGCGCGGGCATTGCTGAAAAACGCGCCGGTGGTGCTGTTCGACGAGGCCACCAGCGCGCTGGACCCCGAGAACGAACGCCACGTCGCCGCGTCCATCCGCGAACTGGCGGACCGCAGCACCGTCATCGTGATCGCGCACAAGCTGTCGACGGTCACGGCCGCCGACAACATCGTCGTGCTGTCCGATCGCGGCACGGTGGACGACATTGGCACGCATGACCAGCTGATGGCGCGCGGTGGCCGCTACGCCGACTTCTGGGCGCAGCGGACGTCGGCCAGTGGGTGGACCGTCGCGACGCGGGAGGCGAAAGCCGGCGCTGGGTCCTGAATCACAGGGGCGGGCAGTGTTTTTTGGGTGAGGTTAGGCTAAATTAACTTTCGTGACTGCTGAAGCTATAGACGCGGCGTCGGTGACGCGCATTGCTTTGCCCGCCGACGTCGTCCCGGCCGATCTGATCGCGCAACTGGCAGCCGAACTTCCGGAGCGCTCCGGCGCCGACTATGTCGGCTACGAGCACTCGGGCGAGTGGGTGCTGGCCATCGGAGTGCGCACCGCCATCGAATTCGACAGCGACGAATTGCGGATCGTCGACGCCGGCGGCGCAGTCGCCCGCCAGGCGTGGAGCGGCCGGCCCGGTGAGGTGCTGGGCGACGCCGTCGACCGGCTGCTCCTGGAGACGGACCGGCTTTTCGGTTGGGTCGCTTTCGAATTCGGCACCTACCGCTTCGGGCTGGCACAGCGACTGCCTGCGGGGACCCCGCTGGCGCGGGTCTTCAGCGCGCAGACGCAGGTGGTCGTCGCCGACGGCGAGGTGTGCGTGTCGGGCGACGGGGACGTGGTGGTCGAGACGCTGAATCGGCTGCTGCAGTCGGGTATTCCGGCGGCCGGGGCCACCCGCGCCGTCGACGTGAGCGTCGACGGCAGTGACTACCCGTCGCGGGTTGCCGCCGCCGTCGCCGAGATTGTGGCGGGCGACTACCAGAAGGTCATCCTGTCGCGCCGGTTCGAGGTGCCGTTCGCGGTCGACTTCCCGGCGACGTACCGGGTGGGCCGGGCGAACAACACCCCGGTGCGGTCATTCCTGTTGCGGCTGGGCGGAATTCGCGCGCTGGGCTTCAGTCCGGAGCTCGTCGCCGCGGTGCGGGCCGACGGCACCGTGGTCACCGAGCCGCTGGCCGGCACCCGCGCCTTCGGCCGCGGCGTGGATCACGACCGCGCTGCCCGCGCCGACCTGGAATCGAACTCGAAAGAGATTGTCGAGCATGCGATTTCGGTCCGCAGCTCGCAGGAGGAGATCGCCGAGGTGGCCAAGCCCGGCACCACGGTCGTCAGCGACTTCATGACGGTGCGGGAGCGCGGCAGCGTGCAGCACCTGGGCTCGACGGTGTCCGGCGAGCTGTCGGAACATATGAACCGGATGCATGCGCTGGAGGCGCTGTTCCCGGCGGTGACGGCCTCGGGCATTCCCAAGGCCGAGAGCGTCGACGCCATCATGCGGCTCGACGAGTCGCCGCGTGGTCTGTACTCCGGCGCGGTCGTGATGTTCAGCGCCGACGGCGGTATGGACGCCGCGTTGACGCTGCGCTCGGCCTACGAGGCCGACGGCCGGACCTGGCTGCGCGCCGGCGCCGGGATCATCGCCGAGTCGACGCCGGAACGCGAGTTCGAGGAGACCTGCGAGAAGCTGACGACGCTGGCCCCGTATCTGGTGCCCCGCGCCTGAGCTAGAAGTCCAGGCCGGCCGGGGCGTCGGCGGGCGGTTCGCCGCCGGCGTCGGTGAACGCGTGGAGCGCGCGGACCAACCCCATGCGCTCACGGGCCGGCATGACCTCGACGATCCGGGCGATCTCGGCACGGCGGCGGGCGGTCACGGTGTCCACGACGGCGCGTCCCCGGCGGGTCAGCTCCACGACGATCTCGCGGCGGGAACCGGGGTTCGGGTGCCGGTCGATCAGACCGGCCGTGACCAGGCGCTCGGTCATCCGGCCGATCGTCGAGGGCTGTACGTCGAGCTGACCGGCAAGTGTCGTCAGGTTGCTCGTGCCGTGTGCCGCCAGGATCGCCAGGACCCGCAGCTGGGGGATTGTCAGCATGTCGTCGACGACCGCAACGGAGCGGGCCGTGATGTCCAGGAGCAGGCGCGATGCGGTCACGAGAGCGTCGGCGATGGTGTCGACCGACGGCTCGGCGGCGGTTCTCGGTTGGGCGGACACCGCGGTTCCTCCTCGTGGGGTAGAGATAATTTACCAGCTCGCTAATTTTGAAGCCGTTATCAAACGGTGACCTGCGGGGTATGGTGCACCGGTGGACAAGGCCGGATTAGCTACCGCGACGCGCGCCAGGCGCCGCTGGTCGGTGGCTCTGGCGGCGCTCGTCATGCCGGCTGCGGCGTTCGTCACCGCCGGCACCGCGACCCAGGCCGTCACCACCGCCGCTGACGTGGATGTCTGCTGCGCGCAGGTGGTCCTGGCCGAGCGGGCCGCTTCCCATCCGGGTTCGCTGATCGTCGCCGAGGCCGCCGAGAGTTCGCGCGCCATGGTGCGCACCATGGCTTTGCCGGTGGGCGTCGCCGCCGAACGCGGCCTGCAGGTCGACACCATCCTCGCCGAACGCGCGGTCAGCGCGACGTTCCCGGAGATTCACACCATGACCGGGGTCCGGCCGGACGCGCTGCGCTGGCATCCCGAAGGCCTGGCGCTCGACGTGATGGTGCCCGACTACGGGTCGTCGGCAGGCAAGGCGCTCGGGGACCGCATCCTGCGGTACGTGCTGGCCAACGCGCAGAAGTTCGATCTGAACCATGTGATCTGGCGGCAGGCCATCTACTTCCCGGACGGCACCGCCCACCGGATGCCGGACTACGGCGGGCCCGACGCCAATCACTACACACACGTGCACATCTCGACCAACGGCGGCGGCTACCCCACGGGCAACGAGTCCTACGTCTTGTCCGCTTCCGGGCCGACGTTGGTCAAGGGTTCATCGACGCCGACCGTGACGTTCGTCAGCGCGCACTGAGTTCGACCCGCACTGAGTCGGGCCCCGGTGAGCGCACCGATGAAGAGCGCCAACAACATCCAGCCCGCGCTCGTGCCCAGCCCGTTCTTGGCCATCAGCAGCAGCGCCACCCCGGCCACGCAGACCAGCACACCGGCCGCGGTCGACGCGCGACCCGTCGCCCGCACGCGCGCGTCCCAACAGCGCAGCGGGTTGTGCTCGAGCGGGGACAGCAGCAGGAACATGACCGTCATCACCACGGCGAAGACCAGCGCGCGGATCGCGATGTTGCGCCAGAAGTACGGGGCCGCCGGGTCGTACGCGTCCAGGCCCACGGCATGCAGGCTGAACGTCGCGATGGCGATGGCCGCGATGTGCCACAGGTACAACGTCATCGCCCCGCTGTTGCCCACCACGATCAGGTACCAGATGCGGGGACGCCCGGCCCACCGGCGGACCGCACCGGCGCAGGCGATGAACAGACTGGACATCCAGACGCATTGCAGGGCAAGCAGCAGCGTCGGCGGGGTGACGTTCGACATCCGTTCGGTGCCGGTGACCACCAGTGACACGTCGTAGGGCCCGTACCTGGCAACCAGCACCTGGACGGCCAGGGTGCCGGCGGCGACGGCCAGCGCCGTCCTCGGTGCGATGAGCCGGTGCGCGTACGCCGCGCCGATGACCATCGGAATCAGCCAGACCACAATCAGATTCGCCGCGCCGGCTTCCAGCATGTGCGTGCTGATCCGGGCCCAGTCGCCGAGCGCCGCAGCCGCCATGAGGGCCGCGACGACCAGTGCGGCCGACCGCGCCGAGCGCAAGCGCGCCAAGGCGGGGACGAACGCCAGCACGATCAGATAGGTGCCGAGGAACCACAGCAGTGCGACGGCCTCGTTGCCCAGGGCCGCCGCGGACTCGGCACCCATGGTGAACCGCACCACGATCAGGGCGACGGTCCAGGCGCCCAGGTACCACAGCGCCGGTCGGCACAGGCGTTGCGCGCGGGTGAAAAGCCAGGTGCCCCAGGGCGTCCCGGCACGCCAGCTGTGAATGCCCGCCGTGGCTCCGGCGAAGAAGAACAACGGCATGACCTGCAACACCCAGGTGGCCGGCTGCAGGCCGGGAACGGCGCCCAGGGTGTTGCCGATGTGGATGCCGTCGGCCTTGATGGTGGCGAGCAGCATCGTGCAGTGACCGAACATCACCACCAGCAGCGCACCCAGGCGCGCCACGTCGATGCTGCGGTCGCGGTCGGGCGCGGTGCCGTCGATCACGGTGTGGAAATCGGGCAACAGTCTCGGCATGAGCTGATGATGCCCGAGCGCCGGGCGGCGCGGATGAGTGTGACTACTCAGACCCGCCGGCGACCACCGCGACGTCGGCGGCACCGTCGTGCTGCCCGACGAACCGGCGAATGCGGGCCACCGCGAACACGATGCACAGCACCACGAGCGTGGGGCCGGTCGCGACGATGACGAACTGCGAGATGTCGACCGGGTAGTTGAAGATCATGTACAGCGCGAAGACGGGATAGAAACCGCACAGGAGCCCGAGCCCGACGCACAGCTGCGTGTGCAGCCGGTGCCAGTCCTGGATGCTCTGCTCGGTCCAGCCGCGTTCGGGCAGCGCCGGCTCGGCGAGCGCGGGGGAGATGACGCCGGCCATCTTCTTCGAATTCGGTTTGCGCAGTAGCCCGCTGATGGCGAAGGACCACACCAGCAGCGACATGGGGACGAGTTCGAGGGCCTGCACGATGCGCGGGTTCCTGGTGGTGAGCGCGATGATCAGCGAGCACGCGGCGCCGACGATCACCACGACGTTCGCGGGCTCGACCTTGCGCTTGCGCACCATGGTCAGCGCGCCCTGCGCGGCGGCGGTGATGATGGCCCCGACCAGCGCGAGGTACGGCTCGAAGTCGAACACGCGCAGCACGTAGTACGCGATCAGCGGTGGAATGGTGTTGATCGCCGTGTTGACGATGTACTCGCGCAGGGTCTTCGGGGTATCGGACATGGAAGCTGGCTCCTAGCGGGGGTCGGTTTATCCCGCGAGCAGACGTAAAACTGTCGATATCTGGCGAAATTCGACAGTTTTGAGTCTGCTCGCGAGGGATTTCATGGTCAGGCGGATGTGGCGGCCGCGATGGCCCGGCTGATGGCCTTCTTGTCGACCTTGCCGACAGCAGTCACCGGCAGCGATGGCTGTGCGATCAGGGTGTCGGGCCGGCTGTGTACCGCAACGCCGCGGTCGTCGAGGTAGCTGTTGAGGTTGCTGAGGCTGACGGCAGGACCGCTGAATACGACCACCGCGCATATCTTTTCGCCCAGATAGGGGTCCGGCAGCGGGACCGCGGCCGCGGCCCGGATCGACGGGTGCGTGAGCAGGTGTTCCTCGAGATCGAGCGCCGAGATCGTCTCCCCGCCCCGGTGGATGACGTCCTTGATGCGTCCGGTGACCTCGAGGTAGCCGTCGGCCCGGCGGCGCACCCGATCCCCGCTGCGGTAGAAGCCATCCGGGCTGAATGACCGCTCGTTGTCGGACGGGGCCCGGTAGTAGCCGTTCAGGGTGTACGGCCCACGCACCAGCAGCTCACCCTCGCCGCCGACCGGCACGTCGGCGCCCTCGTCGTCGACGATGCGCAACTCGTCGTCCGGGCACAGCGGTGCCCCTTGGGTGTGGTCCAGCAGTTCGGGATCATCGCCGGGACGGGTGTAGTTGATCAGCCCCTCGGCCATGCCGAAAACCTGTTGCAGGCCGGGGGTCAGCGCGGCGCGCGCGGCCGCCGCGTCCGGTGCGGACAGTTTGGCGCCGCCGACCTGGAGCAGTCGCAAGGTGGTGGGGCGCTGCGGTTCCCAATCGCAGGCCTGCGTCCACAGGGTGGCCAGGGCGGGCACCAGAGCGCAGACGGTGACGCGGTGCCGGGCGATGGTGGCGAACGCGGACTCCGGGCTGGGATCGGTGGTGAAGACCGTGGTGGCGCCGACGGACATGGCGCCCAGCATCCCCGGGCACGACAGCGGGAAGTTGTGCGCAGCCGGCAGCACCGTCAGATACACGTCGTCACCGGTCATTTCGCACACCGCGGCGCTGGCGGTGGCGTTGTAGTAGTAGTCGTCGTGGGTGCGGGGGATCAGCTTCGGCGCCCCGGTGGTGCCGCCGGAGACCAGCAGCAGGGCGGGTTCCGCGGTGTCGATCGTCGGCGCGGCTGCCGCCGCGTGGCCGAAAAGGGAAGTCCAGCTGGTGAATTCGCCGGCATCGCCGCTGACGACCACGTGCCGCAGGCGCGGGTGCTCGGCAACCAGCTCGCGCGCCATGTCGCGATAGTCGAAGCCGCCGAACCGGTCGGCGATGACGAGCGCGACGGCGCCGCTGACCGTGGCGAAATGACCGAGTTCGGCGCGCCGATGAGCGGGCAGGCACATGACGGGCACCGCACCCGCGCGCAGCAGTCCGAACAGGGCGATGGCGAAGTCGGTGGTGTTGGGCATTTGCAGCAGTACGCGGTCGCCGGTTTCGATGCCGAGAGCGGCGAAGCCGGCGGCGGCTTCGGCGGCCAGCCGATCGAGTTCGGCAAACGTGTGTGACGCGGATGAGTCGACGACGGCGACGCGGTCCGGCCACTGTCGCGCGGCGTCGGACAACAAGCTGTCCAGCGGTTTGCCTGCCCAATAGCCCGCCTCGCGGTAACGCTCTGCGCGATCGTGCGGAAACGGAACGAATCCATTCAGCAAATGCTGGTCGGCCTCGGTGGAGACAGTGGTGCGCGTCACGGCGGATCCCTCGGGGTAGGCATGGAGGTAGCGGCAATATAGGGTAGCCTAATCAAAATTAGGACAGCCTGTCTTTAACGTGTTCGGGAGGGTTTTGTGGGCGTCGTGGCAGTGAATTCGCAGGCCATCCGCGAGGAGGTTGCCGAACTGCTGGGTGCCCGTGCCGACACCCTCGACCCGGGCGCCGACCTGATCAGCCAGGGCCTGGATTCCATCCGCATGATGTCCCTCGCCGGACGCTGGCGGAAGCAGGGCATCGACATCGACTTCGCCGCACTGGCCGCCGAGCCGACCATCGCGGCCTGGTCCGAACTGCTGTCGGCGGCGGGCGGCCTGCAGCGCGCCGAAACTTCGGCACCGCAGGATGATTCGGAACATGACCAGCCGTTCGGCCTGGCCCCGATGCAGCACGCCATGTGGATCGGCCGGGAAGACGACCAGCAATTGGGTGGCGTCGCCGGGCACCTCTATGTCGAATTCGACGGCCACGGCGTCGATGCCGGGCGACTGACCGCCGCCGCAACGGCTTTGGCGGCACGGCACCCCATGCTGCGCGTGCAGTTCCTCGCCGACGGCACGCAGCGCATCAAGGCGCTCGACGGCGACTTCCCGGTGACGGTCACCGACCTGCGGGACCTGCCGGCGGACCAGATTGCCGAGCAGCTGGCCGCGACCCAGCGCCGCAAGGCGCATCAGCAGTTGACCGACCAGGTCTTCGAACTGACCCTGACCCTGCTCCCGGACGGCAAGACCCGCCTGCACGTCGACCTGGACATGCAGGCCGCCGACGCCATGAGCTACCGCACCCTGATGACCGATCTCGCGGCCCTGTACCGCGGTGTCGAGCTGGCTCCGCTGGCCTACACGTACCGCGAATACCGCGTGGCCACAACGCAATCGGCGCAAGAACCCAATCCCCGCGCCGACGCGGATCGGCAGTGGTGGGGCGAGCGGCTCCCGGAACTGCCCGACCCGCCACGCCTGCCGCTGGTTCCGGTTGCCGAGCAGAACGACCCGCGGCACACCACGCGGCGCTGGCACTGGCTGGCCCCCGACGTGCGGGACGCGCTGTATGCCGCGGCCCGCCGGCGCGGCATCACGCCCGCGATGGCCCTGGCCGCGTCCTTCTCCGATGCCCTGGCCTGCTGGTCGGCCGGACAGCGCTTCCTGCTGAACGTGCCGCTGTTCGGGCGCGATCAGCGGCACGCCGACGTCGACCGCCTGGTGGGTGACTTCACGTCGTCGCTGCTGCTGGACGTCGACCTGACCGACGCGGCCACCGCGACGGCGCGCTGCGGCGTGCTGCAGGATGCATTCCGCAGCGCCGCAGCGCATTCCGAGTACTCCGGGCTCGAGGTGCTGCGCGACCTGAGCCGGCACCGCGGCACCCAGGTGCTGGCACCCGTCGTCTTCACCAGCGCCCTCGGCCTCGGCGAACTGTTCGGCTCGGCCGTGCTCGAGACGTTCGGCACGCCCGGGTGGATCAATTCGCAAGGGCCGCAGGTGATGCTGGACGCCCAGGTTACCGAGTTCAACGGCGGCGTGCTGGTCAACTGGGATGTGCGCGAGGACGCGTTCCCCGACGGCGTCATCGACGCCATGTTCGCCCGGCACATCGCCGAGCTCGAACGGCTGGCCGGCGACGACGCCGCATGGGAGGCACCCACCCCGGAGCCCTTGTCGGCGGCGCAGCGCGCGGTCCGTGACGCGGCCAACAGCCGCACCGCGGCGCCCAGCGGCGCGGCGCTGCACACCGGCTTCTTCGCCTCGGCAGCAGCCCGCCCCGACGCCATCGCCATGATCGGCGAGTCTCGGCAGTGGACGTATGCCGAACTGGCCGAGGAGGTTTCGGCCGTCGCGTCCGCGCTGCAGATCGCCGGTATCGTGCCGGGGGACACCGTGGCCGTCCTCGGACCCAAGGGCGCCGAACAGATCATCGCGCTGCTGGCCATCCTCGCCGCCGGCGCGGTCTACCTGCCGATCGGCGTGGACCAGCCCGCCGACCGCACCGAGAAGATCCTGGCCACCGGCGGCGTCCGCATGGCGCTCTACTGCGGTGACCTGGCACCGTCCTGGAAACCGTCGCTCACCGTGACGGAGGCATTGCGGATCGGCCGTCGCGCCGAGGGCCCGTTCGTCCCGGCCGCCACCGATCCGCACGAACTGGCCTACGTGCTGTTCACCTCCGGCTCCACCGGCGAGCCCAAGGGCGTCGAGGTCACCCACGACGCGGCGATGAACACCGCGGAATTCCTGTACGGGCACTTCGACATCGGACCGGCCGACCGCTGCCTCGCGCTGGCCACCCTCGAGTGCGACCTGTCGGTGCTCGACATGTTCGCCACGCTCGCGACGGGCGGCAGCATCGTCGTCGTCGACGAGCCGTACCGGCGCGACCCGGACCGCTGGGCCGCCCTCATCGCCCAGCACGGCGTGACGGTGCTCAACTTCCTGCCGGGCTGGCTGGAGATGCTCGTGGAGGTCGGTGCGGGGCGTCTGGACACCGTCCGGGTGGTGCTCACCGGCGGCGACTGGGTCCGGACCGCCATGGTCCGGCACCTGCAGGCGCAGGCGCCCGGTGTCCGCGTCGCGGGCCTCGGCGGAGCCACCGAAACCGCCATTCACGCAACGATTTTCGAGGCCGGCGAGTTGCCGGACACCTGGTCGGCGGTGCCCTACGGTGTGCCGTTCACCAACAACGCGTGCCGCGTGGTCAACGAGTCGGGCCAGGACTGCCCCGACTGGGTGGCCGGCGAACTGTGGTTCACCGGACGCGGCATCGCCTCGGGCTACCGCGGCCGGGCCGATCTGACCGCCGACCGCTTCGTGCGCTACGCGGGCCGAACCTGGTACCGCTCCGGCGATCTGGCGCGCTACCGGCCGGACGGCATCCTGGAGTTCGTCGGGCGTGCCGACCACCGCGTGAAGATCAGCGGCTACCGCATCGAGCTCGGTGACGTCGAGGCCGCACTGCAGCGGGTTCCGGGCGTGCGTGCCGCGGTGGCCGGCGTGGTCTCCGGCGGGGAGCGTGGACATGACGTGCTGGCGGCCCTGGTCTCGGTCGACGACGCGGAGCTGACCGCCGAGCGCATCTCCGCGGCCGTTGCCGAACTCGTACCGCCGCACATGATCCCGCGGCAGCTGCAGGTGGTTGCGGCGATTCCGTTCACCGTCGGTGGCAAGACCGACCGCCGGGCTGCGGCCGGTCAGCTCGCGGCACTGGTTCAGGCGGCCGACGGCGCCGGACGGGCGCAACCGGAGACCATGCTGGAGCGCGCCCTGGTGGCGATCGTCTCCGAGCTGGTCGCGGTCGATGCGGGTGTCGAGGACGACTTCTTCGAGCTCGGTGGTGATTCGGTTCTGGCGACCGCCACCGTGGCGCGGATCCGCAAGTGGCTGGACACCCCGACCGTGGGCGTGCCGGACATCTTCGCCGCCCGGACGGTGCGGGCGCTGGCGCAGCGGCTGACCGGCCGCGAGAACGGCAGCGACCGACTGGAAATGGTCGCCGAGCTCTACCTGGAGATTGCCGAGATGAACCACGACGACGTGCTCACCGCGCTGGATCCGGCGGCCGTCTCATGACCGACGTGCATACCGCCTCCGCGACCGAGCCGAAAAGCGCCTTCGCGCCCTGGATCAAGCACTACCCGGGCTCCGGCGACGCCGGGGCGGTCGTGATCTTCCCGCATGCCGGCGGGGCCGCGGTCGCCTACCGGGACCTGGCCACCGCCTTGTCGGGCAAGGGGATCGACGCGTATGTCGTCCAGTACCCGCGCCGCGCCGACCGGCTGGCGCATCCGGCGCACCCGACCGTCGAGCAGCTGGCCGCCGACCTGTACGCCGCGGGCGACTGGTCGGGCCTCGGCCCGCTGCGACTCGTCGGGCACTGCATGGGTGCCGTGGTGGCCTTCGAATTCGCGCGCGTGGCAGAACAGAGTGGGGCCACCGTGCACAGCCTGTGGGCATCGGCCGGCCAGGCGCCGTGCGATGTGGTCGACGCGCCGCCGCTGCCGACCGGCCCGCGCGAAATGCTCGCCGAGATGGTCGATCTCGGCGGTACCGACCCCCGGCTGCTCGCCGACGTGGATTTCGTGGAAATGCTGCTGATGGCGGTGGGGGCCGACTACGAAGCCCTCAACCGCTACGTGGGTGGCGGCCGCATCGCCGCCGATATCCATGCTCTCGGCGGACGCGACGACCACCGCATCGACCGGGACATGCTGCGTCGCTGGGAGAACCACACGTCGGGCGCTTTCACGCTGGCCGAGTTCGATGGCGGCCACTTCTACCTCAATGACCAGCTGGACGCGATCGCGGAAGTGATCAGTGCGCGCTGAATCGATGAGCGCCGACTCGGCAACGGACGATCCGGTGGTCATCGTCGGGATGGCGGTCGAGGCCCCTGGTGACGTGGACGACGCGGAAAGCTATTGGCAACTGCTGTCTTCCGGCCGCGAGGCGCTCGGCGCGTTCCCGGAGGACCGCGGCTGGGCCGTGCGCGACCTGCTCGCGGGCTCGCGCCGCGACGGGTTCAAGCGCATCCACAACCGTGGCGGATTCCTGACCGGCGCAGCGCTTTTCGACCCCTCGTTCTTCGGCATCTCGCCGCGCGAGGCGGTGGCGATGGACCCGCAGCAGCGCGTCGCGCTGCGCGTGACATGGCGGGCGCTGGAGAACGCGGGCATCAACCCCGATGATCTGGCCGGGCACGACGTCGGCTGCTACATCGGCGCCTCGGGCACCGGATACGGCCCCGATCTCGCCGAATACTCCGACCTGAGTGGGCATCTGATCACCGGGACGTCGCTGGGCGTGATCTCCGGACGAATCGGTTACCTGCTGGGCCTCGACGGCCCGGCGCTGACGATCGACACGTCGTGCTCGTCGGCGCTGACCGCGTTCCACACCGCGGTGCAGGCACTGCGCTCGGGTGACTGCAGCATGGCGCTCGCCGGCGGCGTGTGCGTGATGGGGTCGCCGGGATACTTCGTCGAATTCGCCAAACAGCACGCCCTCTCCGACGACGGACACTGCCGGCCGTACAGCGCGCAGGCCAGCGGCACCGTCTGGGCCGAAGGCGCCGGCATGTTCGTGCTGGCACGAAAGTCGGTGGCGCAGCGGAGCGGTCACCGCGTGCTCGCGGAGGTCCGGGCCAGCTGCCTCAACCAGGACGGCCGCAGCACCGGCCTGACCGCGCCGAGCGGGCCGGCGCAGGCGCGGCTGTTCGCCCGCGCGCTCGATCTCGCCGGTGCCCGGCCCGACCAGATCGGGATGATCGAAGGCCACGGCACCGGAACCAAACTCGGGGACCGCACCGAATTGAACTCGCTGGCGCAGACCTACGGTGCCACCGCACCCGGCCAGGGCGCGGTCCTCGGTTCGGTGAAATCCAACGTCGGACACAGCCAGGCCGCCGCCGGTGCGCTGGGACTGGCCAAGGTCCTCGTGTCGGCCGAGCACGCCACCATCCCGGCAAGCCTGCACACCGCGCAGGCCAGCGCCGAAATCGACTGGAGCGCACAGGGATTACGGCTCGCGACCGACCACACCCCATGGCCCGCCGTCGGTGGTGAGCGCCTTGCCGCGGTCTCGGCGTTCGGCATGAGCGGCACCAACGCGCACGTCGTCGTCGCGATGCCGGAGGGATTGGTGGCGTGATGAGCCTTTCGCACTTTCCCGACGGCCGCGTCCCCGTCCTGCTCAGCGCGCACACCGAGGAGCTCCTGGCCGCCGAGGCGACCGGCGTCGCCGACTACCTGGACCGGCATGGTGCCGTGGGCCTGGGCGCGGTGGCAGCGATGCTGCTGCGGCTGCGCCGTCGCCGGCGGTTCCGGGCCGTGGTCCGGGCCCATGACGCCGCCGAGTTGGCCGCCGCACTGCGGGCACTGGCGGCGGGGGAGGAGCATCCCCTGGTGGCCGTCTCCGCGCGGACCGCGGCGCCCCGGACGGCCTTCGTGTTCCCGGGTAACGGCGGCCAGTGGCCGTCGATGGGCACCGATGCATACCGGCAGCTGCCGGTGTACCGCGCCGCGGCCGACCGCTGCGCCGCCGCATTCGTCGCCGCGGGCATCGACTCGCCGCTGGCCTTCCTGGTCGACCCGGCCGACCGCGAGTGGACGCAAATCCACAGTCAGAGTGCGCAGTTCACGCACGCCGTCGGTCTCGCGGCGGTGTGGCGGGCACTGGGCATCGAGCCCGACGTCACGCTGGGGCACAGCCTCGGTGAGATCGCCGCGGCGTATGTCGCCGGGGCCATCACGCTGGACGAGGCCGTCGCCGTGGTCATCGCCCGGGCCGGGGCACTCGACAGCCTGACCGGTGATTTCGGCGCCGCGAGCCTGGGGATGAGCGTCGACGAAGCGCAGCAGGTGGTTTCGGACGCCGCCGGGTGGATGGAACTGTCCGTGGTCAACTCGTCGGCATCGGTCGTGGTGTCCGGCGAGCGCACCGCCGTGGCCGACCTGGTGTCCGACTTGCAATCGCGCGGCCGCTTCGCGCGCGTCATCGCCATGAGCTTCCCGGCGCATACCAGTGCCCTGGATCCGCTGCGCGCACAACTGCTTTCCGGCGTGCCGAAGGCACATTTCGGTGCCGGCGCGGTGCCGTTCATCGGATCGGTGACCGGCGCGGCAGTCGAGGCGGGCACCGAATTCGGTGAGTACTGGTACCAGAACCTGCGGAACACCGTGCGGTTCGACCGGGCCGCCGCCGCGGCGCGGGACAGCGGCGTCGAGGCCTTCGTCGAGATGTCGGCGCACCCGGCGCTGTTGCACGCGCTCGCCGATACCGATGCGCCGCTGACAGTCGGCTCGGGACGCCGCGACGAGGCGCTGCCCGACGTGCTGTCCGACAACATCGCCACGGTGGCCGTGTCCGACCCCGATTACGACTGGGCCGGGCACATCGAGCCGAATCAACCCCTGCTGCACGGATTTCCGCATGCCCCCATGGCGGCGATGCACCTCTGGGCGACTCCCGAACCGCTGCCCCCGGTGGCCGGCCTGACGGTCGGTGCCGAGCAGTGGCTGCCCCAGCCGGACGAGACCGTGCCGCTGATCATCCGGCGCGCTGCCGTGGTCGAACTGGCGGGACCAGGCGGCGAGCTCGCCGACCAGCTGCGCGACGGCGTGCGGGCCAACCTCGGCACGGTGCTGTCCGAGCCGGCCGACGCCGATCTGCTCATCGTCGTCGCACCGATGCTCGACCACCCAGACACCGAAGCGGCGGTCACCGACCTCGCCGAGCTGATCGCCGGCGGGCTGTGTGACTACCCGAATGCCATTGGGCCGCAATGCGCCGACGTGTGGCTGGTCACCGTCGGCGGCGAGCACGTGCGCGACGACGAGCCGGTGGCGCTGCCGGCCCAGGCGGCCCTCGCCGCCATGCACCGCAGCATCGGCTTCGACCATCCGGACCAGTCCTTCCGGCACCTCGACCTGGCATCCTGGGAACTCGACGTGACGGCGGCCACCGCCGTCATCGAAACCATGCTGGGCACCGGAACCGAAGTGGCGCTGCGTGATTCGCAGCAGTACCGCCGCGGTCTGCAGGCCCTGCCGGACGCCGACGCACCACCGCCCGGGCTCCTTGACAACGTGGTGATCACCGGCGGCAACGGCGCCGTCGGGCTGCATTTCGCACGGGCCCTCGCCGCCGCGGGCGCCCGCCGCATCGTGCTGGTGAGCCGCAGCGGTACCGGCGCGCAGCAACTGGCCGGCCTCGACGGCACCGACGTGGTGTCGGTGCAGTGCGACATCACGTCGCCCGAACAGCTTTCGGCCGCCGCGGCCACCCACGGCGGTGACGGTGCGACGCTCGTGGTCCATGCAGCCGGTGCGGCGGCGTTCGGCACCGAGGTCGGCGCGGACGAATTCATCACCACCGCGGCCGCCAAAGTCGGCGGTCTGGCCCGGCTGGCCGAGTACTGGCCGCTGCGTCCGGACGCCCGAATCCTGGTGTGCTCGTCGGTGTCCGGACTGTGGGGCGGGCTCGGTCATGTCGCGTACGCGGCCGTCAACCGCATGCAGGACGTGCTGGCCGGGCAGTTCCGCGCCAAGGGCCTTGACTGTGTCGCCGTGCGGTGGGGACTGTGGCCCGGTGCCGGCATCGTCGGGGCCGACGAAGTAGCGCGCATCGAGCGCGCCGGACTGCGGGAGATGGATCCCGACATCGCGATCGAGGCGGCTCTCGGAACCCAGGCGCCCGCACCGCTGATCTTCAGCGCGGACGCCGAGCGGCTGGCGACGTTGCTCGGCGCTGCGCCGCTGGCCGCGGAACCGGCTGCACCGCAGCATGTTCCGGCGACCCTCGGCGCCGGCGCCGGTGCCGACGCCGCGGACGTCGTCCGGCACGAACTTTCGGCAGTGCTCAAACTGGGCGACCCCGCTGCCATCGACCTGACCGCGGCCCTGTTCGACCTGGGCCTGGATTCGCTGCTGGCACTGGACCTGCGCAAGCGACTGCGCCGGGGCACCGGCCGGTCCGTGCCGCTGGCCGGGCTGCTCAGCGGCATCACCGGTATCGAACTGGTGGATTTGCTAACCGACAGAACAGAAAAGGTGGAGAGCTAGCGTGACCGAGACCGACATCGGGGCACTGCGCACGCGAGGAGCAAACGGGGCAGACGACGCGCGCCTGGAGCTGTTGCGGCGCAAGCTGGCCGAGCGCGGCCTGCAGTCCCAGAACGGCACGCAGTCGAGCGATGGCGCCCCCGTCGTGCCGGTGCTGTCCGACGGCCAGCGCCGGATGTGGTTCGTGCAGACCGCCGACCCTGCCGGCGCACTGCTCAATGTCTGTGTGTCCTTTGCGATCACCGGTGCGCTGGACCACGAGCGTCTGCGGGACGCGGTGAACGCGGTGGCCCGCCGCCACCCGGTCCTGCGCACCACGTACCGGGCCGATGCGACGGGCGAACCCGGGCTGACGGTCCACGACGAACTGGCGCCCGGCTGGAGCACACACGACCTCAGCGACCTCTCCGAATCGTCGCGCGCCCTGCGGCTCGAAGTGCTGGCACAGCGGGAGTTCGGCACGCCGTTCCAGCTCGACACCGAATCACCCTTGCGGATCAGCCTGATCCGTACGGGGACCGACGAGCACGTCATGCTGCTCACCGCACACCACATCGCCTGGGACGACGCCTCGTGGCAGGTCTTCTTCGCCGATCTCACGCGCGCGTACGAGGGCGAGCAGCTGGCCGAGGTGATTCCGGCCGCGGTGCCCGCCGACGACCACACCGAGGAACTCGAGTACTGGCGTTCGGTGCTCGCCGATCCACCTGAGCCCCTGGAACTTCCGGGTGCGCACGGCTCCCTCGTGCCGACCGGTCACCGCTCGCAGCGGGTCATCCGGCGCATCGACGCCGACACCGTGGCCCGGATTTCCGAGCTGGCGCGCCAGACCGGCTCCACCCCCTACACCGTGCTGCTGGCGGCGTTCGGGACCTTGCTGCACCGCTACACCCACGCCGACGACGTCCTGGTCGCCACGCCGGTCCTCAACCGCAGCGGTGGCACCGAGGAGGCGCTGGGGTACTACGGCAACACCGTGGCGCTGCGGCTGCGCCCCGACGCCCGGCAGAGCTTCGGGGAGTTCGTCAGCCATGCCAAGGACACCACCCACGGGGCCTTCGCCCATCAGCAGATCAACCTCGATCGCGTAGTGCGCGAGCTGAACCCGGACCGCCGCCACGGTGTGGAGCGGTTGGCCCGGGTCTCCTTCGGCGCCCGCGAGGCCGACGGCCGGGGCTTCTGCCCCTCCGGAATCACCTGCCGCCGGGCCGAGTACCGGGGTCACCAGACCCAGTTGCCGCTGGGTTTCATGGTGGAATTCGACGACGCCGGGGCAATCGTCGAGGCGGAGTACCTGACCGAGATCCTCGACGCCACACTGGCCGACCAGATGCTGCGGCACTACGTGGTGCTGCTGGAATCCGCGCTGGCCGACCCGGGCCGGGCCCTCGCCGAGCTGGACCTGATGGACGAGCACGACGCCGACTGGCTGCGCCGGATGGCCACCGGCGAGCAGTTCAGCACCCCGGACACGACGCTGGCCGCGCTGATCGAAGCCCAGGCCGAACGCACCCCGGACGCGGTCGCCGTCGCGTACGAGGGCCGGTACTACACCTACCGCGAGCTCAACGCCGAGGCGAACCGGTTGGCACACTGGCTGATCGGGCAGGGCATCGGTACCGAGGACCGCGTCGCGGTGCTGCTGGAGAAGTCGCCCGAGCTGGTGATCACGGCGCTGGCCATCGTCAAGGCCGGCGGTGTGTACCTGCCGGTAGACCCGACCTATCCCGAGGACCGGCTGTCGTTCATCCTGAGCGACGGTGACCCGAAACTGGTCATCCGTCAGCCGATCACCGACCTCGACGGCCTGCGGGACGACAACCCGACCGATGCCGATCGGATTCGGCCGCTCACGGCGGCCAACACCGCCTACCTGATCTACACGTCGGGTTCGACAGGGCTGCCCAAGGGCGTGCCGGTGCCGCACCGTCCGGTCGCCGAGTACTTCGTGTGGTTCGTCGACGAGTACCAGATCGACGCCGACGAACGCCTGCTGCAGGTGGCCTCGCCGAGCTTCGACGTGTCCATCGCCGAGGTGTTCGGCATGCTGGCCTGCGGTGCGCGCCTGGTCATTCCGCGCCCGGGCGGCCTCAACGACATCGGGTACCTGACCGAACTGCTGCGCACCGAAGGCATCACCTCGATGCACTTCGTGCCCTCGCTGCTGGGGCTGTTCCTGTCCCTGCCCGGCGTCAACGAATGGCGCAGCCTCAAGCGCGTGCCGATCGGCGGCGAAGCGCTGCCGGGCGAGGTGGCCGACAAGTTCCACGCCACGTTCGACGCGCTGCTGCACAACTTCTACGGGCCGACCGAGACGGTCATCAACGCCAGCCGGTACCGCGTCGAGGGCAAGCAGGGCACGCGCATCGTGCCGATCGGCAAGCCGAAGATCAACACGCAGATGCACCTGCTGGACGACGCGTTGCGCCCCGTCCCGGTCGGCGTCATCGGCGAGATCTACATCGGCGGAACCCATGTCGCGCATGGTTACCACCAGCGCCCCGGCCTGACCGCCGAGCGTTTCGTCGCCGATCCGTTCACCCCGGGTGGTCGGCTGTACCGGTCCGGCGACCTGGCCCGGCTCAATGCCGACGGTGACATCGAGTTCGTCGGCCGCGCCGACGAGCAGGTCAAGATCCGCGGCTTCCGCATCGAACTCGGTGAGATCGCCGCCGCCATCGCGGTGGATCCCAGCGTCGGCCAGGCGGTCGTCGTGGCGAGCGATCTTCCCGGGCTGGGCAAGAGCCTCGTCGGCTATCTCACCCCGGCCGAGCGCGGTGACCTGGATTCGGTCGACGTGCCACGGATCAAGGCGCGGGTGGCGGCAGCACTGCCCGAGTACATGGTGCCGGCCGGGTACGTCGTGCTCGACGAAATCCCGATCACCGCGCACGGCAAGATCGACCGCCGCGCGCTGCCTGATCCGGACATCCAGTCCCGCACCGCATTCCGGGAACTGACGACCGACACCGAGTGGAAGGTTGCCGAGCTGTTCGCCGACCTGCTCGGCGTCGAGCAGGTCGGTGCCGACGACTCCTTCTTCGAACTCGGCGGACACTCGCTGCTGGCCACCAAGCTGGTCGCGGCGATCCGGGCGCGGTGCAACGCCGACATCGGGGTGCGTGAGGTGTTCGAGTTGGGCACCGTGGCCGAGATCGCCGCGCGGGTCGACACGGGCGCGCCGCGCAACCGGCCGCCGCTGCTCGCCATCGAGCACACCGGCCCGCGCCAGATGTCGGCATCGCAGCTGCGCCAATGGTTCCAGTACCGCATCGACGGTCCTGGACCGGTCAACAACATCCCGTTCGCGGCCCGGATCACCGGACCATGCGACGTCGACGCCTTCGTCGCGGCGCTCGGTGACCTGGTCGAGCGGCACGAGGTGCTGCGCACCACGTACACCGAAATCGACGGCGTGCCATACCAGGTCGTGAACGACCCGGCGCCGCTGCCGGTGCGCCGCGCGCGCGGCGCCGACGAGGAGTGGCTGCAGGCCGAACTCGACGCGGAACGTCGCTACGTGTTCGACCTGGAAGCACAGTGGCCGATCCGGGCTGCGGTGCTGTCCATCCCCGGGCAGCACGTGTTGTCGATCATGGTGCACCACATCGCCGCCGACCACTGGTCGGCCGGCGTGCTGTTCACCGACCTGGTCACCGCCTACCGGGCGCGCCTCGAACAGCGGGCACCCGAGTTCGCGCCGCTGCCGGTGCAGTACTCGGATTACGCGGCCTGGCAGGCCACCCTGCTGGCCGACGAGTCGGGAACACTTGCCGCGCAACGGGACTACTGGCGCAGCCAGCTGGCCGAACCGCCCGCCGACCCGGGTCTGCGTCCCGACTTCACGCGGCCGCCGGTGCTCTCGGGCGAGGGTGCGTCGGTGCCGTTCGTCGTCGACCCCGAGGTGCGGACCAAGCTGACCGCGCTGACCCGCGAACTCGGTATCACCGACTTCATGCTGCTGCAGTCCGCGGTGGCGGTGGCGCTCGCGAAATCGGGTGAGGGGCTGGACATTCCGCTCGGCACCCCGGTGGCCGGGCGTACCGAGGCCGAACTCGACGCACTGGTCGGCTTCTTCATCAACATCCTGGTCCTGCGCAACGACCTGAGCGGGGATCCGACGCTGCGCGAGATTCTGGTCCGGTCCCGAGACACCGCACTGGCCGCCTACGCGCACCAGGACCTGCCGTTCGATCACGTCGTCGACGCGGTGAGCCCGGCGCGGTCGCTGTCACGCAACCCGCTGTTCGGTGTCGTCGTACACGTACGCGAGGACCTGCCCACCGATCACGTCATCGATTCCCGGGCCGACGGCGACACCACGTTCACCGCACTCGAGCCGACGTTCGACGTGGCGCACGCGGACCTGTCGGTGAATTTCTTTGCCACCCAGGACAGTTACCGTGGCCACCTGATCTACCGCACCGATCTGTACACGGCGGAGACCGCGCAGCGGCTCGCCGACCGGTTGGTCCGGGTGATCACGGGCATCGCCGAGAACGCCGATCAGCGGCTGCGGGACCTGCGGGTCGACGAAGCCGTCCGAGGCAAAGACGGCATGCAGGTGCTCGATGAGTGGCAGCAGCCCGTGGGCGTCGGCGTGGTGGGCGACATCTACCAGGATTCGGCACCCACCGGCGAACGCGGCAGGTGGCTGGCCGACGGACGGCTCGAGCGCATCGAGGCCGTCCAGTTGCGCGCCGTGCGCACCGGGTCGGCGGTGGCAGAGCCCGCGCGTACCGACACCGAACGCGCCCTCATCACCCTGCTGACCGAGGTGCTCGACGCCGAAGGCGAGATCGGCCGGGGCGACGACTATTTCAGCCTCGGCGGCGACAGCATCAAGGCGGTCCAGCTGGCGGCGCGGGGCCGCGACGCGGGCATGAAGCTGACGGCCCGCATGGTCTTCGAGTACCCGACGGTGCACGAGCTGGCCGCGGCGATCGACGCCCGGTCGTCGGCGGAAACCCAAGGGGCACCAGGTGAGGACCGCGAACACGCGCCGATGACGGTCTCGGGCCTGTCGGCCGACGAACTCGCCGAGCTGACCGCATCGTTCGCGTCATCGTGGAACGCACCGCAGGAGCCGCAGTGACAACGGTGCAGCCGGCGCCGGTCATCGAGGACGTCCTGGCGCTCAGCCCGCTGCAGCAGGGGCTGTACTCGATGGCGCAACTCGATCAGGCGGACGACCCGTATCTGATCGCGATGTCCGCCGACATCGACGGCGACGTGGATGCGGCGCTGCTACGGGACTGCGCGGCCGCACTGCTGGTGCGTCACCCCAACCTGCGGGCCAGCTTCGTGCAGGCCGGAGCCCGCACGGTGCAGGTGATCCCGAGTGCGGTCGACCTGCCGTGGCGGCAGCTGACCGCAGCGTCGCCCGATGCCGCCGACGACCTCGAAGCGCAGGAACGGCGCCGGCCCTTCAGCCTGGAGCGCGGCCCGGCGATCCGGTTCCTGCTCATCGAAATGCCGCAGCAGCGTTGGCGTTTCGCGGTCGTCGCGCACCACATCGTCATCGACGGGTGGTCGCTGCCGTTGTTCGTCGGTGAACTGCTCGCGCTGTATGCCGCCGGCGGCGACATCTCCGTGCTGCCTGCCGCGCCACGCCCGTACCGCGACTACATCGGCTGGCTCGCGGCCCGTGACCCGGAGACCAGCCGCGGGCTGTGGCGGCAGCACCTGGCCGGGCTCGACGGCCCCACGATGCTGGCTCCGGCCCTCGGCTCCGGTGAACTCGGCGACGACCTGCCGCACACCACCGAGATCAAGGCACCCCGCGACGAGACGCACCGTCTGGTCGAGGCCGTGCGGGCCCGCGGTGTCACACTCAACACCCTCACCCAGATGGCCTGGGCGGCAATCCTGTCGGTGCTCACCGACCGCCGCGACGTTGTCTTCGGCGTCACGGTCTCGGGCCGGCCGGGCGAGCTCGCCGGCGTCGAGACCATGGTCGGTCTCTTCATCAACACCGTGCCGCTGCGAGTTCGCCTGGACCCGCTGCGCCGCGTCGGCGAGCAGTGCCTGGCCCTGCAGCGGGACGCCGCCGAGCTGCGCGAGCACAGCTACCTGTCGCACACCGAGCTGCGCTCGCTCGGCGGTGTGGGCGAACTGTTCGACAGCCTCCTGGTCTATGAGAACTTCCCGCCGGGCGGCCTCGTCGGCGGTGGCGAATTCGACGTCCGCGGAGCCACATTCCGGCCCCGGGCTCTGCAGAGCCTGGCGCATTTCCCGGTCACCGTCGCGGCGCACCTGACGGAAGGCGAACTGACCATCCTGGTCGAGACGAAAGACGGTGCCACCGGACTCGTGCCACCGGAGAGCCTCGGCCGGCAGGTGCTCGCGGTGATGCAGCGCCTCGTCGACGGCTGGGACCGACCGTTGCGCGACGTCGGTATCCATCTCAACGCGCCCACCGTGGCAGCACATCCCGCCAGCACCGAAACCGGTGGCATCCACGAGAAGTTCACCACTACCGCGCGCAGCAAGCCGGGTTCGGTGGCACTGAGCTATGACGGCGGCGCGCTGACCTTCCGCGGTCTCGACGAGGCGTCCGACCGCGTCGCCACCGAACTGCGGCGCCGCGGCGTCGAGACCGAGACGCCGGTGCCGGTGCTGCTGCGCCGGGGACCCGACTACGTGGTGGCGATGCTCGGCGTGCTCAAGGCCGGTGGGTTGATCGTGCCGCTGGATCCGTCGATGCCCGCCGACCGGATCGAGGAGATCCTCGGCCAGACCAATGCGTCGGTGGTCGTGGACGACGCCCTGCTGGCGGCCGCGGGCAACCACCCGGCCGGTGAATTCACGCCGCTGCCAACACATCCCGGACAGGGCGCCTACATCGTGTTCACGTCGGGTACCACCGGCAAGCCCAAGGGCGTCATCGGTACCCATGACGCGGTGCTGGCCTATGCTGCAGACCATGCCGCCCGGGTGCTGCGGCCCGCGGTGGCGAAAGCCGGTCGGCCACTTCGGGTTGCGCACGCCTGGTCGTTCACGTTCGACGCGGCCTGGCAGCCGCTGGCCGCGCTGCTGGACGGCCACGGTCTGCACATCGTCGGCGACGAGGTGCAGCGTGATGCCGAGGCACTGGTGGCGACCATCGGGCAGTACGGCGTCGACCTGATCGACACGACACCGTCGATGTTCACGCAGCTGCAGGCCGAAGGCCTCCTGACGACGGTGCCGCTGACCGCGCTGGCGCTGGGCGGTGAAGCCGTCGACCCGAACGCGTGGGCGGCCATCCGCAACGAGTGCGACCGCACCGGCATGTCGGCCTACAACTGTTACGGCCCAACCGAAACCACGGTCGAAGCCGTCGTGGCCGCATTCACCGAGCACGACACCCCCTCGATCGGGCACCCGACCACTGCGACGCGCGCCTACGTCCTCGACGCCTGGCTGCGCCCGGTGCCGGACGGTGTCACCGGTGAGCTCTACCTGGCCGGTGGACAGCTCACGCGCGGCTATCTGGGCCGCGCCGCCGAGACCGCCGCGCGATTCGTCGCCGACCCGTTCGTCGCCGGCGCGCGGATGTACCGCACCGGCGACGTGGTGCGCCGCGATCCCGGCACCGGTGGCCTGCAATTCCAGGGGCGGTCGGACGATCAGGTGAAGATTCGCGGGTTCCGGGTGGAACCCGGTGAGGTCGCCGCGGTCCTGCACGCGCACCCGGGTGTGCGGCAGGCGCACGTCACCGTCCGGCGGCACGGCAGCGGGCCGCGGCTGGTCGCGTACGTCGCCGGGGCGGCAGGGGCCACCGAGTTGCGGCGCATGCTGGCGTCCCGGCTGCCCAGATACCTGGTGCCGCACCACATCATCGCCGTGGACGAGATTCCGCTGACGGTCAACGGCAAAGTGGACGACGCGGCATTGGCCGCGATCGATGCCGCCGCCGGCACCGGGCAGGCGGCAGCGCCGGCCACCGCGACCGAACTGGCCGTGGCCGAGTTGTTCGCCGACGTGCTGGAGGTGGCCGACCCGGCCGGACTCGACGTCACCGCCGATTTCCTGGATCTGGGGCTCGACAGCATCGTCGCGCTGTCGGTGGTCCAGGCCGCGCGCCGCCGCGGCCTGGCGCTGCGCGCGCGGATGATGCTGGACTGCAGCAGCATTCGCGAACTGGCCGACGAACTGGACGCCGAGAACGAATTGGCCGCCACGGCGGTCGAGGAGGCGGGCCCGGTACCCGTGCTGCCCAACGTGCATTGGCTGTATCAGTACGGCGACGGCCGCCGCCTGGCCCAGACCCAGGCGGTGCGGCTACCGGATGCCATCACCGCCGAGCACCTGACCACGTTGCTGCACAGCGTCATTGCCGCGCACCCCGCCCTGCGCAGCCGCTTGGACCGGGCCACCATGACCCTGGTCGACCATCCGGTGGACGACGTCCTGTCCGAGGTCACCGTCGACGGTGACGTCGTGGCCGCGGTGGCCGAGCAGACCGATCTCGCGGTCGAACGACTCGATCCCGAGCAGGGGCGCCTGCTGCAGGCGGTGCTGCTGAACACCAAGTCCAGCGGCAAGGTGCTGGTCCTCAGTGCTCACGTGCTGGCTGTCGACCCGGCATCCTGGCGAATCGTGCTCGGCGAGTTGGAGAATGGCTGGCACGCGCTGGCCTCCGGTGCCCGGCCCGCAGTCATCCGCGAGCACACCAGCTACCGGGCCTGGTCACGGCTGGTCGCCGAACGGGCGCAGCACCTCGACACCGTGGACTTCTGGGAGGCACAGGTCGCCGGCCCGGATCCCGCGCTCGGCCGTCGCCGCGTGCAGCCCGAGACCGACTGTGCCGCAGACGTGGTGGTCGCCATGTCGATCCTCGACACCGACCTGACGGCGCGCGTACTGGGCGCCGGCCAACCGGTCACCGATCTGCTGGCCGCGGCGACCGCGCGCACCATCACCCGGTGGCGGCAGCGTCGCGGCCAGGACACCCCGGCGCCGCTGGTGGCGCTGGAGACCCATGGCCGCGCGGACACCGTGGTCGCCGGTGACGAGGTAGACACCGGCGACACCGTCGGACTGTTCAGCGCCATCTACCCGGTGCGCATCAGTTCCGAAGCGCCACAACAGGTCAGCGCCGAGATCGCCGCGGTCCCCGGCCACGGCATCGACTTCGGGCTGCTGCGGTATCTGCGCGCGGACACCGCGGAGCGGTTGGCGGCCTACCCCGAACCACAAGTGCTGCTGAACTACCTGGGCCGGGTACACCTCGGGGCGAGTGGGGCCGCACTGCAGCTCGACGGTGCGCTCCTGGCCGGTGCGTCACCGGTGCCCGAACCGAACTACGCGGTGCACCACGACCTGACCCTCCTGGCGGGAATCATCGACCATGACGGCACCGCGGCGCTCGGTGTCCAATGGCGCACGGTGCCAGACATTTTCAGCGCAGACGACATTGCCGAATTGCAACAGCTGTGGGAATCGCAGCTCAGGGAAGTGATGAAATGACCGACACCCGAAATACCCTGGCCGTCATCGGCGCCGGCGCCAAGGCGGTCGCCGTGGCCGCCAAGGCCGCCGAGCTGCGGGCCATGGGCGTGGACGCGCCCGACGTCATCGCGGTGGAGCGCCTGGGCGTCGGCGCCAACTGGCAGGCCGCAGGCGGCTGGACCGACGGCCGGCACCGGCTGGGCACCGGCCCGGAAAAGGACGTCGGCTTCCCGTACCGGTCGGCGCTCGTGCCGCGCCGCAACGTCGAGCTCGACGAACGCATGATGCGGCACAGCTGGCAGTCGTACCTGATCTCGACGGGACAGTTCGCCGAGTGGATCGACCGCGGCCGGCCCGCACCCACCCACCGGCGCTGGAGCCAGTACCTGGCGTGGGTCGCGGAAAGCGTTGCCATGCAGGTGGTCACGGGTGAGGTCACGCAGCTGTCGGTCGACGGCGACCAGTGGGTGCTGCACTGCCGCGATCAGCAGGTGCGCGCCGATGGCGTGATGATCACCGGTCCGGGACAGGCCGAGCGGTCCATCCTGCCGGGGCATCCGCGGGTGCTGTCGATCGCTCAGTTCTGGCACCGCGTCGCCCAGGACGAGCGCATCAATGCCGAGCGGGTCGCCGTCATCGGTGGTGGCGAAACCGCCGCCACCATGCTCGATGAGCTGTTTTCGCACCGGGTTTCGACCATCACGGTGATCTCCCCGGGCGTCACGCTGTTCACCCGCGGCGAGGGCTACTTCGAGAACACCCTGTTCTCCGACCCCACGGGCTGGGCCGGGCTCAGCATCTCCGAGCGCCGAGATGCCATGGCCCGCACCGACCGTGGCGTGTTCTCCGCCCGCGTCCAGGACTCACTGCTGGCCGACGACCGCATCCGGCACCTGCGCGGCCGCGTCGCCCATGCCGTGCCCCGCGAAGACCGGATCCGGTTGACCCTGCAGACCGAACGCGACTCCGGCTGCCTGGAGACGGTGCACGGCTTCGATCTGGTGATCGACGGTTCCGGCGCCGATTCGATGTGGTTCGCGCCGCTGTTGAGCCAGGACGCGTTGGACGTGCTGGAGCTCGGTATCGGTGCGCCGCTGTCGGCCGACTCCCTACAGCGGTCCATCGGCTACGACCTCGCCGTCAGCGGCGTCACACCGAAGTTGTTCCTGCCCAGCCTGTCCTGGCTCACGCAGGGCCCCGGATTCCCCAACCTCAGCTGCCTCGGTCTGCTCAGCGACCGCGTGCTGGGGGCCGAATATGCCACACCATCCGTGAGGAGAAGCGATGAGCAGCAATCCGTTCGATGACGACAGCGGCGCGTTCTACGTCCTGATCAACGACGAAGAGCAGCACAGCCTGTGGCCGGTCTTCGTTGACGTGCCCGCCGGCTGGCGGGTCGTGTTCGGTGAGAGCACGCGCGCCGACTGCCTGGCCTACGTCGAAGAGACCTGGACCGACATCCGGCCGAAGACGCTGCGGGAGTCCCTGGTCGGCTGAGCCCGGGTAAAGTCGCGGAAGCCAGAGCTGACCAGGGGGAGTGCAGCAATGACGTATCCGGATCCGCGATATCCGCAGCGGCCGCCGCCGGGGCCGTATCCCGCACCACCGGCCTACCCGCAGCCCTACGGCTACCAGCAGCAACCGCCCGAGCCGAAGACCAATGGCAACTCCGCGGGCTGGCACGCCGCGAGCATCGCGATGGCCACGTTGTTCCGTGGCACCTACCGGCTGGGTGGCGACGCCCGCAGCCGCGTCGTCACAGCGCTGATGTGCCTGGGCATCGGGCTCGTCGCGCTGGTGCTCGTAGTGCTGGTCGGCACGTACCTGCGCTAGCGCACGCTCATTCGCCGGCCGGCGAAAGCTGCTGCGACAGCGGCACATCCATGTCGTACACCCGGGCGTGCAGCACCACCCGGTTCCGCAACGCCGACCGCACCGCACGGTGCAGGCCGTCCTCCAGGTAAATGGTGCCCTGCCAGCGCACGGCATGCGGGAACAGATCGCCGTAGAACGTCGAATCCTCGGACAGCAGCCGGTCCAGGGCGAGCACCGTCGTCGTGGTGACGATTTCGTCGAGACGCAACTGGCGCGGCGGAATCTGGGCCCATTCGCGGTAGCTCAGCCCATGCTCCGGGTAGGGCTTTCCGTCGCGTACCCCTTTGAAAATCATGAGTAGATCACTCTGCAAAGCTCCCCGTGAGCCGAGCGGGTCCGCGGTGACAGCGTCGGCATACAGGTGACCCTAGCGGGTCGACTCGGCGTTTGCCGAGGCATCCGACCACCAGATGCTGCCGAATGACGTCTGTCGACCGCCCGAATCCATCGTCACCGTAAAATGGCGGTGAAACTGGAGGTGACGAATGGGTAGTGCCGACGACCGTCGCTTTGAAGTGCTGCGTGCCATCGTTGCCGACTTCGTCTCCACGAAGGAGCCCATCGGCTCCAAGACGCTTGTCGAGCGCCACAACCTCGGCGTTTCGAGCGCCACGGTGCGCAACGACATGGCTGTGCTGGAGGCGGAGGGCTACATCACGCAGCCACACACCAGCTCGGGCCGGGTGCCCACCGAGAAGGGCTATCGCGAGTTCGTCGACCGGATCGACGACGTCAAGCCGCTGTCGTCCAGCGAGCGCCGGGCCATCCTGAGTTTCCTCGAATCCGGCGTCGACCTGGACGACGTGTTGCGCCGCGCGGTGCGCCTGCTCGCGCAGCTCACCCGGCAGGTCGCCATCGTGCAGTACCCCACCCTGTCGCGCTCCACGGTGCGCCACCTCGAGGTCGTGGCGCTCACCCCGGCCCGGCTGTTGCTGGTGGTCATCACCGATACCGGACGCGTCGACCAGCGCGTCGTCGAGCTCGGCGACGCCATCGGTGAGCACGAGCTGTCGCAGCTGCGGGAGCGGCTCGGCGCGGCCCTGGAAGGCAAGCTGTTGTCGGCCGCGTCGGTCGCGGTGGCCGACCTGGCATCGCAGATGGACGGTCACGGCGGCCTGGGCGACGCGGTGGGCCGCGCGGCGACGGTCTTGGTCGAGACGCTGGTCGAGCACCAGGAGGAGCGGCTGTTGCTCGGCGGCACCGCCAACCTGACGCGCAACACCGCCGATTTCGGCGGGTCCCTGCGGTCGGTGCTGGAGGCGCTGGAGGAGCAGGTCGTGGTCCTGCGGTTGCTGGCCGCCCAACAGGAGGCAGGTAAAGTCACGGTACGCATCGGCCACGAAACCGAGGCCGAGCAGATGGCTGGGACGTCCGTCGTGAGCACCGCCTACGGCAGTTTGGGCAAGGTTTACGGCGGCATGGGCGTGGTGGGCCCCACCCGGATGGACTATCCGGGCACCATCGCCAACGTCGCGGCTGTCGCCCGGTACATAGGCGAGGTACTGGGCACCCGGTGAGGGTGCCCAGCAGTTCGAGAGATTAGGCAAGGTTCTTAGGCGTGGCACGCGATTACTACGGCCTGCTCGGCGTGAGCAAGGGCGCCAGCGACTCGGAGATCAAGAAGGCCTACCGCAGGCTGGCCCGGGAGCTGCACCCCGACGTCAATCCCGACGAGGGTGCACAGCAGCGGTTCGCCGAGATCAGCACCGCGTACGAGGTCCTCAGCGACCCGGAGAAGCGGCGCATCGTCGACCTCGGCGGTGATCCCATGGAGAGCGGCGGCGGTGGCGGCGGTGCCGGTGGCTTCGCCGGTTTCGGAGGCCTCGGCGACGTGTTCGAGGCCTTCTTCGGTGGCGGCGCGTCCGCGCGCGGTCCGATCGGCCGGGTGCGCCCGGGCTCGGACTCGCTGCTGCGCCTGCGGCTGAACCTCGAGGAGTGCGCGACGGGCGTCACCAAGCAGGTCACCGTCGACACCGCGGTGCTGTGCGACCTGTGCCAGGGCAAGGGCACGCACGGCAATTCGCAGCCCGCCCGCTGTGATACCTGCCACGGCCAGGGTGAGGTCCAGACGGTCCAGCGCTCGCTGCTCGGGAACGTCATGACATCGCGGCCCTGCCCGGTGTGCGGTGGTGTCGGCGAGGTCATCCCCGACCCGTGTCACCGCTGCGGCGGCGACGGCCGGGTGCGCGCACGGCGCGACGTCAGCGTGAAGATTCCGGCCGGCGTCGGTGAGGGCATGCGGGTGCGCCTGGCGGCGCAGGGCGAGGTCGGCCCGGGCGGTGGCCCCGCCGGCGACCTGTACGTCGAGGTCCACGAGCAGCCTCATGAACTGTTCCTGCGCGACGGCGACGACCTGCACTGCACCGTCTCGGTGCCGATGGTCGACGCCGCGCTGGGCACCACCGTCACCGTCGACGCCATCCTCGATGGGCCCACCGAGATCACCATCGCGCCGGGTACCCAGCCCGGTTCGATCACCACGCTGCGCGGCCACGGTATGCCGCACCTGCGGTCCGGGGTCCGCGGCAACCTGCACGCGCACATCGACGTCGTGGTGCCGACGCGGCTCGACAACCGTGACCTCGAACTGCTGCGCAAGTTCAAGGAGCAGCGGTCCCGCGACGTCACCGAGGTGCGCTCGACGCAGGCCGTCGCCGGCGGCGGGGGCGGCCTGTTCAGCCGCCTGCGCGAAACCTTCAGTGGCCGTTAGCCTTCGGGGCTATTGGTGAGCCGGGCGCTGTTCTACGTCGACGCGGTACCGGAGGTCGGCGGTCTCGCCGTCGTCGACGGCGACGAGGGCTTCCACGCGGCGACGGTGCGACGCATCCGTCCGGGCGAGGAACTCGACCTGTCCGACGGTGCCGGGGCGCTGGCGCACTGCGTCATCGAAGACGCCGTGAAGGGCCGGTTGACAGCACGGGTGCTGTCGATCACCGACGTCCCGGCCGCGGTGCCGGCGGTGACGGTGGTGCAGGCCCTGCCCAAGTCCGAACGCTCCGAGCTGGCCATCGAATTGGCCACCGAGGCCGGTGCCGACGCGTTCGTCGCGTGGCAGTCCGAGCGCTGCGTCGCGCGCTGGGACGGTACGGCCAAGGTGGAGAAGGGTTTACGGCGCTGGAGTGCGGTGGCCCGGTCGGCGGCGCGGCAGTCCCGTCGCCCGTACGTACCTTCGGTCAGTGGCCCGGTGTCGACGGCTGAGCTGGTCGCGTCGATCGGCGAGGGAAGCGACGGGACGGGTCACGTCACGCTCGTGTTGCACGAATCCGCGGAAGTTCCCCTGCGCGAGGTGGTTTCGGCAGCCACCGAGGCGGTGACGCTGATCGTGGGTCCGGAAGGCGGCATCACCGACGGCGAGGTGGCGGCGTTGGTGGGCGCCGGCGCCGTTGCCGTTCGGCTGGGGCCGTCGGTGTTGCGCACGTCGACTGCGGCCGCGGTTGCCTTGGGTGCGCTGGGTGTGCTGACGCCGCGCTGGCAGGTCTAGAACTCAGCGCGGCCGGTCAAGGGCAGCCGAACCTCTCAGCCGCCCAACCATGTTCGGGCAGGTGTCGCCGGCCGGCTAGCGATGCTCACCGCGCAGGTATGCCGCCTCTGCCTCGGCGACCGCGTCGTCGGCCTGTCGCGGTGTCGGCAGGTCGGGCGCGTTCATCTCGATGATGGTCTCGACGCGCTCTTCGTCGAGCCCTTCGGCCGCGAGGACGCCTTCGATGAGTGCCCGTTGCACCGCACGGCCCTTCATGTTCGCGAGCTTCGCGGTCGCCAGGATGTTGCGGGCAAGTTCGGCCTCGGGCATCGAGGCCGCCTTGGGCGCCAGCTTGATCCGCTGGATCGACCCGGCGATGGACGCCTCGGCCGTGACGTTTCCTGCGGGGTCGGAGACCGCGAACACCACCACCCGGGGTGCGTCGTCGTCCGGCGTTTCGTCGTCGGCGTCGTCCACCGCGCCACCGACATTGGGCGCCATGGCGTCCGCATAGGAGCCCGCCGTCTCGTCGTCGTACGTCTCGTGATCCGACGTCACCAGGTGGTCGAGACCCGAATCGCCCGGGTCCGGGTCGTCACTGCCGTCGGTGGTGAAGTAGTCGAGCGAGCTCTCGGGTTCGGCGAGATGCTCGTCGTCGTCGTGGTCGTCCCAAGAATGGTCTGACATCGATCAGATCTGCATCTGCTTGCCGAGGTTGGAACCTTCCTGCGCATCCGTCTGGTCGTATTGCGCCGCGGCCTTGTTCAGGTTCGAGGCCAGGTTGCGCGACTTGTTCATCATCTGCTCGCAGGCGGCCTTGCGCGCGTTGTTCGCAGCACTCAGTGCCGATTGCGTCGACATGCACAGCGGCCCGTGGGTCGCGAGCACCTTGACCTCGACGTAGGACGTGGTGTTGCCGGCGGCGCTGAACGTCGCGGCCGCATCGGTCTGCTTGGTGGAGAGCGCCTGCAACTCTGAGGTCTCCACGGTGAGCTTGCCGCCCATGTGTTGCTCCTTTCGGGAAAGCCGGAAAAACTAGGTTTCGGTCGTGATGCGCGGGGGCGCAGTGGGATTCGACGGGTCCAGGCTCACGTGCACGGGGCCTTTGGCGGTGTCGGGATCGACGGCCACCTCGACGTGGTGCGCGCCGTCGTCGAACGACACCTGGATGGGCGCCCGTCCCGCGGGCGACTCCGTCCCGGCTGCCGCGCCCGGCGGATTCGCTTCCGCGGGTTGGGCATTGGGGTCGGCGGCCGGATCGTCCGGCTTGCCGTCGCCGTCTTTGTCTTCGCCGAGCGCGTTGGGGTCCTGTGCGTTCGGATCCTGCTTGCCCTGCTGGGCGGCCTGGGCCGCCTGCGTCGCGGTCTGTGCCGCCTGGCCGGCCAGGCCGGCGAGGGTGCCGAGGAGACCGCCGCCTCCGCTGCCGGAGCCACCGCCGCCCATCTGCGGCAGCGACGGCATACCGCCCATACCGGACCCGGCGCCGGTGCCGGCACCCGATGCCGCTGGGGCGGACGGCATCTCGGGTACCTCGGGCATCTTCGGCATGCTCGGGGTGCCGCCGCCGGCGCCCGAACCGCCACCGGAGCCTGAGCCGCCACCGGAGCCTGAGCCGCCGCCGGAACCTGAACCGCCACCGGTGCCCGTCGGGCTGCCGGTGCCGGGCGGGTTGCCCGTGGGCGGACCGGACGGCGTGCCCGTTCCCGGCCGCCCGGGCTGGTTGGGATTGCCCGGCGCGTTCGGGTCGGCATTGCCGAAATCGGGTCCGTCGCCCGGCTTCTTCGCGGGCGGCGGCATGGTGCTCAGTGGCGGAGCGTGCGAGGCGCTCTGGTACATGCTCGTCGCCTGGCTCAATTGCGCCGCGTTGCTCGATGACTGCGCCATCATGTTGTTCATCGTCACGGCCGAAGCCGCGGCGGCGACGGCGACGGATGCGGCCTGCAGCGCGAGCGACTCGGGGGCGCCGATGACCGTCGCCTCCAGGGCCAGACAGACGGGGATCATCGCGCCCAGGCAGGTGGCGATGTTGTCCATCTGCTGGCGGCCCGCGTCGACCTGTTCGGCTTCGGCGCTCAGGATCTGCACGACGAAATTGTCGGCCTGCAGCAGCTGTTCGGCGCTGCCGATCTGTTCGGCGTTCCGGTTGGAGTAGGCCGTGGAGGACGTGCCTTGCCACACGGTCGGATAGGCGCTGCTGAGTCCGTCGCCGGCGGCCTGGAAGAGTTCGGCGCCGTCGGAGAACGATTCCCCGGTGTCCGGATCGCCGATGCCGAAACCGAGCCCCGCGAGGTCCAGGGCCCACAAGCCGCCCTCGATGATGGGCGTGCCGGCGGCCGCGGGCATCAGCATCTTGGCGATGTCGCCGGCATCGCTGATGAGCCCGACGGCGCCCATCGGATCGCCTTCCATCAGCTTCTTGACGTTGTCGGCGATGTCCGAGGCGGTGTCCAGGACGTCGTTGGCCTTGTCGAGGATGTCGTTGATCTTCTCGCCGAGGCTCGGGCTGTCACCGCCGTCGTGGTCACGCCGGTGCGAGTTGCCGTCGTGATCGTCGTGGCGCCGCGGGTTGTGGTCGTTGCGGTCGTTGTGGTTCGGCCGGGGGATGCGCACAGTGGGCTCGTCGTCGTGGCGCGGATGGCGGTTGCTCGGCGAATTGTGCGAACCGCCGTGATGACCGCGACCCCTACCCATGCAGAACCCTCCCCGATTCCTCATCGCCCCGGCGGACCCTCGCCGGTGAATCGAGCGTAACAGCGGCCGGCGCCCCTCCAATGCGCTAATTCCGAACTCCGCGACGTGGCCTTTCGGGCCAATCCTGTGGCCTGGGTTACAGCAATTCCTGCCAGTAAACACTAATTTCCTGCCAGCGGAATTAATCCTTTGACCTGCCTGTTTACATGGATGTCACAGCGGCTCGGGCCGCCAGGGGACAAAGACGGACAGAAGACGCGAAGGGAACACTCCATGAAGAATTTCGGAATTGCAGCAGTTATCGCCGGTGCATTGGCCGCCGGTGCCATGGGGTTCGCCGTTCCCGCCGTAGCCGCCACCGGACCGGCCCCGACAGGGGTGTAGGCAACTGTGGTGCCGACGGGAGTTGATCACCTGAACTGGCTGGACGACGTGCACCAGGGCGCCAAGTCGCCCAAGGTCGACACCAACGTCCACCAGAGCCGGTAATCGGCGACCCAACTACTACGCAACCCGCGGGCGGTACCGAAAGGTGCCGCCCGCGGCTTGCGTGACCAGCCAACTCGTTGGGCGTGCCTTCGGCCCGGCGGTAGAATGTGCTCCTCAGCTCGACACCAGAAAGCAGGCATCGAAAACCACGTGACGCCCCGCGATACGAACGCCGCCGCGTCGCGCTCCTCGGAGCTCGACCCGTCGGTTCGAAGCAGCATCACTGTTCCGCCTGATCTTGTCGTGGGCCTGCTCGGCTCGGCCGACGAGAATCTGCGAGCTCTCGAGAACCTGCTCGCGGCCGACATCCACGTCCGCGGCAATTCGCTCTCGATATCCGGCTCGCCCGCCGACGTGGCGAAGGCCGAGCGCGTGGTCAGTGAGCTCATCACGATTGCCGCCGGCGGGCAGACACTGACCCCGGACGTCGTGCGCCGCAGCGTCGGCATGCTCGACGGCGCCGACGCCGAGTCGCCGGCACAGGTGCTGACGCTCGACATCCTGTCGCGCCGCGGCAAGACCATCCGTCCCAAGACGCTCAACCAGAAGCGCTACGTCGACGCCATCGATGCCCACACCATCGTCTTCGGCATCGGCCCCGCCGGTACCGGCAAGACCTACCTGGCAATGGCCAAGGCCGTCAGCGCTTTACAGACCAAACAGGTCAGCCGGATCATCCTGACGCGTCCGGCCGTCGAAGCGGGCGAGCGCCTCGGCTTCCTGCCGGGCACGCTCAACGAGAAGATAGACCCGTATCTGCGGCCGCTGTACGACGCGCTGCACGACATGATGGACGCCGAGATGATCCCGAAGCTGATGGCAGCCGGGGTGATCGAGGTCGCGCCGCTGGCATACATGCGCGGCCGTACGTTGAACGACGCCTTCATCATCCTCGACGAGGCGCAGAACACGACCGCCGAACAGATGAAGATGTTCCTGACCCGCTTGGGTTTCGGTTCGAAGATCGTCGTCACCGGTGACGTCACGCAGGTCGATCTGCCCGGCGGATCGAAGTCGGGTCTGCGGTCGGCCATCGAGGTCCTGGACGGTATCGACGACATCCACATCGCTGAGCTCACGAGTGCAGATGTGGTGCGCCACAAGCTGGTTTCGGAGATCGTCGACGCGTACGAAGCGGCGGAAGCCAAAGTGAGCGAGCACGGTCTGGCCAACCGCGCGCACCGTCGAGCCACCGGCCGGACGAGGCGGTGACGCAGTGACGGTCGAGGTTTCCAACGAGTCGGGAATCGACGTATCCGAAGACGAGCTGATCAGCGTCGCGCGGTTCGTCATCTCCAAGATGGACGTCAACCCCGCCGCTGAACTCTCGATGGTCCTCGTGGACCAGTCGGCCATGGCCGATCTGCACATGCGCTGGATGGACCTGCCGGGCCCCACCGACGTGATGAGCTTCCCGATGGACGAGCTCGAGCCCGGCGGCCGGCCGGATGCGCCCGAGCCCGGGCCGTCGATGCTCGGGGACATCGTGCTGTGTCCCGAGTTCGCCGCGAATCAGGCTGAGGCCGCCGGACATTCACTGGGGCATGAGCTGGCGCTGTTGACCGTGCACGGCGTGCTGCACCTGCTGGGCTACGACCACGCCGAGCCGGACGAGGAAAAAGAGATGTTCGACCTGCAGCGTCAGCTGCTCGAGGAGTGGGTCGCCGACCAGGTGCACGCCTACCACAAGGATCGGCAGACCGAGAAAGACCGCCGGCTGCTGGACAAGTCGCGGTACTTCGACGAACCGTGACCGGGTTGACGCCGTTGATCGGCGCCATAGTGCTCGTCGTGATCGGCGGGGTGTTCGCGGCGATCGATGCCGCCATCAACACCGTCTCGATCGCGCGGGTCGACGAGCTGATCCGCGATGAGCGGCCCGGTGCGGTGCGGCTGGCCAAGATCGTCCGGAACCGGCCGCAGTACGTCAATCTCGTTGTGCTGCTGCGGGTTGTCTGCGAGGCTTCGGCGACCGTCCTGCTGGTCGACTACCTCGACGAGCTGATGACGCGCGGGTGGGCCCTGGTGTCCGCCGCGGCCATCATGGTTGTCGTCAGCTTCGTCGCCATCGGTGTCGGCCCCCGCACCGTGGGGCGGCAGAACGCGTACTCCATCTCGCTGCTGTCGGCGCTTCCGCTGCAGGTGATCGCGGTGCTGCTGACCCCGATCAGCCGGCTGCTGGTGCTCATCGGTAACGCCCTGACGCCGGGGCGGGGTTTCCGCAACGGACCCTTCGCCTCGGAAATCGAACTGCTCGAGGTCGTCGACCTCGCGCAGCAGCGGGGTGTCGTGGCCGCCGAAGAGCGGCGAATGATCAAGTCCGTCTTCGAACTCGGTGACACCCCGGCACGCGAGGTCATGGTGCCCCGCACCGAGATGGTGTGGATCGAGAGCGACAAGTCGGCCGGGCAGGCGACCTCGCTGGCGGTCCGCAGCGGACACTCCCGCATCCCGGTGATCGGGGAGAACGTCGACGACGTCGTCGGCGTCGTCTATCTCAAAGACCTTGTGGAGCAGACCTACAACTCCACCAACGGCGGTCGCGAGACCAAGGTGGCCGCGGTGATGCGTCCCGCGGTGTTCATGCCGGACTCCAAACCGCTCGACGAGCTGCTCAACGAGATGCAGCGCACCCGCAACCACATGGCGTTGCTGGTCGACGAGTACGGCGCGATCGCCGGCCTGGTGTCCATCGAGGACGTGCTCGAGGAGATCGTCGGTGAGATCGCCGACGAATACGACACCGACGAGGTGCTGCCGGTAGAAGAACTGGGCGACAACCGGTTTCGGGTGTCGGCGCGGCTACCGCTGGAGGACCTGGCCGAACTGTGTGGCTTCGAGGTCGACGGCGACCTGGACGTGGACACCGTCGGCGGGCTCCTGGCGCACGAACTGGGGCGCGTGCCGCTGCCGGGCGCCGAGGTCCGGGTGTCGTTCCCGTCGCATCGATCGCAGTACCCGGCGACCCTCCAGCTGCGGGCCGAGGGCGGCCGGGACCATCGCGGCCGGGTCCGGATCGGCACCGTCCTGGTGACGCCGGTGGAGCCGGAACGCACTGATGACGTGGAAGAAGGAGAACCCGATGAGTGACGAATTCCGTTCCGGCTTCGTCTGTTTGGTCGGCCGGCCGAACACCGGCAAGTCGACGCTGACCAACGCGCTCGTCGGCACCAAGGTCGCGATCACGTCGAATCGCCCGCAGACCACGCGGCACACCATCCGCGGCATCGTGCACCGCGAGGACTTCCAGATCATCCTGGTGGACACGCCCGGTCTGCACCGGCCGCGCACGCTGCTCGGCCAGCGGCTCAACGAACTGGTCAAGGACACGTATTCCGAGGTCGACATCATCTGTCTGTGCATCCCGGCGGACGAGGCCATCGGGCCCGGCGACCGCTGGATCTACCAGCAGATCCGTGCTGTCGCACCGCGAACCACGCTGCTGGTGGTCGTTACCAAGACCGACAAGGTGCCGCGCGACAAGGTGGCCGCGCAGCTGCTGGCGGTCAGTGAGCTCACCGAGGGCAAGGCCGAGATCGTGCCGGTGTCCGCGGTGGCCGGCGAACAGGTCGATGTCCTGATCGACGTGCTGGCCGGCAAGCTGCCGCCGGGGCCGGCGTTCTACCCGGACGGCGAACTGACCGACGAACCCGAGGAAGTGCTCATCGCCGAGCTCATCCGCGAAGCCGCGCTGGAAGGCGTCCGCGACGAACTGCCGCACTCATTGGCGGTGGTCATCGAGGAGTTCACCGAGCGCGAAGGCCGCACCCCCGAGCAGGGCGAGATGTGCGACATCCACGCCATCATCTACGTCGAGCGCGACAGCCAGAAGGGCATCGTGATCGGCAAGGGCGGCTCCCGCTTGCGTGAGGTCGGGACGGCGGCGCGGACGCAGATCGAGAAGCTGCTCGGCACCAAGGTGTACCTGAACCTGCGGGTCAAGATCGCCAAGAACTGGCAGCGTGACCCGAAACAGCTTGGCAAGCTGGGCTTTTAATCACCCGCGAGCGGCCGTGTCTGTACGCGACACGCGGGTCTTGGTGTGCCGTCCGCGCACGCTCGCGGCCGGCGAGCGCGACGATAGTGCTCGGTTCACGCGGCGTGTCGCGGGCAGACACGCACGCTCGCGGAAAATGAATGGACAGGGCCTCGGGGCAATGGCCAGGGCCTAGGGCTGAGTCCACCAGTTGTCGGGCTGCTTGGTGGCCCAGCCGGTGATCGCCTCCAGGCTGGCGGCCAGCGAGATCAGGAGCGGCTCGCTGCCTTCGGGGCCCATGAGCTGCACACCGATGGGCAGCCCGTCGGGGGTGAAGCCGGCCGGGATGTTGATCGACGGCCAGCCGAGTGCGTTCCACGGCCAGCACACCGGGCAGGCCGCGATGATGGCGCGGTCGGTGGCGGTGCTGCCCAGCCGGTCGAAGGCATCGATCAGCGGTGGCGGCTGCGCCGTGGTCGGCGCCAGCACGACGTCGACCAGGTTGAAAATCCAGCCGATGCGGCGCGCAAGCGTCTTCTCCCGCTGCCGTGCCTGCCGGAGGGCGTGTTCCGACATAAGCCACGCGGTCCGGATGTTGCTGCGGGTGCGCGGGTCCAATGCCACACCGGGTCCGACGCGGTCGCGCCATTCGGCGAGTCCGGAGGTGGAGCGGGCCAGGAAGTCCAGGGACAGCCGCAGCCCGTACTCGGGATCGGCCGGCCGGACCGTGTGACCGAGCTCTTCCAGTTGTCCCGCAACGGTGTTCAGCGCGGCCCGGATCTCCGGATGCAATCGGGCCGGGAACAGCGTGAACGGAAACTTGGTCGACAACGCGACGCGCAGGGGCCCCGGCGCCCGGCCGACGGCCTCGGCCGCCGCGATGGGCGCCGGCTTGTGCAGATCACCGTCGACGTTGCCGGCGGCGGCGTCGAGAACCAGCGCCGCGTCGGCGACGGTGCGGGCCAGCACACCGTTGACCGTGATGCCGTTGAAGGCCTCGGGCAGCGGCCAGGTGGAGATGCGTCCGCGCTGCGGTTTGATACCGACCAGATGGGTCCAGGCGGCGGGGATGCGGACGCTGCCCGCGCCGTCGGATCCGATTGCGGCGGTGACCAATCCGGCCGCGACGGCCGCGGCGCTACCGCCCGACGACCCGCCCGGGGTGTGCTCGCGCGACCAGGGGTTGCGGGTGTGCCCGAAACCGGGCCCGCTGGTGAACGGCCACTGGCCGAGCTCGCAGGTGTTGGTCTTGCCGACGATCACCGCGCCGGCCGCCTTCAGCCGGCGCACCACCTCGGCATCCGCGGTGGCCGGGGGTACGTCGCCGTCGGTGCCGAACCGGGTGGGCACGCCCGCGACGTCGACGTCGTCCTTGATCGCGATGGGTACGCCGAGAAGTGGAAGGTGTTGTCCGGCATCGCGTTTGCGGTCTGCTTCGGCGGCGTCGGCGAGCGCCTGTTCGGTGAAGACCACCCGGAAGGCGTTCAGCTCGAGCTGACTGGCCGCGATGGCATCCAGCGACTGCCGCACGATCTGCTGTGACGTCACCGTGCCGCTCGCGAGGCGGTACAACTGCTGGGTCAGAGTCGGGAATCGGGGCTGCGCGGAACGTTCGGCCATGACGATTTACGAGGATAGTGGTGCGCACTCGCCCGGCGCTGCCTAACGGAAGTTGTCGGTCCGTGATGGGACAATCGCCCGATGCGGTTGTACCGGGATCGAGCGGTCGTGCTGCGCCAGCACAAGCTCGGCGAGGCCGACCGGATCGTCACGCTGCTCACCCGCGAACACGGGCTGGTCCGCGCGGTGGCCAAGGGCGTGCGGCGGACCCGTAGCAAGTTCGGCTCGCGGCTCGAGCCGTTCGCCCACATCGACGTGCAGCTGCATCCCGGCCGCAACCTCGACATCGTCACCCAGGTGGTGTCCCTGGACGCGTTCGCCGCCGACATCGTCAACGACTACGGCCGCTACACCTGCGGCTGCGCCATCCTGGAGACCGCCGAGCGGCTGGCCGGTGAGGAACGCAACCCGATGCCGGCGCTGCAGCGGCTCACCGTCGGCGCACTGCGGGCCGTCGCCGACGGCAGCCGGCCCCGTGAACTGGTGCTCGACGCCTATCTGCTGCGGGCCATGGGGATCGCCGGCTGGGCGCCGGCCATCACCGAGTGCGCGCGCTGCGCCGCACCCGGTCCGCACCGGGCGTTCCATGTCGCGGCCGGCGGCAGCGTCTGTGTGCACTGCCGGCCGTCGGGATCGGTCACCCCGCCGCAGGGTGTGCTGGATCTGATGGCCGCGCTGCACGACGGCGACTGGGAGTTTGCGCAGGCCTCGCCGACGGGGCACCGCAGCCAGGCCAGCGGGCTGGTGGCCGCGCACCTGCAGTGGCATCTGGAGCGTCAGCTGCGGACATTGCCCCTCGTCGAGCGTGCGTACCGTCCCGATACCGCACTCATTGAGCAGCGCGTGACCCTACTCAGGCAGGATATTGCCCATGGCACTCAACCGGGCGCGCAAGACCAGCTATCCACAGCTGCCTCAGGCGCCTGACGACTATCCGATCTTCCCGGACGTTTCGACCTGGCCCGTGGTCTTTCCGGAGCTCCCACCGAACTCCAACGGCCGCTTCGCACGGCCGCCGCAGCATCCGTCCAAGGCCGTCGCACCGCAGATTCCCGCCGACCAGGTACCTAACCACGTCGCCGTCGTCATGGACGGCAACGGCCGGTGGGCCACCCAGCGCGGGCTCGGACGCACCGAGGGCCACAAGATGGGCGAGGCGGTGTTGATCGACATCACCTGCGGAGCCATCGAACTGGGCATCAAACACCTGTCGGTGTACGCGTTCTCCACCGAGAACTGGAAGCGCAGCACCGAAGAGGTGCGGTTCCTGATGGGCTTCAACCGCGAGGTGGTGCGCCGCCGCCGCGAGAACCTCAACGCGATGGGCGTCAACATGCGGTGGGTCGGGTCGCGGCCGCGCATGTGGAGCAGCGTCATCAAGGAGTTCGACATCGCCGAGCAGATGACCGTCGGCAACGACGTCATCACCGTCAACTACTGCGTGAACTACGGCGGGCGTACCGAGATCGTCGAAGCGGCGCGCGAACTCGCCGAGCAGGCGGCGGCCGGCAAGATCAACCCGAACCGCATCTCCGAGGCGTCGTTCGCCAAGCACCTGCACCGCCCCGACATCCCCGACGTGGACCTGTTCATCCGCACCTCGGGCGAGCAGCGCGCCAGCAACTTCATGCTGTGGCAGGCGGCGTACGCCGAGTACGTCTTCCAGGACAAGCTCTGGCCGGACTACGACCGCCGCGACCTGTGGGCGGCGTGCGAGGAGTACGTCAACCGCAACCGACGGTTCGGGAGGGCCTGATGGCGGACTTGTTGCAGCGGTTGGCAGCCGTGCTCGCCGACTCGGTGACCATCGTCGAAGAGACCGACGGCGCCCTCACCGTCGCGCACGACGGGACGGTGGCGTCACTGCGGGTGGTGAACATCGGCGAGGGACTCGACCTGGTCTCACTGACGCAGCCACTGGCATGGGATATCAAGCTGGACAACAAGGTTCGGGACCGCGTGGCCGACCACGCCGGTCGCACCATGCTCGGCTCGGTGGTGCTGGTCGAGCGGGCCGGTGATCCACGGTCCAACGGCGCCAAGAAGGTCGGCGACGTGATGCTGCGCTACAACTTCCCGGCCGCCGGACTCAGCGACGACGCCTTGTCCACCCTCGTCATGCTGGTGCTGTCCACCGGTGTCGACGTGCGGGCCGACCTGACGTCGTGACGCCGACGTGACCGTCATCCGGATCGTCGCCGCGGTGGTCGCCGACGAACGCGGGCACCTGCTGGTCGTCCGCAAACGCGGCACGACGACGTTCATGCAACCCGGCGGCAAGTTCGAACCGGGGGAGTCGCCGGTCGACGCGCTGGCCCGCGAGATCCGGGAGGAACTCGGGGTCGGTATCACCGACGTGCGGGAGTTGGGTCACCACACGGCGGTCGCGGCCAACGAACCCGGGCACACGGTCGACGCCGAACTGTTCCTCGTGCAGCTCGACGGCGCGCCGCAGATCGCCGCCGAGATCGAGGAGATGGCCTGGATCGATCCGTCGGCACCCGGCGACATCAAGCTGGCGCCGCTGACGGCCGAGGCGGTGCTGGACTGGGCGCGGAGCCGGGCGGCGCTGGAGCCCTGAACCTCAGGCGCCGGTGCAGGCCGAGCACACCCCGAAAATCTCGATGGTGTGACTGACATCGGAAAAGCCGTGGGCGGCAGCGGTTTCGGTGGCCCAGGCCTCGACCTCGGTGCCGGCCACCTCGACCGTGGCGCCGCACTGCCGGCACACGAGGTGATGGTGATGGTGGGCCTGCGAGCAGCGCCGGTAGAGCGCCTCACCGCTGTCGTTGCGCAGGCTGTCGACCTGTCCGGCCGCGGCCATCGACTGCAGGGTGCGGTAGACGGTCGTCAGACCGATGCCCTCGCCGCGGCGGCGCAGTTCGTCGTGCAGCTCCTGTGCGGACCGGAATTCTTCGACGTTGGTGAGCAGCGCCGCGATCGCGGTGCGCTGCTTGGTGGACCGGGTGGGAGCGCTCACGACCGGTCCTCCTCGACGTGCGCGATGGCGTCGACGACGATGTGCGCGAGGTGATGGTCGACCAGGCGGTACATCACCTCGCGGCCGGCGCGTTCACCCGCGACGACCCCGGCCGACTTGAGGATGCGCAGGTGCTGGCTGACCAGGGGCTGCGGGACTTCCAGGGCGTCGACGAGTTCGTGCACGCAGCGCTGGGACTCCCGCAGCTGCATCACGATGGCGATGCGGATGGGCGCGGCGAGGGCGCGCAGCAGGTCGCCGGCGGCGTCGAGCGTGTCCCGCGGCGGGGACGACGGAAACGGCGCGCCGCTGTGCTGGTGGTCGAGCTCGTCATGCGTAGTGGTGGGTGGCACCCCGGTAACTCCCGGCTATTGGAAATAGTTTTCATTTAGCTTTCCATGCGCGCATACGCATGTCAAAGGTGGGTGCGACATTGGCCGATCAGCGGGGCCTTTAGGCTGGACGGGTTGCATCCCAGCTGACTCGAGGAGTGCTCGAACATCGTGGCGTCCATCATCGACACCGTTGCCAACCTGGCCAAACGCCGTGGTCTGGTCTTCCAGTCCGGCGAAATCTACGGCGGCACAAAGTCTGCGTGGGATTACGGGCCACTGGGTGTCGAGCTCAAGGAGAACATCAAGCGCCAGTGGTGGAAGTCCGTCGTCACGTCCCGCGACGACGTCGTCGGCCTGGACAGCGCGATCATCCTGCCCCGTCAGGTGTGGGTGGCCTCGGGCCACGTCGCGGTGTTCAACGACCCGCTGGTCGAGTGCCTGAACTGCCACAAGCGGCACCGTCAGGACCACATGCAGGAGGCCTACGCCCTGAAGAAGGGTCTCGATGACCCCGATGCCGTGCCGATGGACGAGATCGTCTGCCCGGACTGCGGCACCAAGGGCCAGTGGACCGAGCCCCGTGACTTCAACATGATGCTCAAGACCTACCTCGGGCCCATCGAGTCCGAGGAAGGCATGCACTACCTGCGCCCGGAGACCGCACAGGGCATCTTCGTGAACTTCGCCAACGTGGTGACCACCGCGCGCAAGAAGCCGCCGTTCGGCATCGGCCAGATCGGCAAGAGCTTCCGCAACGAGATCACGCCCGGCAACTTCATCTTCCGCACCCGCGAGTTCGAGCAGATGGAGATGGAGTTCTTCGTCGAGCCCTCGACCGCGCCCGAGTGGCACAAGTACTGGATCGACACCCGCTTCCAGTGGTACGTCGACCTGGGCATCAACCCGGAGAACCTGCGGCTCTACGAGCACCCGCTGGAGAAGCTGTCGCACTACAGCGCCGGCACCACCGACATCGAGTACAAGTTCGGCTTCGCCGGCAACCCGTGGGGTGAGCTCGAAGGTATCGCCAACCGCACCAACTTCGACCTCAGCACGCACGCCGAGCACTCGGGCGTCGACCTGTCGTTCTACGACCAGGGCACCGACACCCGCTACGTGCCGTACGTCATCGAACCCGCGGCCGGCCTGACCCGCTCGCTGATGGCGTTCCTGGTCGACTCGTACCACGAGGACGAGGCCCCCAACGCCAAGGGCGGCGTCGACAAGCGCACGGTGCTCAAGCTCGACCCGCGCCTCGCGCCGGTCAAGGCCGCGGTGCTGCCGCTGTCGCGCAACGCCGATCTGTCGCCCAAGGCCCGCGACCTGGCCGCCGAGCTGCGCAAGAACTGGAACGTCGAGTTCGACGACGCCGGCGCCATCGGCCGCCGCTACCGTCGCCAGGACGAGATCGGCACGCCGTACTGCATCACGGTCGACTTCGACTCGCTCGAGGACCACGCCGTGACCATCCGCGAGCGTGACGCCATGACCCAGGAGCGCGTCGCCATCGACGCCGTCAGCGACTACCTCGCGGTGCGCCTCAAGGGCTGCTGACGGCCGACTGGCCAACCGTCGTATGCGCACCGGTGAGAAATTGCCGCCGGGGACCCGCAGCAGGCTCGAATAGGCTTGTGGGCCAGGGGCAAGGGACGCCGGAGGGGGCGACAGTGACGGTTCTCGGCGCATTTCTTTCGACGTGGGACGACGCGCGCGCGACGTTCGGGTCCGGGACGCCGGTCGGCGGTGCCGAATTCGACATGAGCGACCAGTTCCACGAACTGCGCAGCACGGTGCTGTCGGCGGCGACCGGCGGCGAGTGGACGGGCACCGCGGCCGAGGCGTACGACGACCGCAACCGCGCGCATGCCGGGGCCATCGGCAGGCTCGCCGAACTCGACCGACGGCTCGGTGTCGAGGTCGACCGGTCGGCTGCCGTGGTGACAGCGGGCCGCCGCGATCTCGACTCCGTCAAACAGTGGGTGGTCGACGCGGCCGCCAGCGTGCCGCCCACCGCCGCGGGTGACCGTGTACTGCTTCCCGTGGTGGTGAAGGGGACGGCCGAGATCGCCGACATCATCAGCCGGTCGAACGCCGATATGGATGCCATCGCGGCGCGCATCCGCGAGATCGGTTCGGGCTATGAGGAAATCGCCGGGCGGGACGGACGCGATCCCGGCGATCCGAACGGAAAACCGGAGGACCCGCCGGCCGACAAACACCCGGGCGACACCATTCCGGCGCCGCCGCCATGGGCGAAACATGATGGCGGGGCTGGAGAGTGGGGTTCGCAGCCGTGGTACGCGCGGGGTGACGACGCCGCCTTCAAAGCCGCCATCGAGGCCGGGCTGCCATTGATCGGGCTCAAGTGGCCGCATGCGGCCGACCTGATGGACCACTATCTCGACAACACCGGGAAGCTCTACAACCTCGATGTGAACTCGATGATGAACGACATCCCGCAGATGCGCGCGCGAGCCGACGCCAAGATCAATGACGAGGTCAACCGGATTGTCGCGGACGCCGCGGCGACGGGGCAGTACGGCCGGCCGGTGGCGTTCCGGACAGGCTGGGACGGCTATTACATGGATGCCGAGGCCAATCCCGACTGGTACCACGCTGTCGGCGGCGTCGACATGTCGGTCGGTGGGGTGGTCACCGTCTACCCGCCGGACACTCCGGGCGGGCCGCCTCGCGTCCACGTCGAATCGCAGGTGAACGTGGCGGATCAGTACAACTGGGACGAAGGGAAGGAGACCAAGGTGGGACCCGTCACGATCACCGACAAGGACATGGGCGGCCTCCAGACCGCAGGCATGGCAAGGGAATTCGAGATCGCGGGGGCGTCGTCGGTCGCGACGCACGACGGGGTGCCGCGGTGATACGGCACCTGGGAATGTTGGCCGCCGTCCTGGTGATGTGCGCGTTCTCCGCGTGTTCGGTCGAGAAAACAGGAGAGCAGAAGGTGTCTGCGGAAACGGCCGCGGCGTTCGGCGATGTGACACTGCCGCAGGGCGCGCAGGTTCTGGCCACCGCCACCGATGCGGGCCGGGATACCCGCTACCGGCTGTCCCTGCGGCTGACCGACAGCCAGCTGCGCGAATTCCTGGGCCAGTTCCCGGCGCAGCCGCGGCCGTCCGAGATTCCGAAAACCATCACCGTGCTCGCCGGGCCGTCGCCGGCGACCGCGTCCAAGCCGTTGTTCCTGCAGGACAAGGTCACGACCAAGGACCACAAGCTGGTCAACCGCGAGGTCGTCGTCGACGAGCGCGGGCCCGACGAGGTGTACGTCCACCTGTCGCTGTACACCACCTGACCGAAGTGCTGAGCAGTCTCTCAGCACCCGTCGTCGATCCCGTTGCGCTCCCGGTATAGCGTGACGCCCATGACACGAGTTTCGGTGATCACCGGCGGTGCCGGCGGGATGGGCCGGGCGACGGCCGAGATCATCGGGCGGGACCACACGGTGGTGCTGGCCGATGTGCGTCAGGACCGTCTCGACGCCGCGGCGGCAGAACTGTCCGGTCTCGGGATCGCCGCAATACCGGTCCACGCCGATGTCACCGACCGGGTCGCGGTGGACCAATTGTTCGCCACCGCAACAGAGTTCGGTCCGATCGTGTCGGTGATCCACGCTGCCGGCGTCAGCCCGAGCATGGGGCCGGCGGATTACGTGGCACGCACCAATGCGATCGGCACCGTGAACGTCAACGAGGCCTTCTACCGCTTCGCGGACGCAGGTGCGGCGATCGTCAACGTGGCGTCGATGGCGGCACACCTGCTGCCCGACGAGATCATCCCCACGGCGAAGTTCCCGCTGGCCCTCACCGACGCGGACGCGTTCCTGGCCGAGATGCTGGCGGCCTGTGCGTTCGCGCCCGAGGAACTGCGCTCGGGCATGGCCTATGGCGTGAGCAAGAACTTCGTCAAGTGGTACAGCAGCTCTCAGGCCGAGCGCTTCAACGGCAAGGGGCTGCGCATCGTCTCGGTGTCGCCGGGCTCGGTCGACACCGAGATGGGACTGCTCGAGGCCGACGCCGGCGCCGGTGCGATGGTCATGAACGCCGCGGTACCGCGCTGGGGCAAGGCCGAGGAGATGGCCGAGCTGTTCGCGTTCTGCGCCAGCGACAGGGCCGGGTACCTCACCGGCACCGACATCCTGAACGACGGCGGCGTGGTCGCCTCGATGCGGGAACGGGCCCGTCGCGCCGCCGCGGCGGGCTGATCGCTCACCGCGACTAGAACCGCCCGCCACCGCCGGAGAAGCCGCCGCCGGAGCCACCGAAACTCGTTGAGCTCCAACCGCCTCCGTGGCTGCCACCACCGCTGCCGCCGCCGCGGATCATCCCCGACAAGATGCCGCCGATGATGATGCCGCCGATGTCGCCCGCGGTACTCGAACCGGTCCCGGCGTAGGCCTGGCGGGCGGCGCGGACGTCGTCGTCGGCCAGTCTCTGGGCCTGAGCTGCCAGGGCGTCCGCGGCGTTGGCCTGTTCGATGGCCGCCGGCAGGTCGGTGGCCTGTGCTGCCTGGGCGGCTTCGAGGCGGCGCTGCGCCTCGGCCAGCCGGGTACGGGCTTCGGAACCGACGCTGCCGCGGCGGGTGTCGATGAAATCCGAGACGCCCCGCACCCGGGACTGGGCCGCCAGCAGTGCCTGACCGAACGACTGCCGGAGCCGGTTCAGGGCAGCGGTTTCCTCCGAGATGGTCGCGAGGAGCTTGTCGAGCTGCGAGTCGGCGGCGGTCAGTTGGGTGAACGCGCTCAGCGGATCGGCCGCGCCCGACGCCTGCGCGTTCGAAACCGCTTGTACCGCAGCGGTACGCGCGGCCGTCAGCTCGGCGTAGTGCGCGCCGGGCGGTACCGCTTCCGCGGCCTTGATGCCGTTCTGGATATCGGAGATCGCGGCGGGCAGGGCGCTGATGGCGTGGGCGATATCGGTCGCGGCACTGTCGACCGAATCGAGCAGCCGTTGTGCCTGACCCAACGCCGATTCAGCGGCGCGGATGGCATTGACCAGGGCAGCCTGGCTGTCGCCCGGCTTGCTGACCAACGCGCGCGCGGTGGTGATGTTCTGGTCGGCGAACGTCAGCCGTTCTCTGGCGCCGTCCACGTTGCCGGCCACCGACGCCAGCGCGGTCTCGGTGAACTGGCCGTGCAGCCCGGTCAGGGTCTGCTGGGCCGGCTCGATGCGGGCGGTCAGGGCGACCATCTGCTGTGTCAGCGCGTCCAGCCGGGTCGGCGCGTTGATGACAAGGTCGCGCATCTGATGGAAGGCGGTGCGCTGGTTCTCCAGTTCTCTGTCGGCGCGGGCCGCCGAGACGACCACCTGGGTCAGGAGATCGCGGCGTTGTTGCGGCGTCTCGGGCACCGCGTCGTCGAGCGTCTGGCGCACGCTGAACGCCTGTGCCATGGCGGCTTTCGCGTTCTGCACGGCGGCGATGAACGGCGCGGTGTCGTGCTCGCCGAATTCGCCGACGGCCAGGGCCAGCTCGTTGTCGCTGGTGCGCACGGCGTTGTCGACCTCGACGAGGATCGACTTGGACAGGTCCTCCAACGTCTCCGGCGGCATCTTCGCGAGGACCGCGGGATCGGTGGCGTCAGCCTGCTGCGCGGCGTTGAGGTCGGCCTGCCGGCGCTGCCGACGCCGCCGCCGGGCCCACCAGATGAGCCCGGCGAACGCGACGCCGATGACCGCCAGCGCAATCACCAGCCCGACCCAGTTGAACGGCGCAGACGAGGCCCCGCGAAGTCCGTCGGCGGCCGCGACGGCCGCGCCCGCCCAGTCGCCGTCGTGCAGCTTGGCCTCGACGATCTCCTGGCGCAGGCGGTCGACGTCCACATCGCCCGTCGCGGCCTCGGGGACCAGGAGCGCGTAGGCACGATCCTTGATCGCCACGGCAAGGATGGCGTCGTGGTTGCCCAGAAAGCTTTTGCGCCAGGTGCTTTCTGCCCAGTCGCGGGGACTGGACTCGGAGAAGGTGTCGACATAGACGACCCACAACCGGGTACCGCGCTTGTCGTACAGCTGCTGCACCGCGCCGGAGACCTGGCTGCGTTGTTGCGCGTTGAGCGCACCGGCCCCGTCGGTGACGTAGTCCGGGAGCCGCATGGGTGGTTCAGCGCACGCGACCGGGGCCAGCAGCGTTCCCGCCAGCAGGACCGAAATCATCAGCCAGAGCACTCGCACGATGCGCATGTCGCTCAATGTAGTGACAGGGTATGTGGTAAGCGGACGCGCCCGGGCTGGCAGACTTCGGCCGTGGGCATTGCAAGCGACGGATACAGCGACTTCGACCGGCAGCGGCTGGTCGGGGAGGGCACGAAGAGCGCCACGCTGCCCGGCACCGATTCCGGCCACCGCACGGATTTCGCGCGTGACCGGGCCCGTGTGCTGCACAGCGCTGCGCTCCGCCGGCTCGCCGACAAGACACAGGTGGTCGGGCCCCGCCAGGGCGAGACCCCGCGCACCCGGCTCACCCACTCGCTCGAAGTGGCACAGATCGGGCGCCACATGGCGGTGGGGCTGGGCTGTGATCCCGACCTGGTCGACCTCGCCGGTCTGGCCCACGACATCGGCCACCCGCCCTACGGCCACAACGGCGAACGCGCGCTCGACGAGATCGCCAAGCCGTTCGGCGGGTTCGAGGGCAATGCCCAGAACTTCCGCATCCTGACCCGGCTCGAACCGAAAACGCTTGACAGCGAAGGGCGTTCGGCCGGACTGAACCTGACCCGGGCCGCACTGGACGCCGTGATCAAATACCCGTGGTTCCGTGAGGACCGCGTGAAGTTCGGCTTCTACGACGACGACGCGGCGGCCGCCGCCTGGGTGCGGGAGGGCGCGCCCGCCGAGCGGCTGTGCCTGGAAGCCCAGGTCATGGACTGGGCCGACGACGTCGCGTACTCCGTGCACGACGTCGAGGACGGCATCATCTCGGGCCGTATCGACTTGCGCGTCCTCGCCGACGCCGACGCCGCCGACACCCTGGCCAAACTGGGTGCCCGGTCGCATCCGACGGTGACGCACGACGACATGCTGGCCGCCGCCGCGCGGTTGTCGCAGCTGCCCGTCGTCACCGCCGTCGGCAAGTACGACGGTTCGGTCGCGACGTCGGTGGCGCTCAAGCGGCTCACCAGTGAGTTGGTCGGCCGGTTCGCCAATGCCGCGGTCACCGAGACCAAGAAGCAGGCGGGCCGCGCGACGATGCGCCGTTTCGACGCCGAGCTCGCGGTGCCGACCCTGGTCCGGGCCGAGGTGGCCGTGCTCAAGATGCTGGCCCTGCAGTTCATCATGTCCGACCACCAGCACCTGCAGATTCAGGCCGACCAGCGCACCATGGTCCGCGAGGTCGCGCTGTCACTGTGGGGCCAGGCCCCGGCGAGTCTCGACCCGCAGTTCGCCGCCGAGTTCGCCCTCGCCGACGACGACGGGGCCCGGCTGCGGGTGGTCGTCGACCAGATCGCGTCGTACACCGAGACCCGGCTGGAACGCGTGCACGAGGCGCGCTCGCCGCGGCCGCTGGACTGAATCCCGCGCCGCCTACACTGGGCGCGTGGCCGGCCGGATTCCTGATCGCGATATCGCGGCCATTCGTGAACGCACCCGCATCGAGGACATCGTCGGCGAGCACGTGCAGCTGCGGCGCGCGGGCGCCGACTCGCTCAAAGGCCTGTGCCCGTTCCACGACGAGAAGTCGCCGTCGTTCCATGTGCGGCCCAACCACGGGCTGTTCCACTGCTTCGGCTGCGCCGAGGGCGGCGACGTCTACGCGTTCGTGCAGAAGATCGAGCACGTCACCTTCGTCGAAGCCGTGGAGCTGCTGGCCGACCGGCTGAACTACACCATCAGTTACGAGGGGTCGTCGACCACCAACGTGCAGCGCGACAAGGGCAGCCGCAGCCGCCTGCTCGCCGCCAACGCCGCCGCGCAGGAGTTCTACGCCGAGGCGTTGCAGTCGGCGGAAGCCGCCGCCGCCCGCCAGTACCTGATCGACCGGAACTTCGACGCCGACGCCGCCAAGCGTTTCGGCTGCGGATTCGCCCCGTCGGGCTGGGACACCCTGACAAAACACCTGCTGCGCAAGGGATTCACCTTCAAGGAGCTGGAGGCCGCCGGGTTGTCCCGCGAGGGGCGCCGCGGCCCCATGGACCGCTTCCACCGCCGGCTGCTGTGGCCCATCCGGGGCGCGACGGGTGAGGTGATCGGGTTCGGCGCCCGCCGCCTGTTCGACGACGACCACATGGAAGCCAAGTACGTCAACACGCCGGAAACGGTGCTGTACAAGAAGTCCCACGTGTTGTTCGGCCTCGACCTGGCCAAGCGTGACATCGCCAAGGGCCATCAGGCCGTCGTCGTCGAGGGCTACACCGACGTCATGGCCATGCACCTTGCCGGGGTGACCACCGCGGTCGCATCGTGCGGCACGGCCTTCGGCGACGAGCACCTGTCGATGCTGCGGCGCCTGATGATGGACGACAACTTCTTTCGCGGCGAGCTGATCTACGTGTTCGACGGTGACGCCGCCGGACGCGCCGCCGCCGTGAAAGCCTTTGAGGGCGAACAGAATCTGACTGGGCAGTCGTTCGTGGCGGTCGCCTCCGACGGCATGGATCCGTGCGATCTGCGGCTCAAGTCCGGTGACGGTGCGCTGCGGGATCTGGTAGCGCGCCGAACCCCGTTGTTCGAGTTCGTGATTCGCACCGCGCTCGAGGAGCACGACCTGGACAGCGCGGAGGGCCGCGTCGCGGCGCTGCGCCGGTGTGTGCCGCTGACGGCCCGGATCAAGGACCCCACCCTGCGTGACGAGTACGCCCGCCAGCTCGCCGGCTGGGTCGGTTGGGACGACGTGGCACAGGTGATCGCGCGGGTGCGCGAGACCGCCAAGTCGGGCCCGGCGGCGTCGAAGCGGGACGCGCGGCGTCCGGCGGCGCCGGCGGCCCCGGCCGCGGCAGTGGGGCGCCCGAACCCGAAGGACCCGACGCTGTGGCCGCAGCGCGAGGCACTCAAGTCGGCTCTGCAGTACCCGGCGATGGCCGGCCCGGTGTTCGACGGGCTGCCGGTCGACAGCTTCACCCATCCCGGGTACGCCGCCGTCCGGCAGGCGATCACCGCGGCAGGCGGGACATCTTCGGGCCTGGGCGGTGCGGAATGGATCGAGGCGGTCCGGGCGGCCGAGCCGTCGGCCGCGAACCTGATCAACGAACTGTCGGTCGAGGCCTTCCAGGCCGAAGAGGACAAGCTGCCGCGGTACATCGCGAGCGTGCTGGCCCGCTTGCAGGAGGTCTGGGTCGGCCGCGAGATCGCCGAGCTGAAGTCGAAACTGCAGCGCATGTCGCCCGTCGAGCAGAGCGACGAGTACCACGCCCTGTTCGGCGACCTCGTCGCCATGGAGCAGTACCGGCGCAGCCTGCTGCAGCAGGCCAGCGGCGACGATCTCAGCTGAGGGCTTTCGTCTGCTGTAACGCGGGGACGCAGTCTGCGCGATATGGTGGGGCAGAACCGACCCCAGGGGAGAGGCCAATCATGACCTTCGGAGCAACCCGGCTCTTCGCCGCAGCAGCGCTCGTGGCCACCGCAGTGGCCGCCCCCGTCGTCGTTGCGCTCAGCAGCGCCCCGTCATCGCAGACGACGGCCGACGGTGGCTGCCTCGCCTGGTTCGGTAACAAGGAAGACGGCTACTGCATGGGCCGTTCCAACGGCCAGCCGGTGAACGTGGGCACGCCGTGGGGCGTCTGGGGACCGCAGGGCGGCATCAGCAGCGGCCCGCTGCTGCCGGGCCAGAGCTGGAACCAGCCGCTCGGCTGACGCCGCCCGCACCGATAACCGCCCGATTGTCGGTCGGGTCAGTCGTGAACCGACTCCGGATGCAGCACAGCGGTCTGTGAGTCGATAGCCGTCAACCGCACCATGTTCGGGTCCGGTGACACCTTGTCGGCCAGCTTGCGCCGCCCGGCATCCAGCATCGCCTTGGTCATCGGGCTCTCGGTGATGGCGCGGTATGTGCCGGCGATCTGCTCGTAACGGCGACGGCCTGCTTTGGCTCCCAGAACATAGCCAACGGCCATGACGGCGACGGCTCGGATCACTGGACCCCTCCCTGATGACGGTGCGTGGCTCCATCCTGCCTCACGATCGCCGATGCGTCTGGCCCGACCGGCAGCTACCAGCCGATTCAAAGATCCGCGCAGTCATGCGCTAGAGTCATGCCTCGGTTCAGGGACACGCGCCCAGGGCCTGAGCACAATCCCCTGTAGCTCAATTGGCAGAGCTCCCGACTGTTAATCGGGCGGTTATTGGTTCGAGTCCAATCGGGGGAGCAACGGTGACCAGCACGGAAGTGCTGGTCATTTTGCATTCCGGGGCTACTGCGTCGGCCTCGCCTCGGGCCCTGCGCCGAGCGTGCGGCCTGACGTGATTTTTCTGGCGCGTGACCTCGAAAAGACCCACGCTCGGTGCGCGCCCGGAGTTTGGTGCCCACGCTCACGGGTACCCGCAAGGCATGAACGAATCGCGTACCTCGGTCGGCGCCATGGTGCCGGGCCTGGTGACCATCGCCACGAGTTTCGTGGCCCTGGTCGTCGGAGCCGTCGCGATGGTGGCCGGATATCTGACGTTCGGCGCAGTGGCGATGATCGTTTCGCTTGCCGCTGCGACCTTCGGCGCCGTGTGGTTGCTGTCGGGCATGCTGCTCAGTGAGCACCATCCGCACCTCCACGGCCGGCACGTCTGAGCCGCCGGCAGATCCCAAAAGCACTCGAGAAAAAGGCGTTTGAGCGCCTTTTCGGTGTGGTGTTGCCGCGTGCGGCAACCGGGACCGACCGAGATCGCCGTCAACACGCCCACGTGGGCCCGAACGGGTCTGCGGCGCAATGGGAAATAGGAGTACGGACGAAAGGGAGCGAATCTATGACGAACGTTTTGGAACAGATCAAGGGAGCGACCGCTTACGACCCGTCTGGCGAGAAGATCGGCAAGATCCACGAGCTCTATCTGGACGCACAGAGCAGGCAGCCCAAGTGGGCATCCGTTCACACCGGCCTCTTCGGTATTTCGGAGTCGCTGGTCCCGCTGGCGGGCGCGCGCCCCGACGGCGACGATTCGGTGCAGGTGGCCGTGGCGAAGAGCGCCGTCAAGAACGCCCCGCACGTGGACATCCGTGACCGGATCAGCCCGGCCGACGAAGCCACCCTGATGCAGTACTACGGCATGCGGTCCGATCGGCCGGCCACCCCGCAGCCTGGGCAGCGACCCGCGCCGCAGCCCGGCCCCGAGACCCCGCCGTCCAATGGCGGCAAGCACCTGCGCGGAGCGGCACCGGCCCTTGGCGGCATCGGCGGCACCTCGGCGAACACGTCGGCCCACGCCTCCCAGGCGTCGCCCACTGCTCAGACCGGGCCGGAGATGATCCGTTCGGAGGAGCACCTGCAGGTGGGCACCGAGCGCGCGACGTCGGGTACGGCCCGCCTCAACAAGCATGTGGTGACCGAGCAACAGACCGTCCAGGTGCCCGTCACCCACGAAGAGGTGCGCGTGGAGCGCGCCGCCATCACCGACCCGTCCCATGCCCGTGACAACCGGATCGCCGACGACCAGCGCGAAGTGACGCTGCACGAGGACAAGGTCGTCGTGAGCAAGGAATCGGTTCCTGTCGAACGGGTTCGACTCGCAGTCGACGAGGTCACCGAGAACAAGCAGATCACCGAGAACGTGCGCCGCGAAGAGATCAACGCGGAAGGCGTGCACCGCCGTCAGCGCTGACCATCTCAGTCGAGCGGAGCCGACGGGGCGGGGCCCAGATGCAAGATCGGAAACGGTCGCCCGTCGCCGTCGGTCTCCGACCGGCTCAGGGTGACGAAGCCGTGACGCTGGTAGAACCCGACAGCTTGTGGATTCTGCTCGTTCACATCGACCAGCAGCCCCGGATTCTTGGCCCGCGCGTCGGCCAGCAGGACCGAGCCCGCGCCACGACCACGGTGCTGGTGGTCGATGAACAACATCTCCAGGTTGCCACCGGCAACACCCGAGAAGCCGACCGGCACACCGTCGGAATCCGCGACCGTGAGGTCGACCATCTTCAGGTACTCCTCGGCCAGCCGCCGCTCGTAGAAATCGATGTCGCCGGCAGTCAGGAAGTCATGCGTCGCTTCGACCGCACTACGCCAGATCCGTAGGAGCTCCGGCCATTCCGCGGGTCCGTGGCATGGCCGGAGTACGAAGTCTTGCGTTGTGGTCACGTTCTCAGCGTAAAGACACGCCGGGTCGCCTCACCAAGCCAGGACGTGATCCGGGCCGGAATTCGGTTCTTCGTCGGCCGCCGGGGGAGTCAGCAGGTCGCCCCAATGCTTCAGAGCGATTCGCATCGCGTCGGGTCGAGACCCTCCCGCCAGCCGCAGCGAATGGCCACCGGACAGTTCGACCAGGGCCTCGGCCAGGACGTACGGCGACATGTCGGAATCGTGGGCGACGCCGATCAATTCGACGGCCGCATCCTGCCACCGCCGTCGCTGCAGGCCGACCAGAACGCCGACGGCAAGGGCCAGTACGCGACGTTGCGCCTTGCTGCCCGCGGCCGGCCAGGTGCCGCCGCCGTAGAGACCGGCGACGCCTCCAGGCAAATCACCGTCATACTCCGGTGGCCCACTACCGACCGTGATCGACATGGCCATTGTTTACCCGCGCGACAGTGCCGCGAAACGCACAGCTATCCGGAGCGGTGCCGGCGCACCGCCCCGGATGACTGGATGACGTTACTTCTTCGTGGTGTTCTTCGGTGCGGTGTTCTTCGGGCCGGAGTTCGTCGGCGCCGACTTCGCCTTCGGGCTCTGTTTCGGTGTCGTTGCCTTCGAGGACGCCGCCGGTGCTGCGGTATCGGCGGTTGTCGTCGAGGTGGTCGCTGACGCTGTGGGCGCCAACGCCTTTGGCGTGGCCGGGGCCGTTGGCGCGGCCGGCGCCGATATGGGTGCGGCCGGCGTCGCGGGAGCTGCCGGTGTGGCGGGGGTGGCCCGTGTTGCCGGGGTGGCCCGTGTCGCCGGAGTGGTGGCGGTGGCCGGGACTGCCGGCGTGGCTGCGATAGCTGCAGTGGCCGGGGTGGCCGCAGCGGCAGGCGTCGCCGGGACGGCAGTGACGGGCGTGGTGGCCGCGGCTATCGGGCCGGCGATCACGGGCACCGCCGCCGGGTCGGTCGCTGCCGAGGTCGTGCTCGTCGTCTTCAGCGCTGCCGCAGGATCACCGGAGGCAGTGCGCATCGTCGAAACCGATGGATCGGCGACGGGATCGGCGGTGGCGCTCAGTGTCGAAACCGACGGGTCGGCAAGGGATCTGGTGGCGCTGAGTGTCGTGAGAGCCATCATGGGGCTCGAGATGGTCGCCGGGTCCGGCGCGCCGATCGGCGTCTGCGGATGCGTCGCCGTCCACTGGGCGATGACGTTCGCCGCGGGCTTGGGCGTCCAATCCGTCTGGAAGACACCGAGAGTGTCCTGGTCGCTCGTGCTGGCGGTGTTCCGGTCGCGGGTGGTGTAGATGAACATCGGCCCGGTGTAGTCGAAGCTGCTCCACGAGTTCAGGAAGTTGGAGATGAACGCTGCCTGGGTGTTGTTGTCGACGACCGAGGTCGGCTCTCCGTACTCGGTGGCCCAGATCTGCTTGCTGCCGTCGCCGGCCGCGACCATTTCCTGATGGATCGTCGCGAGCTGGTTGATCGGCGCGATCGGCCCGTACGGCGTGCCGTTCCCGAAGGGCACCTGGTACTGGTACGGGTGGAACGAGAGCGCGTCGAAATACCCTTGGGCTCCGTTGTCGTACATGCCCTGGACGTATGAGGCCGCGTTGATGGCCAGGCCAGGGGTATCGGTGACCCAACCGACCACGCCGCCGATCACCGTCGCGTTGGGGTCAGCGGCCTTGATCGCCGGATATGCCGCCTGCAGCAGCCGGGTGTACGCCGCGGGATCGGGTGTCGGGTACCAGGAGGGTGCCGCGTTGGGCTCGTTCCACACTTCGTAGGCCGACACCTTGCCCGCGTAGCGCTCCGCCACTGCGCTGACGAATTGCGCGTACTGAGTGTTGTCGGCCGGCGGCGCGGCCACGGCCGGATAGCCGGGCTGCACTGCCCACGCCGGCGTCGCGTTGAGCACGCCGAGGATGCCCATGTTGCGTTCGGCGGCAGCGTTCACCAGGGTGTCGACGGTGCTCCAGTTCCAATAGCCCGGTGCGGGCTCGATGTTGTTCCACGGGAGCAGGATCCGCACGTTCTGCACGCCGAGGGACTGCATCTCGTCGAGTGTCTTGTTGATGTCGGCAGTCGACATCCCGATGATGTCCGAATCGGCGAAACCCACCGTCGTGTTCGATTCGGTGATCGCCGCGGACAGCAAATAGGGCACCGGTCCAGGACCGGTGCCCACGCTCGCAAAAATCAGACCTGCAACCCCAACGGGCAATGCCGCCGAGATTGCCACTCTCACACCGGTCTTGATCACCGGCCGTTGCTGTTGACCTCGCTTCTGTCTGTGCCACATCGAAATTCCCCTAATCACAATTGATTTCGCTCCCGGCTAACCCCGCCGGGGCGTCAAAGACAAGGTTTGGGTGCCCCGTGCAAACTGTGGGCAAACCAGGTTCCTGTCAAAAAGCTTGGTGCGCTTGGCCGTAGGCTGGCCGCATGCGGTCCTCCGGCTACCTCTCGGCGTTCGTCCTGCTCTCGGCATCTGCCCTGCTCACCGCGGGATGTGGGTGGAGTCCGAAAGGTCCCGACCCGATGCCGCAGGCTGACAAATGCACACCCTCCGACGGGCCGGCGCAGAACGTCGTGACCGCAGCCATCTACGCGCTGCCGGCGCCGCCGTCGGGCAAGTGGACCCAGATGGGCAGTGGCCACACCGCGAACTGCGCGTTGTACTGGGTGCAGGTGGGGCAGAACAATTCGACGCCGGACAGCCTGCAGCAGGTGGTGTTCTTCAACAAGAACACGATGATCGGCACGCCGACGCCCGACGCGCGGCCGTACATCACCGTGACCGCGAGCGCTCCGGACACCGCGACGGTGCAGTACCAATGGCAGCAGCCGAAGGATCAGCCGGGGATGCCGACCGGTATCGGCAGCGTGCGGTTCACCGTCGACGGTGGCGCGCTCAAGGCGCTGGACCCGATCCCCGGGCCGTGAGCGTCAGTGCGCGGCGAGCAGCCCGCGCATGATCTCGACGGCCGCGGCCAGGGTGTCCCGATCGGCGCTGTCGAGTTCCGCCAGGAACGGGTCGATGGCGTTGCCGCGGTCGGCGCGCACCTGCGCCAGCGTGGCGATGCCCTGCGGCGTGATGCTGATGAGGACGGCGCGGGCATCGTCGGGGTCGACGGTGCGGGACACCAGTCCGGCGTCCTCGAGGCGACGGACCTGGGTCGTCATCGTCGGTTGTGAACAGTGGTCGAGCGCGGCGAGATCGGAGATGCGCGCGCGGCCCTCGGCTTCGATGGTGGAGAGCAGGCGGGCCTGGGCGAAGGGCAGCGGGAGCCGGACGCGCTGATTGGCCAGGCGGTTGATGCGTGCGACGACGGCGAGCAGATCCGAGGCGAGGGTCGTTTCGGTCGCCGGTGCAACTGTCATGTTCAACATGGTTCCATAGATTCTCTATGTAGTCGAACCTGTCATCGAGAGTGGTGACGGTCACAACACCGTCGAGTTTACGCGTCTGCGCAGCTGGCAGAATTGTGCAATGACTGCTGCCGGCACCAGAGATAAGGCCGGTCCCCTCAATCCGGGCGAGTACGCCCAGGCCGCTGTGATGGCGGCACTGAGCGCGGCCACCGCCATCATCGCCGTCGTCGTCCCGTTCGCCGCGGGGCTCGGCATGCTGGGCACGGTCCCGATGGGACTGCTGGCCTACCGCTACCGGATTCGGGTGCTGGTCGCCGCGACCATCGCCGGCAGCACCATCGCGTTCCTCATCGCCGGCATGGGCGGTCTGATGACCGTGGTGTTCTGTGCCTACATCGGCGGACTGACCGGCATCGTCAAGCGCACGGGGCGCGGGATCGTCACGGTCCTGTGGGCGTCAGTGGTCGCGGGCGCCGCATTCGGCGCCTACGTCATCGGCATCCTGCTCGTGGTGGCGCGGCTGCGAGAGCTGATCTTCGCGTCGATGACCTCGAACATCCACGGCATCGCCAACGTCATCGCGGCGGTCCCGGGCGGGGAGCGCGCGGCCGAGGATCTGCGCACCGATTTCGCCGTGTTCCTGCACTACTGGCCGGTGCCGGTGATGATCTCCGTGATCATGCACATCATCGTCGTCACGCTGCTGGGCTGGTGGGCGCTGTCGCGGGTGCTGAAGCGGCTCTTCGGAATTCCCGATGTGCACAAGCTCGACACCGTCGAATCCACCGGCCTCGTCGCGCCGGTGCCGGCGCGCCTGCGCGATGTCCGATTCCGGTATCCGGGTACCGATCGCGATGCGCTCGGCCCGGTCAGCATGGACATCGACGCGGGTGAACATGTCGCCGTCACGGGCGCCAACGGATCGGGCAAGACCACCCTCATGCTGACGCTCGCCGGCCGTGCGCCGACTGCCGGCACCATCGACCGGCCGGGTGCGGTGGGGCTCGGCAAGGCCGGCGGCACCGCGGTCGTCATGCAGCATCCGGAGAGTCAGGTGCTCGGCACCCGCGTCGCCGACGATGTGGTGTGGGGTCTGCCGTCGGGGACGACGATCGACGTCGAAAAGCTGTTGGGCGAAGTCGGTTTGAGCGGCATGGCGGACCGGGACACCGGCGGGCTGTCCGGTGGTGAACTGCAGCGCCTCGCAGTCGCCGCCGCCCTGGCCCGCGAGCCGGCACTGCTGATCGCCGACGAAGTCACCAGCATGGTCGACCAGGAGGGCCGCGATGTGCTGCTCTCGGTGCTGTCCGACCTCACCCGTCACCACCGCACCTCGCTGGTGCACATCACGCACTACAACGACGAGGCCGACTCGGCTGACCGGGTCGTCCGGCTCGACGGCGCCAGTGACAACATCGAGATGGTCGCGACCGCACCGGTGCCGATCGTGTCCGCCGGCGTCGAACCCGACGGCCCGGCGGTGCTCGAGGTCCAGGGTGTGGGACACCAGTACGGCAGCGGGACGCCCTGGGAATCAACGGCATTGCGCGACATCAGCTTCACCGTCCACGAGGGCGAGGGTGTGCTGATCCACGGGCTCAACGGCTCCGGCAAGTCGACACTGGCCTGGATTCTGGCCGGCCTCACGGTGCCGACCACCGGCAGCTGTCTGCTCGACGGCAAGCCTGTTTCCGACCAGGTTGGCGCCGTGGCGATCTCGTTCCAGGCGGCGCGGCTGCAGTTGATGCGGTCCCGCGTCGGTGCCGAAATCGCCTCGGCTGCGGGCTTCTCGAAGCGCGACACCGTCCGGATCACCGAGGCGCTCGCGATGGTCGGGCTGGACCCCGAACTGGCCGACCGCCGCATCGATCAGCTCAGCGGCGGCCAGATGCGCCGGGTCGTGCTGGCGGGCTTGCTGTCTCGTCGTCCGCGGGCGCTGATCCTCGACGAGCCGCTGGCCGGCTTGGATGCGGCCAGCCAGCGCGGCCTGGTGACGTTGCTCGCTGAACTGCGCCGGACCACGGGGCTGACGGTAGTCGTCATCTCGCATGACTTCGCCGGGCTCGACGAGCTGTGCCCGCGCATCCTGCGGCTGCACCGCGGCGAACTCGTCGAGGCTCCGATCACTGCGGGAGGACGATCATGACGGCTCCCGCGACGCAGCGCCGTTCGATGGTGCTGTTGCGTCCCGTGCCGGGGACGTCGCCCATTCACGAACTGTGGGCCGGTACCAAGCTCATCGTGGTGGCGCTGATCGGCATTGTCCTGACGATGTACCCCGGCTGGGTGCCGATCGGCCTGGTCGCCCTGCTGGTGCTGTTCACGGCGTGGCTGGCCCACATCCCGCGCAGCGTGCTGCCGTCGGTACCGCGCTTGGTGTGGGTGCTGCTGTTGCTCGGTGGTGGAACGGCGGCCCTGGCCGGCGGCGAGCCGTTCCTCGACTTCGGGTCTGTGCATCTGGGAGTGGGTGGTCTGCTGAACTTCCTGCGGATCACCGTGCTGTCGATCGTGCTGCTGGGACTCGGCGGGCTGGTCTCGTGGACCACCAACGTCGCTGAAATCGCGCCCGCGGTGGCCACTTTGGGTCGGCCGCTGAAGTGGCTGCGCATCCCTGTCGACGAGTGGGCGGTCACGCTGGCCTTGGCGCTGCGCGCCTTCCCGATGTTGATCGACGAATACCGGGTGCTGTTCGCGGCCCGCCGGTTGCGGCCGAAGGTGCGGCCCGAGACGCGACGGGAGCGCAGCCGGCAGCGCCGCGCCGAGATCGTCGACCTGCTGGCGGCCGCCATCACGGTGGCGCTGCGCCGCGGCGATGAGATGGGCGACGCCATCACGGCGCGCGGTGGTGTGGGCCAGATCGTCGCCAGTCCGGCACGGCCGGGACGGGCCGATACGGTGGCGCTGCTGATGGTCGTCGCGATGTGCGCGTTGTCGCTGTGGGTCGAGGTGGCCACGCCGCTGGCCACCCACCGGCTTTAGCGATCAGAGGCGGCATTGGCTGCGCGCTGGGCATCGGCCAGGGTTGATGCGACCGGCGCGCGGCCCAGGAACATCTCGTCGAAAAATGGCCTGATGGCGAGGAACCCGGCCGGGAAGCCCGCGCCGCCGGGGGCCGGGAGACGGGGGCCGTCCAGCACCGAGAAGAACGGCTGCACGTCGACACCGCGCCGTTTCCAGTAGTCGAAGTAGACCGGCTGGGCAGCCAGTACGGCCGGCACTGCCGCCCCTTTGGTGCCCAGGAACGCATTTCCGTCGGCGCTGCCCATCCACTGCAGTACCGCGCGCACCGCATCGGGATGGCGGGTGGCCGAATTGGCCGCGGCGGCAATCCCGTTGGTGACGCTGACGCGGCCGTCCGGTCCGCTGGGCAGCATGGCCACACCCCACCGGAAGCGCGCCTGATCGGCGATGGCGGCCAGGTTGTAGGTGCCCGACTGGAACAGCGCCATGCGGCCCTGCAGGAACTGGTTGCGGGAGAAGTCGCCGTTGCCGTTGGTGTCGGCGGCAGAAGGGGAGACGTGGTCGGTGTTGATCAGCCGCACCAGGTACTCGAAAGCCTCCCGGGCTCCCGGATTGTCGAACGCGAACCGGTCACCGTCGCTGAATATCCCACCGGCCGAACCGATGTAGTTGAGATAGATACCCTGCAGATCGTTGGCGGCGTTGTAGCCCCACTGCCGTACCTGCTCGGGGTCGAATCCCGGTGTCCCGGCCTGGTTTCCGTGCCGATCCAGCGTCAGCCGGGCCAACAGCGGACGCAGCGTGTCATCGGCGCCGGGAGACCAGCGCACCGCATCCAGGTCGGCGGGCTCGACGCCGGCGGCCGCCAGCAGGTCGGCGTTGTAGTACACCGCGATGCCGCCGTCGGTCAGTTGCGGTACCGCCCACAGTGTCCCGTCGCGGGTGAACTGCTGATTCACCGACGGCTCCCACGCATCGGCGGCGCCGCGGCCCAACAACTTTCCGATGTCGAGCAGCCGGCCGGTGTCCGCGTAGCCGGCCAGGTAGGCGTTGGACAGCCAGAAGATGTCGTCGGCGCCGCCGCCGGCGACATCGGTGCGCAGCGAATCGAAGTACGACGCATAGGCGACGACGTCGACCCGGACCTCGATGCCCGGGTGCCGGCGGGCGAACTCCGCGAATGACGACCGGTACGCGGCTGCGACCTGCGCGTCCCACAGCCGCACCGTGACAACGGTTTTCCCGGTGTCCTGCGTCCGGCCCATCAGCACGGCGGCCACCAGCAGCACCGCCATGGTGGCGGCCAGCGCGATGACGAACCGGGTCGAGAACTTCATTTCAAGCCGGTGACGACGATCGAGCGGACGATGTGCCGGCCCAGCACGCTGAACAGCAGGATCAGCGGCACGATCGCGACGGTCGTCGCGGCGAGTACGACGGTCCACTGGGTGTCGAACTGGGATTGCAGCCCTGCGGTCGCGACGGTCAGCACCCGCCAGGACGAGCCGCTGGTGATCACCAGCGGCCACATGAAGCTGTTCCATTGCGAGACAACGGTGATCAGTCCGAGCGTGACGAGAATCGACCGGCTGGCTGGCAGCACCACGTGCACGATGACGTCCAGCGTGCCGGCACCGTCGATGCGGGCGGCGCGGATCAGGTCGGCCGGGATGGACCGGAAGTACTCGCGCAGCAGGAAGATCGCGTAGGGCGAGCCGAACATGAACGGCAGCACCAACGCCCAGAAGGTGTTACGCAGCCCGGCCTCGGCCATCATGAGATACAGCGGCACGACCGTCACCGTCGCGGGCACCATCAGCGTCGCCAGGTACAGCCAGAACAGGGTGTCGCGTCCCGGAAATTCGAGCCGGGCGAAGGCGTACGCGGCGGTCACCGAAAACGCCAGCTGGCCCAACAGGATCACCGCGGTCATCAACGCGGTGACCAGCGCGGCCCGGCCGAAGCCGGCGTCGGACAGGGCGGTGTAGTTGGCCAGCGTCGGTGGATTCGGCAGGGACAGCGGCGATTCGGTGTTGAACTGGCGCGCCGAGGTGAACGACGTCAGCAGGCCCAGGCCGAACGGCACGAGGGTGATCGCAGCGGTGAGCACCAGCACCGTATAGATGAGTGCGTTACGTGAGGTCATAGGTGACCCGCCGGCGGAAGTAGAGGTGCTGCACCAGCGTGATGCCGAGCAGCAGGACGAACAGGATGAGGGCCATGACCGCGGCGCGGCCCACGGCCGCCGAGCCGAAGGCCTCGGCATAGATGCGGTGGGCGATCAGGTCGGTGCGGCCCTCGGGGCCGCCGCCTGTGAGCGCGTAGACGGTGTCGAAGACCTGCGCCGCGCTGACGACACCCGTCACCAGGACGAAGAAGAATGTCGGCCGCAGCATCGGCAGCGTGATGCGGCGGAACCGTTGCCAGGCGCTCGCCCCGTCGATGCGGGCCGCGTCGTGAACGTCGTTGGGGATGGCCAGGATTCCGGCGAGGAAGAACAGCGTCACATAGCCGACGTTGGTCCACACGGTCACCGCCGAAACCAGCGGCAGCGCCAGGGTGGGGTCGGTCAGCCATTCGATGCGGTGCCCGAGCACGGTGCTCACTGCGCCGTCGGTGGGGCTGAGAATCCAGCGCCACAGCACCGCGATCGCCAAGGGCGAGCAGATCCAGGGCAGGACATAGAGCGTGCGGAAGAATCCGGTGCCCGGCAGTCCGCGGGCCAGCTGCATCGCGGCCGCCAGACCCAGCACCGTCTGGACCGGCACCACCAGTGCGACGAAACCCAGCGTCACCGCCAGCGAGCGGTCGAATGTCGGGTCGGTCAGCACGGCGTGCCAGTTGTCGAGTCCGACGAACCGGATGGGTCCGAGCAGGTCCCACCGCTGCAGGCTCAGCCAGCCGACGACCAGCATGGGGAGCAGCAGGAACATCACCACGCCGAACAGGCTGGGGGCGAGCAGCGCATAGCCGGTCAGGGTGTCCCGAAACCTGCGGCGTGCCACCGGATCATTAAAGCGTGTGGTGCTACTACGGTGTAGCCGTGACTGCGCTGCGACGGGTTGACGCCGACTTCCTGGCCTTGCCGCGCCATTTGCTGGCCGAGGCCGCGGTGTCGGCCGCGCTGGCTGCCGGTGCGAGCTACGCCGACCTCCGGATTCACCGGATCACCACCGAACACATCCAGCTGCGTGACGGCGAGCTGGAATCCTCGGTGGTCAACCGGGAAATCGGGCTGGCGGTGCGGGTGATCGTGGACGGCACCTGGGGTTTCGCCTCGCACGCCGAGCTGAACCCCGAGGTCGCGGCCGAGACCGCCCGTCGCGCCGTGCAGGTCGCGGTGGCGCTGGCGCCGCTCAATGCCGAGCGCATCGAGCTGGCTTCCGAACCGGTCTACACCGATGTGTCATGGGTGTCGCCGTACCGGATCGACCCGTTCGAGGTCACCGCTGCCGACAAGATCGCGCTACTGGGCGAGTACTCGGGCCGGTTGCTCGCGGCCGACGGCGTGGACCACGTGTCGGCGGGACTGCAGGCCGTGAAGGAGCAGGTGTTCTACGCCGATGCGTTCGGTTCGTCGATCACGCAACAACGGGTCCGGGTGCAGCCGACGATCGAGGCCGTCGCGGTGGATGCCGCAGCCGGTGCGTTCGAAACGATGCGCACACTGGCGCCGCCGACCGCGCGTGGTTGGGAGGCCGTCGCCGGTGACGAGGTCTGGGACTGGACAACCGAATTGGCGGAGCTGCCGACGCTGTTGGCCGAGAAGATGAAGGCGCCCAGCGTGACGGCCGGTCCCACCGATCTGGTGATCGACCCGACCAACCTGTGGCTGACCATCCACGAATCCATCGGCCACGCCACCGAATACGACCGGGCCATCGGCTACGAAGCGGCGTACGCCGGTACGTCGTTCGCCACCCCGGACAAGCTGGGGACCATGCAGTACGGGTCACCGATCATGAACGTCACCGCCGACCGCACCGTCGAACACGGTTTGGCCACCATCGGATTCGACGACGAAGGCGTCCGCGCGCAGAGCTGGGACCTGGTGCGCGACGGTGTCTTCGTCGGCTATCAGCTGGACCGCGTGTTCGCGCCGAAGCTCGGGGTCAGCCGGTCCAACGGCTGCTCGTACGCGGATTCGCCGCATCATGTGCCGATCCAGCGGATGGCCAACGTCTCGCTGCAGCCGGGTACTGACGACCTCAGCACCGAGGATCTGATCAGCCGGGTCGAGAACGGTATCTACATCGTCGGCGACAAATCGTGGTCAATCGACATGCAGCGGTACAACTTCCAGTTCACCGGGCAGCGGTTCTTCAAGATCCGCGACGGCAAGCTGGACGGCCAGGTGCGCGACGTCGCCTACCAGGCGACCACCACCGACTTCTGGGGATCGATGGAAGCCGTTGGCGGAGAGTCGACCTGGCGACTCGGTGGCGCGTTCAACTGCGGCAAGGCCCAGCCCGGCCAGGTGGCCGCCGTCAGCCACGGCTGCCCGTCCGCGCTGTTCCGCGGAATCAATGTGCTCAACACGCGAACTGAATCGGGGCGTTGATGCTGAATAATTCTCCCGGTCGCTACGCTCGCCCTGCTGCACCGCAGGTTGTCGACCTGGTGTTGGACGAGGCTGCCCGCCGGGGTCGAGCCGACGAGACCATCGTCCTGGTGACCGACAGGTCCACCGCGTCACTGCGCTGGGCCCGCAACACCATGACCACCAACGGTGAGTCGGTGAGCCGCGAGACCACCGTCATTTCGATTGTCCGCCAAGGGGATAAGGCCCGGGTCGGCGTCGTGAAGTCCAGTGAGGTCGATCCGTCGACCATCGCGGGCCTGGTGGCGGCGTCGCAGGACGCCGCGGAGGCGGCGCCCGAGGCGCGTGACAGCGCGCCGCCGCTGGCCGGCGTGGAGACCTCCGACGACTGGGACGCACCGTCGCCGTTGACCGGTGCCTCGGTGTTCGGGAACGTGGCCACGCGTCTGGTCGACGGCTTCCACCGCAGCGACGCGCTGTACGGGTTCGCGCGGCACGAACTCGACACCACGTACCTGGCGACGTCCGGTGGCATCCGGCGGCGGTTCACCCAACCGACGGGCTCGGTGGAGATCAACGCCAAACGCGATGGTGCCAGCGCGTGGGCGGGCGTCAGTACCGCCGACTTCGTCGACGTGCCAGTCGATTCCATGCTCGACGATCTGTGCCTGCGTCTCGGCTGGGCCTCGCGGACCGTCGAGTTGCCCGCCGGTCGGTACGAGACGCTGATGCCGCCGTCGACCGTCGCGGACATGATGATCTACCTCGGCTGGAGCATGGACGGTCGTGGCGCGCAGGAAGGCCGAACCGCGCTGTCGGCGCCGGGCGGCACCCGGGTGGGGGAGAAGCTCACCGACCTCGGGCTGACGCTGTACTCGGATCCCTTTGCGCCCGGGCTGGATTGCCTGCCGTTCGTGGCGACGTCGAGTTCGTCGGAGCGGGTGTCGGTGTTCGACAACGGCTTGGACATCGGTCGCGTCGACTGGATTCGCGACGGTGTCGTGAACGCGTTGGCGTATCCGCGTTCTGCCGCAGCCGAATTCGACGCGCCCGTGGCCGTGCCGGCCGACAATCTGCTGATGACGGGCGGCACGGTGAGTCTGTCGGACATGATCGCCGGCACCGAACGCGGCCTGCTGCTGACCACGCTGTGGTACATGCGTGAGGTCGATCCGACGGTGCTGCTGCTGACCGGCCTGACGCGTGACGGCGTCTACCTCATCGAGGACGGGGAAGTGACGGCCGCGGTCAACAACTTCCGGTTCAACGAGAGTCCGCTGGACCTGCTGCGGCGCGCGACCGAGGCCGGCGTCAGCGAAACCACGCTGCCGCGCGAATGGGGCGACTGGGCCACCCGGGCCCAGATGCCGTCACTGCGGATTCCGGACTTCCACATGTCGTCGGTCAGTCAGGCGCAATAACTTTCAGCGCCCCGGCGACGTCGTCGTTGGTGGTGGCCCAGGAGCAGACGAAGCGCACGATCGGTCTCAGCGGGTCGGGAGCATGGATCGCGAACCGCTCCCGGACACGCGCTGTGGTCGCGGCGTCGAGGATGACGAACACCTCGTTGGCCTCGGTCGGCGCCGCCAGCTGCAGCCCTGCCTCCGCGAATCCGGCGCTCAATGTCGCCGCCATGCGGTTGGCGTGGGCTGCCGTCTGCAACCAGAGATCGTCGTGCAGCATGGCCTCGAACTGAGCCGAGATGAAGCGGTGCTTGCTGGCGAGGTGGCCGATCTGCTTCTGTACGAAGCGAATTCCCTCGAAATGTGCGGGCCGGCGGATCAGTACCGCGTCGCCGAACAGCATGCCGTTCTTGGTGCCGCCAACCGTGACGATGTCGGCGTCACCGATGGCTTCCTGTGGACTGATACCAAGGGCGGCAATGGCATTGGCGACCCGCGAGCCGTCCACGTGGACCAGCAGGTCGTGCTGGTGGGCGTAGTCGATGAACTCCGTCAGCGCGGCGGGCGACCAGACGCGGCCGTTCTCGGTCGACTGGGTGATGGTGACGATGCGCGGCTGCGAGTGGTGCACCTCGCCGCGGCGCGCAATGTGTCGATCGAGCTCCTTCGGTGAGATCAGGCCGTCATCGCTCGGTAGTGGTGTCAGTTGTGCCGCCGCGATTCGTACCGGCCCACCGGCTTCGTCGAGCAACGAGTGCGCGATATCGCTGCACAGAATTTCCTGCCAGGGCCGCACTGCCGAAGCCAGCGCGATGATGTTGGCCGCGGTGCCGGTCAGCGCGAACAGGACCTCGGCATCGGGGGCCCCGAAGGCCGCTCTGAGGGCCTGCGCTGCGCGTTCGGTGCCCGGGTCGGTGCCGTACGAGCTCACCGGGCCCTGGTTGGCGGCGACGATCGCCTCCAACACCCGTGGGTGAGCACCAGCAGCGTTGTCGGAGGCGAATGCGGCCGAGACGGTCGAACTCATGCGTCGATGGTCTCATCGCGGCAATAATCCGGGGTGTGGAGGAGCTACTGACGTCCCTGATCGCACTGTCGCCACCCGCCGATCGGCGGCTCAACGCGGCGATGCGGCAGACGTGTGCCGAGACCCTGGGCCTCGCGCCATTGCCCTATGAAGCAGTGTTCGGGCCCGTGTCCGACGCCGAGCCGCTGGTGGCTGAGTTCGCCGAGCAGTTCAGCACCGACGTGTCGGTGATTTCTGTGGCTCAGCGCGGAGAGCTCACTGCAGCGCTGGGCGCCAACAGTTTTCGCATCGTGGCGTTGATGTACGTCGCGGACTTCGTGCCGCGAGTGCGGGCCGGATTTGCGGCGCTCGGGCTGCCGCCGATCGCCGATCCCGACGGCTGGGACCACGACACTGACCCGGTGGACCTGCTGTTGAACCGCTTCGCAAGTTCGGTAGGGGCGCGTCGCGAACTCGATCCGGTGATGACCGAGGTGGTGCGACTGCGCGGCGCGGCCGCGCACAACTGCCGGCTGTGCAAGTCGCTGCGCGAGGGCACAGCATTGGATGCCGGCGGCAATGAGTCGCTGTACTCGGAGATCGAGCTGTACGAGTCGTCGACGCTGCTCGACGAGAGGCAGAAAGCCGCGCTGCGCTACGTCGACGCCCTGGTGTGGACGCCGTCGCGGATACCGGCCGACGTTGCCGCGGGCGTACGGGCGCACTTCTCCGACGCGGAGGCCACCGAGATCACCCTCGACGTGATGCGCAACGGCATCAACAAGATTGCCGTCGCGTTGGGTGGGGACGCGCCGCGGGTCAGCGAGGGCACCGAGCGCTATCTGCTCGGAGCCGACGGGCAGCCGGTGTTCTCCTAGGCGTTCTTCGGGAGCTCTCTGAAAAACTTTGGTCACTTTGTTTGCGCTGGTCACAGTGGGTAACTAGCGTCACATTCGCGGCGGCTTCTTGTCGGTGGTTCGAACTAATGTTCGATGTATGGGGTTGACCGATCCGGCTGTTGTCGAGGAGGCGTACGCCGCCTACGAAGCGGCGCACGCGCGGCTCGCGTCCCTGGATTACAGCGGTCTGGATGTGGCGACGTTGTTGGCGTTGAAGTCGCGCCGCGAGAGGTTGAGGTGTGCGGCCGAGGCGGTGGATCACCGGATCTTGGTTGCGGCGCAGTCTCAGGTCACGGCCCGAGAACTTGGCGCGAAAAACTGGGCCGAGGTGCTGCGTATCCGGCTGCGCCTGGACACCACCGAAGCCAACCGCCAGGTCCGCGACGCCCAGTATTTGGCGCCCCGCACCGGGCTGACCGGCGAACCGTTGCCGCCGCTGTGGGAGTTCGTCGCCGCCGCCCAGGCCGAAGGCGCGCTCAACACCGAGCACGTGAAAGTGATCGGCCAGTTCATCAACAAACTCCCCGGCTGGATCGACCCCGCCACCCGTGGGCAGTTCGAACAGTCCCTCGTTGCCGGGGCGCGGCACCAGACCCCCGAAGAACTGCGCGCCGCCGCCGAGGCGCTGCTGTACCTGCTCGATCAGGACGGGCCGCTGCCCGATGACGCCGAACGCGCCCGCAAACGCAGCTTCCGCATCGGCAAACAACAACCCGACGGCATGTCCAAAGTGGACGGCTGGCTCGACCCCGAAGCACGCGCCACCCTCGAAGCAGTCCACGACAAACTCGGCGCCCCCGGCATGTGCAACCCCGCCGACCCCACACCCTGCCAATCGGGCACCCCCACCCAGGCCCAGATCGACCACGACACCCGCAGCACCGACCAACGCAACCACGACGCCCTGGCCGCCATGGGCCGCATCGCCCTCGGCACCGACCTCGGCGACCACAACGGCCTACCTGTGGCCATCGCGGCCACCTGCACTGTCGCCGAATTGGAGCGCGGCACCGGCCACGCACTGACCCTCACCGGCAGCCGGTTACCGATCCGCGATCTCATCCGCATGGCTGCCCGCGGCGCCGACCACTACCTCGTCGTCTTTGACGACCACACCGAACAACCGCTGTACCTGGGCCGAGCGCGTCGCACCGCCACCGTCGCCCAACGCTTTGCCCTGTTCGCCCGCGACCTGGGCTGCACCAAACCCAACTGCACCGCCCCCGCCTCCCGCTGCCAGGCCCATCACGTCGACACCGACTGGCGCGATGATGGCCCCACCGACATCACCAACCTTGCCCTGGCCTGCGGCCGCGACAACCGCCTCGCCGACACCGGCGGCTGGACCACCACCATGGCCAACGGCCGCGCCCACTGGACCCCACCACCACTACTGGACGTCGGCCAACCCCGAACCAACCACTACTGGCATCCCACGCTCTACCCACCCGAGAGCGGCGATGATGACGGTGAAACAGACAGGCCCGCAAGCTAACTCGGCACCGCGCCACGGCATCCGATGCCGCGACGGCAGTGCCACGTGCGTCGCAACGAGTCGCTCGCCGGTGAGGACGTCAGCCCTTGAAGTAGACGACCTGGTGGGTGCTGGCGAGCAGCGCGCCGTCGCGGGCCCACGCATGCGCACTCTGGTCGAAGTATCCGTCCGAGAAGCGATTTGCGTGCGCACTGCCCAATACGTAGTCCCCGCCGATGCTTTCGAGCTCCTGCCCATTGGCGTGGAAGTACGTGGTGAGTGAGATGGTGCCGGCCGGGAAGAATCCGCCGCGCCGCAGGAAAACCCGGGGATAGAAGATGTCGGACATCGCGGCCAGGGCGGCGAAGTCGAGGCCGCGCTGGTTGGCGTCCCGCACCCACAGCGTCGTCCGCGAGGACTCACTGGGCTCGGCATCCTCTGCCGGGAAAGGGTTTTCGACGAAACGCATGTCGTACTGGCTGACCCATGGCAGGGGAGGGCCGCTGACTTCGAGTCCCTCGGGCCCGGGCGCACTCGGCATGCGTGACTCGTCGTCCGACCAGGTGTCGCGGCGGATGCCGAAAACCATGGTGGCCGTGGTCTTGATGTCGCCGTCCTGGCTGAGTTCGGCGATCCAGTGCTGGTTCGTCCGGTTGGTGCGGGCGGGCTTCAGTGCGATATCGAACTCGCCGTCGGCGATGGGTGCCGCGAAGTTGACCGTGAGTGCCAGCGGTTCACCGATGCGGTCGGGCCGCAGCTCGACTGCATGCAGCAGCGTCGCCGCAGTGATGCCGCCGAAGGGGCCGACCATGTTCGCCCAGTCCGGGTGCGTCTGCCCACGCATGCGCGTGTCATCGACGGGCTGTAGTTCCAGGGCTTGGTCGAACGGATGAGAGTCGGTCACGCTCCACATGATGCCTGGTGGCAGTGCGGTCAAAGAGACGCATCCGCTCAGGGCCGATCAGATGCCCGTTTACACAGAGCCACGATGACAAACGGCGCGGTGCGCAGTCTCGATAGATAGGCGGTGAATTCGCAGAGGAGATCAGTGATGGCTATCCAACACAGCCGCATACAGGTATCGCGTGTCGTGGACGCGAGTGCAGATCTCGTGTTCGCGTTTCTGACCACGCCGGACAACCATGTTGTGCTCGATGCGAGCGGCATGATCCTCAGTGCGGCCGACCATCGCCCCTTCAGCGAATTGGGTGCGGTGTTCGTGATGAACATGCGTGCGGGCAACCGCGTCGAGAACCACGTCATCTGTTACGAGCCCGACCGTGCTGTCGGATGGGCCCCCGCCGAACCCGGCCAGGAACCTGCGGGTCACACCTGGATATGGCGGCTCACGCCGATCGGACCGGAGCGGACACTTGTCACTGAGACATACGACTGGTCGGCATTCCGACACACCGACATGCTGGAGCACCTGCCGGTCATCGGCCGCGCGCAGATGGAAGAGTCGACGGAGCGGCTGGCGGAAGCGCTCTGCCGGCGTGGCATCTCTTAGACCGCAACGCCGATGGCAGCCCATGGGGTGCCCGCCCGTGGCGCCATGCGAACATGGTGGCCGCGATCTTCGCGATGGGGCGGTAGCTCAGTTGGTTAGAGCCGGGGACTCATAATCCCTTGGTCGCGGGTTCGAGCCCCGCCCGCCCTACTCAAAGCCGCTGGGACGGTGGACTCAACGACACCCGCCGCGTCACCCGTGCCGAACTGCCCCGACTATCCGTCGCTTCGACTTCGATCACGGCGATGACGGGTTCGCCTCGCTTGAGCGCGCGAGCGGCCTTGCGCTGTGCGACGGGAGGGATCTCCACGGCGAGCGTGGCTTTGCGCAACGGCGGCAGGTTCAGCATGGCGGGGCGTAGATGCAACGTCCGCGGCTGGCGCATGCGGCGGGGAACATCGATCTCTCCGGTGGCGATCACGTCGCAGGGCAGGCCGGCCGAACGCACTTGCAGCACGACCGAATCGCACAATGGCTGATTGCGTTCGCCGCCGAGCCACAGCCGCACGTTCGGCAGGGTCATCCCACCGACTTCCTCCTCGCGGCTTAGCCGCGATGCGATGGCAGCGCTGATCAACCTGCTGGTCAGCCCACCTTTGCGACGTGCCACGACGGTAACTTACGCCGGTTGGCAACGCTGCGAAGCCAGAACCGCGACGTCCATCGACCTGGACATGCCACACAGGCTGATGCCGCAGAATTGACCTGTGGAGGTAGCGACAGCGGTGCGGAGAGCGAGTGTCCTCAACGCTGCCGACCCCGGCCGCATCCGGTTGCGCAGTGCGGCGGCGACCACCTTCTCGCTGCTGCTGGCGATCGGTGCGATGCTCGCCTTTACCCGTGCGGCCGGGCAACCGGTGACCGTCGCGATGCTGGGCGCGGTGGTCGCGATGCAGGCCTCGGCCGCCGTCAAGGATCGCGATCAGCGCAGCCGGAACATCACCACGCTGTTGCTGTTCTTCCCGGCGATCGGCGCCATGGCCCTCGCGGCATTCCTCGCGCCTCACGGCAAGATCGTCGACGTCGGCTTCATCGCCGTGCTGTTCGCCGCGGTGTGGGTGCGGCGGTACGGTCCGCGCGGAAACGCGCTCGGGATGGTCGCGTTCATCTCGTACTTCTTCGTGATGTTCCTGCGGACCCCGGTACATCAGATTCCGGTGCTGGCGGTCGCGGTGGCAGTGGGAATCGCGTCGTCGCTGCTGGTGCACGTGCTGCTGTTTCCGGAACGGCCACGTGTCGAGGCACGTCGCCTGCTGTCGGCACTGCGCGCCGCGTCGCTCTCGACGCTGGACGTCGCCACCCGGCGCGGTCAGGTCAGCGTCGACGTCGCGCGGCACGAACTCGATCAGCTGGGTGAGACGGCGCTGCTCATCGACGACTGGCTGGACCGGTATGAGGCTGCGAAATCACTGAGTGTCACCAGCAAGGACCTGGCGCTGCGGGTGTTCGAAGCGCAGATCATGCTGGAACAGGCGGCATCGTTCCTGTGGTGGCTGGACCAGGACGAGCCGTGGCCCGAGGGTCTGGTCGACGCGGTGGCCGCGCTGCGAATCTGCCTGGACAACAACCCCACAGAGGAACAGTTGCGGCAGGCCCGACGGATGGGCGCGGCAGCGGCGGACAAGGCCGACCTGTCGACCTCGGCGGGCGTCGCGACGGTCACGGCGTACCGGGCGATGCAGGCACACTTGGCGATTCACCACATCACCACCAACGCCCGCGGCATCAGCGACGACGACATCGCCGCAGCCGCAGCCGCTGTCGAGGCCGACGGCGACGACGGCCAGGACGCGCCGTCGGGACTGGATCCCAGCACCAAAGCCGCGATTCAGGTCGCGGTGGCGACCAGCGCCGCAACGGTTTTGGGCAATCTCATCTCACCTGACCGCGGGTATTGGGCGGTGCTGACAGCTTTCCTGGTGTTCACGGGTGTCTCGACGCGCGGTGAAATCCTGTCGCGCGCCGGGCATCGCATCGTCGGCACCATCGCCGGGGTTGTGGCGGGCGTGCTGCTTGCCGCGGAGATCGGGCGGAACCCGGCTCTGCAGATCGTCGTCCTGGTGGTCTGTGTGTTCTTCGCGTTCTACCTGGCGACCGTCGCCTACTTCTGGTTGACGTTCTTCGTGACGGTCCTGCTCGCGATGTTGTACGGGCTCCTGGGCAATTTCAGTGCCCAGGTGCTCGAGGTGCGCATCGCGGAAACAGCGGTGGGCAGCTTGGTGGGTATCGCGTCCGCGTATTTCGTCTTCTCCACCAAGACCCGCGCCACCTTCGTCGAAAAGGTCAACGATTACCTCGACCACATGGAGCGGGTGATCGACACGGCGGTAACGGCAGTACTCACCGCAGGCGATGCTGGTGACCTGGTTGCCGACACCCGCCGGATGGACAACGCCCTGAAGGAAGCCGTCACGGCGGGCAAACCGCTTCAGATGGGTCCGCTTTCGGAACTCCGGCATGGGGTCCGGCGCCTGATGCGCGGTCTGCAGGTAGCCAACCGTTCGGCGCATGCGCTGGCGCGTGCCGGGGTCACCGCGTCGCATGTCGGGCCGCCTCTCGAGGGCGCCGACGACGCTCTGCATCAGGCCGCGGCACGTGCTGTCGACGCGATAGCCCGGGTACGGAAACTGGTCGCCGGCGATGACGTGAGAAACGAGAAGCGCAGCGAGGCAGCTGTTTTCGATGTCGGCCTGCCCGAGATGCGGCCGGGTCCGGTGCGTGCGTCGGTGCGCGCGCTCAACATGCTGGATCGGGCGCTGACCGAGGTCACCAGCAGGGTCTGAGTCATGCGTAGGGCCTCCGAGAATCGGGGCTGCCGTTTACGCATCTGAAAGCGGGGAATGCCGGTCGATGAGAGGAGTCGATCGATGTCACTGCGAACCCTGGGCAGGCACGCGTCAGCGCACGTCATCCGCTCCGTCGCGATCGAGGCGCCCGACGGGGTACCGCCGGTGGACGTGCTGGAACAGCTGATCGGCGATGCGCGAATCGTCCTCATCGGGGAGGCGTCACACGGAACGCATGAGTTCTACGCCGCACGTGCCGCGATCACGCGGTGGCTCATCCGGCAGAAGGGATTCTGCGCCGTTGCGGCCGAGGCGGATTGGCCGGACTCCTACCGGGTGAACAGGTTCGTTCGTGGACTGGGCGACGATCGGTCCGCGGATCAGGCGCTGAGTGGGTTCGAACGATTTCCGGCCTGGATGTGGCGCAACATCGTGGTCCGGGATTTCGTCGATTGGCTGCGCCGCTGCAACACCGAATTCGCCGATCGCAGCGGCAGGCCGGCCGGTTTCTACGGCTTGGACCTCTACAGCATGCACCGCTCCATGAGTGAGGTCATCGCGTATCTCGACAAGGTTGATCCGCGAGCCGCGGGGAGGGCCCGCGAGCGCTACGCCTGCTTCGACCATGTCGCGTCGGCCGAAGACGGTCAGGAATACGGCTATGCCGCGGCCTTCGGCGCGGGACGGACGTGTGAACGCCAGGCGATCGAACAGCTCTTGGATATGCAGCGCAACGCGGCGGATATCGCCAATCAGGACGGCCTGCTCGGTGAGGACGAGGCGTTCTACGCCGAACAGAACGCGCAGGCCGTTCGTGACGCCGAAGAGTATTACCGCACGATGTTCGGTGGCCGGGTTTCGTCATGGAATCTGCGCGACGAACACATGGCTCGCACGTTGAGCGCGTTGCTGGACCACCTGGACCGCGACGGCGCCAAAGACTCAAAAGTCGTTGTCTGGGCGCATAATTCGCATGTCGGTGACGCTCGCGCGACGGAGGTGGGTCGTGATGGAGAGCTCACGCTCGGCCAGTTGGTCCGGGAACGGTATGGCCGTGAATGCCGGTTGATCGGCTTCAGTACCTACGCAGGCACCGTGACCGCGGCGAGCAGGTGGGGTGGCGTCGCCCAACGCAAGGCGGTCCGGCCTGCACTCAGCGGCAGTGTCGAGGAGCTCTTGCACGCAGTGGGTGGCCCGTCATTCTTCGTATCGCCCCTGCTCACTCGCCAAGCCGCCGAACCGCTTTCGGTCGCGCGCCTGAGCCGCGCCATCGGCGTCATCTACCGCCCCGAGACGGAACGGCAGAGCCACTACTACCACGTGCGTGCCGCCGATCAGTACGACGCGATGATCCACATCGACCGGACCCGGGCGCTGGAACCACTCGAGCCGACCAGCGTCTGGCACGAAGGGGAAACGCCGGAGACGTATCCGAGTGGGCTCTGAACCGCTCGCCTCAGCGTGAGGTCGATGCCGCGCCTACGGGAGGGAGCGGACGACCGTCAGCCGTGCAGTCCGTTCTTGATGGCCAGGGCCTGTTTCTGGCCGACGTCGAGCACGAAGTCGGACGGCGGGGTGGCGTCCTTGGGTCCGTCGAATTCGAGGGTGACGAACGCGCGGCCTTCGGTGAACAGCACGACGGTCACTGATTTGGAGTCGTCTGGCGAGTTCCCCGACACCGAAATGCCGCCGCTACCAACCTCGATCGGCGTGGGGGTACCGCCGACCACGCTGCCCCCGAGCGTGGCTTTGGCTGCCTCGAGCGCCGCGGTGGCGGCGGCCGGGTCCGGCAGGATCAGGATGGTGTCGCCGACGACGTGGGTGCGGTCGGCGTTGCCGAACGACGTTGCGACACCGGGTTTACCGCCCGGGTCCGGTACGGGCGGGGTTGCGATGAATTCCTCGGGTGCGACGAGGTCGGTCGCCTTGATCAGCAGCGCCGAGTAGTCGACGGGCTGGGCCGGAGTGGAGGCGGTCGTCGACGTGGCGGCGCTCGACGACGTCGCCGACTTCGACGCGGCGGGTGGCGCAGAATCCTTGCTGCATCCGGTGATCGTCACGATCACCGCCGCGCTGACCGCAACCGCGCCGCCGGCCACCCTCATGCGAGAGCTCATCGGTTTCACTCCTCTCCGGCCCCCGCCGTCAGTTCAGCGGACCGTCCGGCATCGGGGCGTTGCAGCGCGCGCGGAAGTCGGCCGCAGGCTGGCGGATACCCTCGATGTCGGTCTTCACCTGCGGGTTCGCATCCATGTACGCGGTGATATCGGTCCGCATCTGATCCCGAGTCTTGCCCTTGAGACCCGTGAAGAACGCATTCACATCGGGGTGCGTGAACAGGTACGACGCGGTTGCGGCGTTCACGCCGGACATCACGTTCGCGAGGTCGCCGGCAGTGCAGTCCGGCGGGTCGGCAATGGCGGTCGTGGCTGTGCCGATGAACGTCGCACCGGCGATCAGGCCGGCACCGATGATGTTGCGGATTCTCATGTTTGGTTGCTCCTCGAGGTTGTCGAAATAAAGGGATCAGCGACGCGGACCGATACCGCCACCGCCGCCGGGGCGCAGCGGCGGGCGCGGGGGCAGGGGCACGATGACGTCCACGCCCCAGCCGTCGTCGCAATACCAGGGATCAGCGCAGTACGACGGGTAGGCCGCGGACGGCGGAGTTGGGCCGCCACCTCGGACATCACCCTGTGCGCACACGGTGGCGTATCCGGCGCCGGTGCAGTCGGCCGAGGCCGGTGCTGCCGCACTGATGCCGATGGGCACAAACGTGAGCGCCAGACCCAGACTCAGGGAGCGCTGCTTCAGTCGCATGGTCGTCTTCCTTCGAACGGTTGGCTCGCGGTTGTCGGCACTGCGCCGGTGCGCGGAACCGGTGTCGGCTGAGCATAATTGGACGTTGCCGCTCAAGAAGCGGTTGCGCGATTATTGCGTTGTTCAGGCTGTGTTAATCCTTCGTGCGGTTTGCTGAGCGACCGTGCCGCAATCGCCGCGCCACGCATGGCGGCGGTGGTACGGTCCGCCATGTCGAGTATGCGTGACGAAGGGGTCAATATGAGCGAGAACAGCCAGGATTGGACCAAGCCGGCCGCCATGGCGATCCCCAAGGAGGGCTACTTCGAAGAGGTGCGGGGTCGCTACGGCCCGGTGTTCCCGAAGACCCCGGCCTGCTACGGCTTCTCGATCATCGCGAAGGTGAAAGAGGGCCGCGAGGAAACGGTCAGGGCGTACGGCAGGACCATCGAGGAGACCATCAAGGCGAGCCCGGAAGCGTTGGCGCCGCTGCGCTTGCACTACCTGCGCTGGAACCTCTTCGACGTGGGCTCGGGTCTGCACTTTCAGTACATGGGCATCTTCGACACCGATTTCGACAAGTACACCGAGGACGCGGTCGCCCTGTTCAGCGCGACGGGCATCACGACGGTGTTCACCAATCTCGAAGGCTTTCCCGAGGATTGGAAGACCAACACCGAGGCGTTCATCAAATTCGTCCGGGACCACCAGCAGCCGAGCTTCCTGGAGTATGGCGAGTACCCCTACGTGACCGCGGACGAGATCAAGAAGGCGTTGCGGCTCAAGGCGGCGTTCTCGACGATGCTCGATCAGATGCAATGACCGATACCCCACTGGGTGCGGTCCGTGCCTACATCGATGCGTTCAACGCCAACGATCCGGATGCGATGTCGGCTGCCTTCGCTCCCGACGGGGCGATCCTCGATGGCATGGCTCCGCACCTGTGGGTGGGACCGACCGCGGCGACGGATTGGCATCGCGGTGTCGTCGCCGAAGGGGCTCATCTCGGAGCGGCGAACTACCGAGTCATCCTCGGTGACCCGCTGCACGACGAGACCTCCGGCGACAGTGCGTATGTGGTGGCCCCGGCGACCATGACGTTCGACCTCAACGGCGTCCGCGTTACCCAGACGGGAGCGGTGTTCACCGTCGCGTTGCGCCGACTTCCGGACGGCTGGCGAGTCGCGGCATGGGCTTGGGCGAAGGGGCAGCGCACACCGTGACGGACACTCCCAACCTGGAATTCGACGACATTCAGCACATCCTGCTGACCCGGACCCCTGCGCTCACCGGGCGCTACGAGTTCCTGACGTTCGACACCCCTGAAGGTGGCCGGGCATGGCTGGCAGAGATGCAGGACAAGGTGCAGTCCGCGACCGACGCCAAGGCGACGATGGACGAGTCCGATCGTTGGGTCACGTTGGCGTTCACCTGGAATGGCCTGCGCGCGTTGGGCGTGCCCGAGGAGTTATTGGCGACGTTCCCCGATGCGTTTCGGGAGGGTATGGCATCGCGGGCCGCCATCCTGGGTGACGTCGGGCCCGCGGCACCGGAGCACTGGGTCGGCGGGTTGGCCGGTGATGACCTGCACGCCATCGCAATCCTGTTCTCCCGCACGGACGAACAGAATGCGAAGTCCATCGCGGCGCATGACGACCTACTCGCGCGGACCGACGGCGTGCGCAGCCTGTCGTATCTGGATCTCAATGCCACGCCGCCGTTCAACTACGCCCACGACCACTTCGGATTCCGGGACCGGTTGTCGCAACCGGTCATGAAGGGGTCGGGGGAGGAGCCGACGCCAGGCTCGGGCGACCCGTTGGCGCCCGGGGAGTTCATTCTCGGGTACGACGACGAGAACGGGCCGGTGGTGGATCTGCCTCAGCCCGAGGTGCTTTCGCGCAACGGCAGCTACATGGCGTACCGCAGGCTCGAGGAGCACGTCGCCGTCTTTCGCGAGTACCTGCGCCAGAACGCGGACAGCCCGGAAGGTGAAGAGCTGCTGGCCGCCAAGTTCATGGGCCGGTGGCGCAGCGGCGCCCCGCTGGTGCTGGCTCCGGACAAGGACGACCCCGAGTTGGGCGCGGATCCGATGCGCAACAACGACTTCAACTACAAGGAAGAGGATCCGTTCGGTTACGCGTGTCCGTTGGGGGCGCACGCACGGCGGCTCAATCCGCGCGATACCGCGCACTACATGAATCGCCGCCGGATGATCCGGCGCGGCGCGACGTACGGCCCGGCACTGCCCGACGGAGCACCGGACGACGGTGTCGACCGCGGTATCGCGGCCTTCATCATCTGCGCGGATCTGGTGCGCCAGTTCGAGTTTGCGCAGAACGTCTGGATCAACGACAAGGCGTTCCACGAACTCGGCAACGAGCATGACCCGATCTGCGGTACGCAGGACGGCACGCTCGACTTCACGGTCCCGAAACGGCCGATTCGCAAGGTGCACAAGGGACTTCCGGCCTTCACCACGTTGAAGGGCGGCGGTTATTTCTTCCTGCCGGGTATCGGCGGCATCCGTTATCTGGCGTCGCTGGGGGACTGAGACTTCTCCACGGCCCGGCGTGGGCCATGTTGTGCAGCCACGCGAGCCCATGTTTCGCATCCGACGGTCGGGGAACCCATCCAGTGGCGGCTGGATGGCTCGGCCGTCGCGAAACCACGACCGGAAAGAGGAGCTCATGGGTAAGAGCGGTCCGGAAGAAGCTGCCAAAGGTCTCGTCGAAGGCATCAAAGGCAAGGTGAAGACGTTGCTCGGTGCGCTGATCGGCCGCGACGACCTGTTCCGTGAGGGCCAGGCGCAGCAGGACAAGGGCGAGGCGCAGCGCGACGCGGCGAAGCGGGAAGCCGAGGCGGAATCCGCCCGGGCGGCCGCAAAGGCGGCAGAGGCGCGGGAGCGCGCGAACCAGCAGGATCAGTAGTTGGCGCTACATCGGAGGGGCGCGCGTATGACTTCATTCGGCTACACCTTGATGACTGAACAATGCGGCCCGAAAGAGCTTGTCAGACATGCTGTTCGGGCCGAGGAAGTGGGCTTCGACTTCGAAGTTTGCAGTGACCACTACTCGCCGTGGTTGGTCTCGCAGGGGCATGCGCCGAACGCCTGGGTGGTGCTCGGTGCCGTTGCGCATGCGACCAGCCGGGTGGAGCTCTGTTCCTACGTCACGTGTCCGACGATGCGGTACCACCCGACTGTCGTCGCACAACAGGCGGCGACGGCACAGATTCTGGCGGACGGCCGGTTCCTCCTCGGGCTGGGCACCGGCGAGAACCTCAACGAACACGTGGCGGGTCAGGGCTGGCCGGCCTACGAGCGCCGCCTCGACATGCTGTGCGAGGCGACCAAGATCATCCGCCAGCTCCTCGACGGCGCGGTCGTCAACCACAAGGGTGAGTACTTCCAGGTCGACTCCGCGCGACTGTGGGATCTGCCTGCCGATCCCGTCCCGATCGGCATCTCGATGACAGGGGAGAAGGCGGTCGGGCGGCTGGCTGACTTCGCCGACTTCATGATCGACGTGTCACCTGACAAACCGATCGTCGACCAGTGGATCCATGAGCGTCGGGTGCAGGGCCTGGAGACGACGGGACGCGCGGTGGCGCAGTTGCCGATCTGCTGGGACCGCGATCGCGACAAGGCAGTGGCGCGTGCGCACGAACAGTTCCGGTGGTTCGGCGGTGGCTGGCCGACGAACGCGGAATTGCCCAACCCCAAGGCTTTTGATGCCGCGACGCGGTTCGTGCGACCGGAGGACGTGGCAGAGCAGATTCCCTGTGGCCCGGACATCGACGCCGTCGTTGAGGCCGTCAGCGCCTACCGGGACGCCGGCTTCACCGATATCGCACTCGTGCAGATCGGCGGAGATTCCCAGGACAGCTTCTTCGATGAGGCGGCCCCGGCGCTGTTGGCGGCACTGCGCGCCGACGCCGCCTGACGGGCGTCGTGTCGCGGAGCGCGGCACGGTCTCACGACGATTGCGCGCGACACGCGCACGGCACGCCAACGTGCGCGACATGTGATGCAGCCGTATCCAAAATGTGACGCGTGTAGACCAGTGTGATCAGAGTGGCCGGAGGGCAGTCAGGCCATTCAGTTCGTGGTTGGGAGCGTCCAATGATGTCTACAGCTCGCAAGGTGGAACGCATCGTCGCGCAGGTCACCGCCGCCGTCACCCGTCGTCCGTCCGACGACCAGGCCTACCGGGCCGAGATGGAGCGCTTGGTCACCGAGCAGGAACTCGCGATGCTGACCAGCAGGTAGTTCTCCTGGCCGTCAGCGGAAGACGCTGAGCAGCGTCCGGCACAGGAACGGCAGGTTCGACAGCGGGATGAACTGCACGAGAGTGCGGCACACGTTGGGCGCTTGAGCCTGTCCAGCCGCGCTACCGCATACCGGCCATGCGCCGATTCCCTGTGTCTTCATGACATTTCGGGCCACGCGGATCTGTTCTCCGCGGCTGGCCGCCGCCGGTGAGCCGGTGCCGCCGTTGGCGGTCCAGGTGCCGGGGCTGAATTGGAGCCCGCCGTAGTAGCCGTTGCCGGTATTGGCCGACCAGTTGCCCCCCGATTCGCACTGGGCGATGGCGTCCCAGTTGGGTTCGGCGTTTGCCTCGGAGATCGCCAACGACAGTTGGGAGATCGCGAGGACGCCGGAGATGGCGACCGCACGAACAAATAGGTGCCCGCTCATACCCACCTCGATCCTGTTGTGCGAACGGCCTGATTCCGCTCGCAAAAATGGTTCGCAATTGACGCATGGTGCTGTCTATACAGACGTTAAACCTGATAATCAGCTGTGCTAATGGGGTAATTGTTATTCTTCGAGTAATTTTAGTGTTTCTGCATATTTCTGATGCAGAAGCGACGGCGCTGACTGTTGTTACTGGGCGTGTCGCTGCAGGTCAGTGAGTTGTTACGTGAGTAGTGTTTACCGTGTGGTTATAGGCACTACTGGGGCCTGTGATTCTTTTGTTATTAGTGATTCAATCGCGCTCAGTGATGCAATTGTTATTGAAGTGATCTGAGTTACTAATCCACATTAGAGTTTCCTATGTGACAGCTGTGACTGCTGTTACTAGAGTGAATTGGACCGTCTGGCATTCGTTCGGAATGGTCCTGGCGTCCCGAATCGGCCGGGCGCAAACTGGTCACAAGGCGGAAACCGGCATGGCGACGAATGCCCGAGCAATGACGAGTGCAATGAACGCGATGAACAAGACAGCGCGGCTGGCCGCCGGACTGTCGGCGGCTCTCTGTGCCGGATTCCTCACGGCGCCGACCGCGACCGCCGACCAGCCGGCCACCTGCCAGAGCCGGCACGTCGACGGCGTCGAGGAGGACGTCTGCGTCGGCATTCCGGGACAGGCCGGCGGCGCCAACCCGCGCGACCTCTTTCCGGGCGTCGTGCCCGAGCTGTATTTCGGCGTGGGGATCGGCTAGCCCGAAGCTCACGAGCCTCATGCGGTCAGCACAGCCGGCGCACAGCTACCGCCACCATCATCGAATTCTGTGACGACGACGCTCCTTGCCGACGCCTCCGGCGGCCCCGCCGCCCCGACTCTTCCGCCCGTTGTCGCCCCCAATCACCACGGACTGTCCCTGCTCTACGGCTGGCTGCCGGTGACCATCCAGGTGATCGCCGCGATCGTGCTGCTCGTCGCCATCGGCTGGCGGGGCCGGCGGTGGCGCTACCTGTGGCTGCCGGTCTGCGCCATTCTCGGCATCGCGGCCGCCGCATGGGCGAACTGGTTCACCACATCGCAAGGCCTGGCGGGGAACCCGGCGCCGCCGGCCCTGTGGATCTGGGTGGGCCTGTCGGGCCTGGCGCTGGGCGTGCTGATACTCGGCTGGCGCGGCACCCCGTGGTGGCGCCGCGGCGTCGCGGTCCTCGCCGTGCCGCTGTGTGTGCTCAGTACCGGCGTTGCCCTCAACGACTGGGTCGGCTACTTCCCGACGGTGCAGACCGCGTGGGGCGAGCTCACCGCCGGCCCGTTGACCGACGAGACCGAGATGTCCAGCGTCACCTCGATGAAGGCCGCCGGTGTCGTCCCGTCGCACGGCGCGGTGGTCGAGGTGGACATCCCGGACACCGCATCGGGCTTCAAACACCGCACCGAGATCGTCTACCTGCCGCCGGCATGGTTCGCGCGCAACACCCCGCCGCTGCCGGCTGTGATGATGGTCGCCGGCGAGTTCAACACCCCGGCGGACTGGCTGCGCATCGGCAACGTCGCCAGCCTCTTCGACAACTTCGCCGCGACCCACGGCGGCAACGCGCCGGTGTTCGTCTTCGTGGACGCGGGCGGTTCGTTCAACAACGACACCGAGTGCGTCAACGGCCCGCGCGGCAACGTCGCCGACCACCTCACCAAGGACGTCCCGCCCTATATGGAATCGACGTTCGGCGTCAGCGCCACACCCGCCAACTGGGGCGTCGTGGGCTGGTCCATGGGCGGCACCTGCGCGGTGGACCTCTCGGTGATGCACCCCGAGCAGTTCGGCACGTTCGTGGACATCGCCGGGGACATGGGACCCAACGCGGGTACCAAGGAGCAGACCATCGCCCGGCTCTACGGCGGCAGTGAAGCTCAGTGGGCGGCGTTCGATCCGCGCACGGTGATGGCCAAACACGGTCCTTATCAAGGTGTTTCGGGCTGGTTCGCCATCTCGTCGGATGCCCCGACGCAGTGGAAGGGCGCCAAGGCACACCCCGATGCCATCGGCCTCGGCGGCCGCGACGGCGCCGGCAACCCGGGCGACCAGACCGAGGCCGGGAAGACGCTGTGTGCCCAGGGGCGTCAGCTGGGCATCGACTGCGCCGTCGTGGCGCAGCCGGGCAAGCACGACTGGCCGTTCGCGGTGACGGCGTTCCAGACCAGCCTGCCGTGGCTGGCGGGACGCGTCGGCACTCCCGGTGTGCCGGTGACCGGGTTCCCGGCGGGATCGACGACCCCCGCACCGCCCGCCGGCCCGGCCGCGACGATCGCGGCCGGAACAAACCCGGGCAAGTAGACGTCGAATGTAACGCCGAGCCCGTCTAAGTAGATGGACTCGGTGAGACGTTGCGACACAGCAGGGAGTCGATGCGCGATGGGTACTCGAACCGATAAAACCGATAACAAAAATTTTGGCCAGGCACGCCGGCAGAGCCGGCTCGTGGGAGTCGTCGCCACTGGTGTGGTGACGACGTTGACCGCGCTCACCGTGGGCGCGGCGCCGGTGTCCGCCAAACCGAGCAGTGATTCAGACAGCTCGAGCACCACCACGCTGGTGCCGAAGCCGCCGCGGCAGGATTCGTCCGCTGCGCAGGACGGCTCCGGTTCCGGTGGCGGCTACGGGCAGGACGGCGGCCAGCGGGGACGCAAGCAGCGCGAGCAGCCGGTAGAGGCAGAGGCGCCGAGCCGGCCTGTTCCTGCCGACGTTCCCGCCGTTCAGGCCAAGCCGCCGGCCGATCCGCCCGCGGCGCCCGTCACCCCGGTGGCGCCGGTGATCGCCGCTCCGGAGAACAAGGTCCCGGAGAACAAGGCTCCCGAGAAGGCACCGGAGAAGACGCCACAGGCTCCGGCGACCACGACCCCGCCGGTCGAGACGCCTGTCGTCGCGGCCCCGCCGTCGCACACCGAGGCTCCCGCGCCGACCACCAAGGTCACCAAGGCGCAGGAAGCGCCTGTCGACCCGACCACGCCGGCGCGGCCATCGACCGCCGTCGCCGAGCCCGACAAGTCGGCGCCGTCCGCCACCTCGGTGACGCAGGGCCCGACCACCGCGCTCGCCGAGCGTCCGGCGCCGGCCGGTGCTGTCGATCCGGACAAGTCGACGGCGCCCACGGATCGCACTGTGGCAGAAGGCAAGCCGGTCGCCGGTGTGGAGGGCCAGCTCGGTGAGCGCGTCGAGGCCGGGCCGGGACGGGTCGAAGCCTCGGCCTCCGCGTCGGCCACGGTGACGGCAGGTTCGTCGAAGTCGGCGTCGCCGTCGACCGCCGCGGCCCGCGAAGTCCGCGACGTGAAGCCGATCGAGCTGCTCAAGCCCGAGACGCTGACCGCTCCGGTCGAGGACATCGCCACCGCAAAGGCCGCCGCAGCAGTCGACGTGAAACTGCCTGCGCCGGCCCCGGTGCACGACGTGGCCGATCTCGCCAAGGTCGTCAACGTCGCCAACTTCCAGTTCGACAGCCGCGCCGACTGGAACCTTCGTGACAACCGGCGGGACTGGGACCGTCGCGACGACCGGCCCATGGGCCGGGACTGGGACAACCGCGTGCGGCAGTGGCGGCCGGACTGGGTGCAGTACGACGACTACTACCGTCCGGTGCTGTTCAACCCGTACCGCGACCCCGTGCGGGTGGTGTACGTCTACCGGAACGCGCCGCGCATCGTGTACATCCCGCCGCTACAGCGCATCGTCATGGAGGTCGCCGACCTCGCGGCGTACAGCTTCACCGCAGTCGTGGTGAACGCCGTCAACACCGCCGTCAACGTGGCAGTCGGCAGCTTCTTCGGTGGCGGCTACTACCCGGGTGTCGGCGTGCCGCTGCCCCCGCCGCCTCCGCCGGTGCTGAGCTACGCGAATGTGCCTGTCCAGGTTCGCTATTCGGATGCGGTCTACCAGCCGTTCCGGGTGCAGCGCATCGTCGACGCCGGTGACGACGTGCAGTACGGCGAACGCCGCGTGCTGCTCGACGGTGTCACCCCGGCCTGGGGTCAGTGGACCCAGAGCCCCAGTGGCGAACGGCAATTCGAGGTGCACCGGACGCAGCAGTTCCCGGGCCTCGACGAGCCGCGTGAGGCGCCGCTGCCCGGTGACTACAACCTGCAACTGGTCAACGACCAGAAGGGGCTGGAGAACCCGAACAAGGCGCTGACCATCGCCGCGGTGACCTGCGGCGTGCTGAGCCTCGGTGCGGTCGGCCTGGCCGTCTACATCGGGCGCCGTCGCCGCGAGGTGGTCTGACGTTGTCCCCGCGGTCAGTCGCGCTGCTCGAGCCGGCTGCCGCGGGGAAACGTGATCGACATGATGTCGCTGGGACGTGACAACGCGATGCGGTGCCACGTCCCACTCGGCACGACCAGCGCGTGTCCCGTCGTCAGGGTGACACCTGGACCGTCGTCGGCAGCCCTTAGGAACAGCCGAATCTCCCCGGCGAGGCAGACGACGAGTTCGTCTGCCTCCGTGTGGATTTCCCAATAGTCCGCATGCACCTCGGCGTCGGTCTCCGCGTGGAATGTCATGACGTGCCACCCTGGCTCGCCGGAGCCGAACGTGCGCTCGGCCGGTTCGATGCGGCCGTCGTCGTAGAGATGGACGAACGAGGCGAACAGATCGACGGCGGTGGTCATGCCGGCACCGCCCGCAGGTCCGCCGAGCCGGCGGTCAACCCGCGGCGCAACGCACCGCTGATCTCGGCGAGCAGACGAACCGAGACGTCGGCACCGAGGATCACCTGAGATCCGTGGAACGTGCCGGGCCACTGGTGCAGTTCGACGGACACGCCGGCCTGCAGCAGCCGGATCCCGAATTCGAGCGCTTCGTCGCGGTTGGGGTCGAACTCCGCGGTGGCGAGGTACGTGGGCGGCAGCCCGGACAGATCCTCGGCCCGGGCCGGTGCCGCGTAGGCCGTCGCGGGTCGGCCGCCGAGATAGTGCCGCCAGCTGGCGGCGACCTTGGCGCGCGTCATGAAGACGGTGTCGGTGAAGGTGCGGGCCGACCAGCTGCGCTGACGGTCGTCGAGCGGTGGCTGGTTCAGCAGTTGAAAAGCGATCCGGGGGCCACCCTCGTCACGTGCCCGCAGCGCGGCCGCGGCGGCCAGGTTGGCGCCCGCCGCGTGACCCCCGACGGCGATGCGGCCCGGCTCGACACCGAGCAGTGACGCATTCGACGCCAGCCAGGTCAGTGCCTCGTAGACGTCGTCCAGCGCTGCGGGATAAGGGTTTTCGGGTGCGCAGCGGTAGCCGACGGACACCACGACGGCGTTGGTGGCCTGGGCGATGCGCGCCGCCCAGGGGTGCTCGGTGTCGAGATCACCCATGACGAATCCGCCGCCACGCAACCACAGGATCGCGCCGACCGGTTCCGCGGGTTGGTACAGCCGTACCGGAACGTCGGGGCGGCCGGGAACGCTACGGTCGCTGATCTGCAGGCCGGCGGTGTCGGGGGCGGGCACGGCGGCGGACAGTTCGGCGAGCCGCCGGCGGGCGGCCACGGGATCGTCCAACTCGGCTTTCGGGAACAGCGACAGGAAGGGCTGCAGCTCGGGGTCCATGCCCCCACGATGGCGGCCCGGTGCGGCGGTGTCTTGGAGGAATGTTCCCGCGGACTACCGCCACGCCACGGGGTCGACGTCGAGCCACGGTGCCTCGGCGACACCCGCCGGTGTCAACCCCGCGAACAACCGGGCGTCGCGGTGCAGATGCGACTGGTCGGCATAGCCGCAGGCGTCGGCCACCTCGGCGGGCGCGGCGCCGGTCGCAAGACGGTGCGCGGCATCGTCGAACCTGACCAGTCGCGCGGCCCGCTTGGGTGGCAGGCCGATCTGCGTGCCGAACCGATGCCACAGTCGCTTGCGACTCCAGCCGATCTCGTCGGCGATGTGCTCGATGCGGACCTGTCCACGGCTGCGCACCATCGCGCGCCAGGCGGCAGAGACCTCAGGGTCCACGGCGGGCCCGGTTTCGCGCCGGTGCGCCAATTCCGTTGTGGCGATGGCGAACCGCTCGTCCCACGACGCTGCCGTGTGCAGCCGGTCGCACAGCCGCTCGGCGGCACGGCCCCAGACCGCGTCGAGGGACAGCACGCCGGTGGGGTCGCAGCCGCCGAACACCGTGTGGGCGAGTGTCGGCGACAGTCGGATCTGCAGGCAGTCGACGTTGCGGCCGACGGCGGTCACGGTGCCGGGCGTCAGGCCGACGACCCCGCCGCCGGTCCGGCGTACGCCTGTGGCGTCGACGAGTACACCGTCGCCGAACTCGATGAACACCGTCACCGCGGGGTAGGGCACGTGCTGCAGCGCGAGCTGCGACGGCGCCCGGCCGCGGAAACCGGCCATCGCCATCCCCGGCTGCCGATGCGCCGGAATCGCGAGGTCCCACACGGCGGCACTCAGCCGCCGCGTGCTCGCTTCCATGTCTCGATGGTAGGCGCGGCGCGGGCTTGCCGAGGGTTCTCGACACAGCCGAATCCGGACTCCGTAAGGTGGCTCTGTAACAGCGTTACGGAACGCCGGATCAGCAGAGGTGGACAGTTGAGAACCGTATTGATCGACGCCCCCGGGAATGTCTACGTCGACACCGTGCCCGACCCGGCGCTGCCGGGGCCCGACGGCGCCGTCGTCCAGATCACCACGGCGGCCATCTGCGGATCGGACCTGCATTTCTACGAAGGCGACTACCCGTTGGCCACGCCGCTGGCGCTCGGTCACGAGGCCATCGGCACGGTCGTCGAGGTGGGTCCGGAGGTGCGCACCGTCAAAGTCGGTGACCCGGTGCTGATCTCGTCGGTGGCCGGTTGCGGCCACTGCGTGGGCTGCGACACCAAAGACCCGATCACCTGTGTATCGGGCCCGCTGATCTTCGGCTCCGGCGTGCTCGGTGGCGCGCAGGCCGAACTGCTCGCGGTGCCGTCCGCCGATTTCCAGTTACACCGGCTGCCAAGCGATCTCAGCACCGAGGCCGCACTGCTGCTGACCGACAACCTCGCCACCGGCTGGGCGGCGGCGCAACGTGCCGACATCCCGCCCGGCGGCACCGTCGTCGTCTTCGGTCTGGGTGCGGTCGGCCTGTGTGCCGTGCGCTGCGCCATCGCGCAGGGCGCGGGTCAGGTGTTCGCCGTCGACCCGGTCGAGGGGCGCCGCGAGATGGCCGCGCTCAGTGGCGCCACCGCGATCACGCCGGAGCAGATCGGCGCCGTCCACGAAGCGACGGGCGGCAGGGGAGCAGCCGCGGTCATCGACGCTGTCGGCAACGACACCACCATGAACGCGGCGCTGGCCACCGTGCGCGCCGGCGGCACGGTGTCCGTCGTCGGCGTGCACGACCTCAACCCGTTCCCGTTCCCCGCGACCCTGTCACTCATCCGCAGCATCACGCTGCGCATGACCACTGCGCCGGTCCAGCAGACCTGGCCGGCGTTGATCCCGCTGCTGCAGTCGGGCCGGCTCGACGTCGACGGCATCTTCACTCACGCCATGTCGCTCGATGACGCGCCGAAGGCCTATGCCGCGGTTGCGGCCCGGACCGCGGATTGCATCAAGGTCACGCTGACCCCGTAGTGATGATGGCCAATCAGGAGACCCTGGACCTCACGCTGCCGCGACTGCGCATGCGGGCGCTGGCGTGGGGGCCGGCTGACGGACGATTGATGTTGTGCCTGCACGGTTTTCCGGACAGCGCACATGGCTGGCGCCGGGTCGCCCCGCTGCTCGCCGAGGCGGGCTACCGGGTTGTGGCACCCTTCATGCGCGGCTACGCCCCGAGTGGCGTGCCCGCCGACGGCAACTACCACGTCGGCGCGCTGGTGTCCGACGTGCTCGACCTCTACGACGCGTTGGGCGGCGGGCCCGACGCGGTGCTGGTGGGGCATGACTGGGGCGCCTTCGCCGCCAATGCCGTTGCCGCGTATCAGGATTCGCCGTTCGCTGCGGTGGTCTCGATGTCCGTCCCGCCGCTGGCGGCAATGAGCCAGGCCAAGTTCAGCCCGGCCCGCACCGCCCGGATGGGCCTGGTCCAACTCCGAATGAGTTGGTACATCATGTACTTTCAGCTCCCCTGCCTGCCGGAACGCACGCTGCACCGGGTCATCCCGCGACTCTGGCGCGACTGGTCGCCGGCCGGCACCGACGTCGCCGCGGATGTCGCGACGACGCTCGCGGCGCTGCCGACACCCGAGCACCGTGCGGCCGCCGTCGGCTACTACCGGGCGCTGGTGCGGCCGGGCAGTGTCGGTGGGCCGTACGCCGAGTTCGAACGCTATCTGCGGGAGCTGCCGTGCGCGCCGATCCTGTACCTGCACGGTACGGACGACGGCGCCATGCAGGTGGGCTACACCGAGCAGCTGCTGACCGCGCTGCCGGCCGGTTCGGTGGTCCGAACCATCGACGGGGCAGGGCATTTCCTGCAGGTCGACCGTCCGGCCGACGTGGCCGCGGCGATCCTGAGCTACGTCGGGCGCAGCTAGGCGGCGCCGTTGCGGTGCTCGCGACCCTGACAACAGGGTGATTTTCGACGCCGGTTCCGCCACCTGGTCAGGGCCGCGGAACCGGCGGCCGGCATGTGCCCCCTTCAATTACATCGTGTCATTGACAACGCGTAATTATGGGCGCAAGCTGGTGCCATGACCACGACAAAGCGAATTGTCTTCATCGGTGCAGCCGGCGAGATGTGCCGCGTCGCCATCGAACGTTTCGCCACGGCGGCCGGCGACGGCGGCTGGGCGCTCGAGCTCTACGACATCCGGCCCGAACTCCTGCACGACTTCGCGGCGAAGCTGCCCGGCACCGCGACGGTCGGCTCGTTCGACCTCTTCGACGGCGGCGCGTTGCGCCGGGCCATCGAGGGTGCCGACCTCGTCGTCCTCGGCGCGGGGCCGTACAACCGCACCGCCGAGCCGGTGATGGCCGCCTGCATCGAGAAGAAGGTGCCCTACCTGGATCTCGACGACGACGAGGCGAGCACCCGCGCGGCGCTGGCACTCGACGCCAAGGCGAAGGCCGCGGGCGTGCCGATCCTGATCTGTTGCGGGGCCTCACCCGGATACACCAACGTGATGACGGCGGACGCCGCTCGCGACATGGATGTTGTTGAGCGCATTGACATCTGCTGGGTCACCGGCGACGAAGGACCGGTGCCGTATGGCCGCGCGGTGCTCGACCACGCGATCCGGGGCTTCGCCGGGCCGTGCTGGACCTGGGAAGGCGGCCGCGCCGTGCAGCATCAGACGTTCATCGAGAACGACGTCTTCGACGTCGGCAACTCACTCGGCGATGCCTACCGGTTCTACGAGTGCGCGCATCCGGAAGCGGTGACGTTGCCGCGGCGCTGGCCGGGCGCCGACCGGGTTCGCGTGCTGGGCGCGCTCGACCCGCCACCCACGAACGGCATCATGCGCGGCGTCGCAGTTGCCGTACAGGACAACAAGATCACCATGGACGAGGCCATCGACTTCGTCAACGACCTGCTGACCGACAAGACCGGCTCGGTCAAGGTGTGGCGGCACGCGCTGTCCGGGCTCTGGGGCACCATCCGTCGCGGCGAGATCGGGGCCGTCGAGGTGCTGAAGTTCATGGCGACATCGGCGGCCAAGAAGCACCCGCCGTTCCGGGGCACCAACTACGTGCGGGTGACCGGCACCCGCGATGGGCAGCCGGTGGTTTCCGTGCGGCGGGCGCCCGTGAGTGGGCCGGGCACGCCGTGGACCACCATGGCGTCGCTCACCGGATCGGCCACCGCGGCGTTCATGCTGTTGGCACTCGATCGGTTGGGTGAACGGTCGGGTGTCCTGGCGCCAGAGGACTGGGCGGACCCGGAGACGTTCTACCGCGCGCTGGCGGCGACCGGCCGGGCGCCGCTGCACCAGGTGGTCGAGGCAGTGGTCACGCCGAGCACCGCGGTGACCTCCCGGAAGGCGGTCTCGGCATGAACCTGTTGACGGAAACCGGTTGGGCCGAGGTACCGGTCGGCGAACCCGCGCTCGCCGGCGAGGTGACATGTGATGTCGCGGTCGTCGGGGGCGGCGTCGGCGGGATGACGGCAGCCCTGCGGCTCGCCGAGTCCGGTGCCGACGTCGTGCTGATCGAGGCACAGACCTGCGGCTGGGGCGCCAGTTCGCGCAACGCCGGCTATGTCACCAACTCGATCGCCGCTGACCCGGCGCTCCTGGCGCTGCTGTTCCGGCGGGAAAAGGTCCGCGCGCTGTTCCAATTCGCCGAATGCGCAGTCGAATTCACCGAGGAAGCCATTGCGCGCCGGGGCATCGACTGCGACTTCGAGAAGGTCGGCATCGTGCAGGCCGCCGTGTCGAAGGGGCAATTGCGCAAGGCCCGCCGCAACGCGAAGATCATGGCGGAGGCCGGATCGTCGGCCGAATTCGTCGAAGGACCCGCGGCGGGGTTGCCGGACGGGTTCCTCGGCGGCATGCGCGAGGGCATCGGCGGCACCCTGAACCCGGGCAAGTACGTGCTCGGTCTCCGTGACGCCGTCTTGCGCTCGGGGGCAAGGGTTTTCGAGCATACGGCCGTGCAGGACGTCGATGCGGGTCCGGCCGGGGTGACGGTCCGGACCGCAGGTGGTCGCGTCCGCGCCAAGCAGGCGCTGCTCACCGCCAACGCCTACGGCAAGGACCTCGCCGTCACGCCGCGGCGGCTGGTGTCGCCGGTGTGGACCTCGCTGGTGGAGACCGAGCCGGTCGCACCGGAACGGCTGGATGCGATCGGCTGGACGAGTCGTGCACCCCTGGTGACCGCCCACATGATCCTGGAGAGCTACCGCGTAACCCCCAGGAAAACCATCGTTTTCGGCACGCGCCGGCTGGAGACCACCAACGGCCCGCTGCGCGCACGGACGCCGTCGGCGCCCGTCGTCGACGACCTCGTGCGCGGCTTCCGGGAACGCTTCCCCGGACTGAGTGATGTTGCGCCTGGGCGGGCGTGGGGTGGCTGGATCGGCATGAGCTCCACGTGGCTGCCGGTCGCCGGAGAAGCGGCGCCCAATGTCCTGTATTCGTTGGCGTGCAACGGACATGGCTTCGCCCAGGCACAGTATGTCGGCAGCATGCTCGCCGACAGGCTGTCCGGCGCACCCGTGCCGGACGACCTCGCGGCCATCTGGCACGAGGGCCGATTCTGGCCCAGCTTCGTCAGCCAGCCGGCGCTGACCCTCGGCTGGTTCGGCGACCGGGTTCTCGACCGTCTGGCCCGGGTGTAGCCATGGACGTCATCGGCGCGCTGTTCGTCCTCGCGGACCTGCTCATGATCTTCGCCGGGTTCACTTACGGGTGGAAGTTCATCCGGCGCCATGGGAACTACCTGCTCGGCCTCGAATGGATCATCGTCGCGACCTCCGGGGTCAACTTCCTGCTCTACGCGGTGCTGCGGCTGAGCCAGGACAGCCCGAGTTTCCACGTCGCGATCTTCTTCGACGCGTTCTCCCGGTCGGTCGGCATCACCTTGATCCTCGTGTTGGGGTTGATGGCGGTGACCCACGGCTACAAGCCGTCGCGCGCCGTCGACATCGGTGTCTTCGCGCTCGCCGGTGCGGTCGGTCTCGGCCTGACGTTCTACGCGCTGCGGACGGCGTCGCCCGTCACCCACCACATCGGGTTGGCCGGCGCGGTGTTCCTGGTCACGGTCAACGTCCTCACGAGCATCTTCCTCGTCTATTTCGCGGCCCGGCTGTGGCGCGTGGGGGAGCGCAAACATGCGGTTCTCGTCGGCGCCGTCACGGCGATGGGAGCCGTCATCGCCGCGACGTACGACTTCTATGACGTCCCCGGTGATGATCCGAACCGGACGATCTTCTACACCGCGGCGTTGACGACGTGGGGGCTGCAGTTGATCGTCTACTACTACGCCTACCGCGCACTGGACAAACACAATCGAGCGGTTGTGATGAACTAGGGACACGATGAGCAGACGTCCGAAGCACGACCCCAAAGAGTCTGAACGCGAGATCCTCGTCGCCGCGGAGGAGTTCTTGCGGGAGCGGCCCTTTCGCGAGATGACGGTCGACGCCGTGATGAGCCGGACCGGGCTCAAGCGGCCGGCGTTCTACGTGCACTTCCGCGACCGCCACGACCTGGCGCTGCGCGTCGTCGAGCATCTCGGGATGGAGATCGGAGAAATGGTCGACCGGTGGCTCGTGGGAACCGATCTCGTCAACGATGCCCGGTCGGCATTCCGGGGCCTGACCGAGGTCTACTCGCAGCACGGGCGCGTCTTGCGTGCGCTGTCGGATGCGGCGGGCTCCGACGAGAAGGTCGAGGCCGCATACGCACAACTGATTCAGCAGTTCATCGACGCCACCGCCAAGCGCATCGCCGACGACCAGGCGGACGGGAAGATCAAGGCCGGCCTCGATGCGGTGGAAACCGCGCGGGCCTTGGTGTGGATGGACGAACGCTATCTGACACAGTCGTTTTCGGCCGAGCCGCACCCGGATCCCGATGTCGTCGTCGAGGTGCTGTACAACATTTGGATGGCAGCGTTATACGGACCGCGGTAGTCATGCGGGTACAACTGCAGATCGACGGAGCACCGCAGCGGGCGGCCGACCACGCCCGCGAGCTGGCGGGTCTCGGTGCCGACGGGGTGTTCACCTTCGAAGGCCCGCACGATGTCTTCCTGCCGCTCGTCGCGGCGGCCGGCGCGGCGAACGTGGACCTGATGACCAACGTCGCGATCGCCGGCCCGCGCAGCCCGCTGCATCTCGCGCACGCCGCCTACGACCTGCAGGTGTACAGCGGTGGCAGGTTCCGGCTGGGCCTGGGCTCACAGATCAAGGTGCACATCGAAAAGCGTTACGGCGCACAGTGGGCCAAACCCGCCGAGAAGATGGCCGAGACCGTCACCGCGATCAAGGCGATCTTCGACTGCTGGGAAGGCAAGGCGCCGTTGAATTTTCGCGGCAAGCACTTCACCCACACCTTGATGCCGCCGAACTTCAACCCCGGGCCCAACCCCTTCGGTCCGCCGGCGGTGCTCATGGGGGCGCTGGGGCCGATCATGACCCGCACCGCCGCGCAGGTCGCCGACGGGCTGCTGGTGATGCCGTTCCACAGCGCGCGGCATTTCGCCGACCGGACCCTGACGGCAGTGGGGGAGGGCTTGCAGATCGCCGGGCGCGCGCCCGGCGATCTGCAGATCATCGCGCAGGCCATGGTGGCGGTGGCACGGACCGAGGTAGATCTGACCGCGGCGATCAACGGCGTCGCCACGCTGATCGCGTTCTACGGCTCCACGCCCGCCTACCTGCCGGTGCTCGAGACCGAGGGGTGGGCGGACCTGCAGCCCCAACTCAACGCGATGTCCAAGGTCGGTGACTTCGCGGGCATGCGCGCCTTGATCAGTGACGACATGGTGCGCACCATCGGCATCGTCGGCACCCCGGAGGAATGCGCCGCCGAGATCGGCCGCCGCTTCGGCGGACACGTCGACGAAATCTGTTGCTATTTCCCGGGTTACGAACAGCGGCCCGAGGACGTACGGGACCTGGTCACGGCCCTGCACACCCAGTGATTTGTGCACGAAAATCCGCGGTCCGCGCGGAAAATCGTGCACAAATCGCTAGGAGACTACGGTGCCTGGACCCAGTTCCAGACGCTCAGGTCGCCCTTGGGGTAGTTCTGGCAGACGTCGGTGGCCTTGGCGACGACGCCCTTGTTATTGAAGAAGATCTTGGCCCAGTTGCCCCAGTGCGTGGCCACCTGCTCGTAGTAGACGTTGGTGGCGGTGTCCTCGGAGTACTGGCGGCGGCCGACCGGGTCGAGCGAGAAGAACCAGTGGATGCGGTCCTGGGCCATCTGCTGGATGTCGGCCGGGCGGTTGTGCATGTCGATCATGTACCGCGAGTAGTAGACCGGGCTGGTGTCGCGGGCGGCGGCCAGGTACTGCTCGGCATCACAGGTGGTGATGATGATGCGGTGGGGGATCGGGTAGTCGTCGGTGGCATCGGCGGCTGCCGGTCCGGCGAGCGTCGTCGCGACCGCGCCCAGGGCTGCGACCGCGGTACCGGCGCGCTTCAGGCCACGCTTGATCTGGACCATAGTCATTACTCCTGTTTCCTAGATACCTGTGCTGCTGGAGGCTGATTGCAGTTCGCCGGTCGGCTTGGGCTGGGGCCACGGCTCTGGCACCGGACGCTGACGCACCCGCTGCGGCCACCAGAACCACTTGCCCATCAGGGCGGCGATGGCCGGTGTCATCAGAGATCGGATGATCAACGTGTCGAACAACAGACCCAGACCGATGGTTGTTCCCACCTGACCGACCACGTGCAGCTCACTGACCGCCATGGACATCATGGTGAAGGCGAAGACCAGGCCGGCCGAGGTGACCACGGAACCGGTGCCGCCCATCGACCGGATGATGCCGGTGTTGAGGCCGGCGTGGATCTCTTCCTTGAACCGGGCGACGAGCAGCAGGTTGTAGTCCGCGCCGACGGCCAGCAGGATGATGACCGCCATCGCGATGACCATCCAGTGCAGGTTGAGCCCGATCAGGTGCTGCCACAGCAGAACCGACAGACCGAATGATGCGCCGAGTGAGAGCACCACGGTGCCCACGATGACCGCCGCGGCCACCACGGACCGCGTGATGATCAGCATGATGACGAAAATCAGTGCGAGGGCGGAGATTCCGGCGATCAGCAGGTCGTAGTCGGCGCCCTCCTGCAGATCCTTGAAGGTCGCCGCGGTGCCGCCGAGGTAGATCCTGGAGCCCTCCAGGGGAGTGCCCTTGATGGCCTCCTTGGCGGCGTTCTTGATCGCGTCGATGTGCGAGATGCCTTCGGCACTCATCGGTTCGCCCTCATGCGAGATGATCAGCCGCACGGCTTTGCCGTCGGGCGAGATGAAGTTCTTCATGCCGCGCTTGAATTCGGCGTTGTCGAAGACCTCGGGCGGCAGGTAGAACGAGTCGTCGTTGCGGGAGTTGTCGAACGCCTCGCCCATGGCGCTCGCGTTGTCCTGCTGCGCCTGCATCTGATCCTGCAGACCTTTCTGGGTCTGGTACATGGTCAGCATGTACTGCTTCATGTTGGTCATCGTCGAGATCATCTCGGGCATCAACGCGACCATCTGAGGCATCAGCTTGTCGAGCTTCAACATGTCCGGCATCAGGTTCTGGATGTCGTCGGTCATGGTGTCGATGCCGTCGAGGGTGTCGAAGACCGAGCGCATGGTCCAGCAGACCGGGATGTCGTAGCAGTGCGGTTCCCAGTACAGGTAGTTGCGGATCGGCCGGAAGAAGTCGTCGAAGTCCGAGATGTGGTCGCGCAGGTCGGCCACGTCCAGGGTCATGTTCACCATCTTGGCGACCATGCTGTGCGTGGTGGCCGCCATCTGGGTGGTGATGCCCTGCATCTTCTTCATCGTGTCGATGTTGATCTGCATGTCGTTGGCCTGCTTGAGCATGTTGGCCATCGAGTCCTGCGCGTACTTCTCGTTCATCTTCTGAGAGGTGCCGCTCATGCTCATCAGGAACGGGATCGAGGTGTGCTCGATCGGCTTGCCCTCGGGGCGCGTGATCGTCTGCGACCGCGAGACGCCGGGGACCTTGAAGATGGCCTTGGCGATCTTGTCGATCACCAGGAAGTCGGCGGAGTTGCGCAGATCGTGGTCGCTCTCGATGAGCATCAACTCGGGGTTCATCCGGGCCGGCGAGAAGTGCCGGTCCGCCGCCGCATAGCCCTCGTTGGCGGGGATGTCGGCGGGCAGGTACAGGCGGTCGTTGTAGGCGGGCTCGTAACCCGGCAGCGTCAGAAGGCCGACCAGGGACAGCGCGATGGTGCCGACCAGGATGGGAGCCGGCCACCGGACCACGACGGCGCCGAGCTTGCGCCAGCCGCGCACGCGCATGGCGCGCTTGGGCTCGAGCGTCTTGCGGAACCGGCTGGCGAGCGAGATCACGGCCGGGCCCAGGGTCAGGGCGGCGAACACCACGGTGATCATGCCGATGGCCAGCGGGACGCCGAGCGACACGAAGTACGGCATGCGGGTGAAGTGCAGACAGAACGTGGCGCCGGCGACGGTCAGGCCGGAGCCGAGCACGACGTGGGCGGTGCCCTCGAACATCGTGTAGTAGGCGTCTTCGCGGGATTCGCCCGCGCCGCGCGCCTCCTGATACCGGCCGATCAGGAAGATGGCGTAGTCGGTGGCTGCGGCGATGGCCAGCGTGACCAGCAGGTTGGTGGCGAAGGTCGACAGACCGATGATGTCGTAGAAGCCCAGCGCCGCGACGACGCCCTGTGCCGCGGACAGCTCGAGGACCACCATCAGCAACGTCAGCAGCACGGTGATGAACGACCGGTACACCAGCAGCAGGGTGACGATGATGACGAGGAACGTGACGCCCTCGATCATCTTGACGCTGCGGTCACCGGCGATGTGCTGATCCGCCGCCAGTGCCGCGGGGCCGGTCACGTAGACCTTCAGGCCGGGCGGCGTCTTGATGCTCTTGATGATGTCCTGCGCGGCCTGAACGGACTCGTTGGCCAGCGCCTCGCCCTGATTACCGCGCAGGTAGACCTGGACGTATGAGGCCTTGCCGTCATTGCTCTGGGAGCCGGCGGCGGTGAGCGGGTCGCTCCAGAAGTCCTGGATGTGCTCGACATGCGTGGTGTCGGCCTGGAGCTTCTTGATCATCTCGTCGTAGTAGGCATGTGCCTCTGCGCCGAGCGGCTGATCGCCTTCCAGCACGACCATGACCGAGCTGTTCGACTTGAACTCCTGGAACACCTCGCCGACGCGCTTCGTCGCGATGACCGACGCGGCCTGGTCCGGCGACATGGAGACCGAGCGCATCTTGCCGACCTCGTCGAGCGACGGGACGGCGCTGCCGAGGAAGACGATGACGCCGATCCAGAAGAGGATGACCGGGATCGCGAAGGTGCGGATCAGGCGGGCGATGAGCGGCCGGTGCGGCGGCTGCTCGGCCTTCGGGAAGATGACGGTGTCTTCGTCTGTTGGCTGTGTCATGCGGATTTCACCAGGCAGAAGGTCTGGGCGTGCACGCCGGTGGAGGTGCGGGTGTCTTTGAGTTCGTCGTCGACGTGGACGGTGCAGGTGATGGAGTCACCGTCGCCCTGGGCGACGATGTTGGGCGATGCTGCCGGTGCGGTGGTGGACAGGGTGAGCTTCCAGGGCAGCGGCGCGTGGTCGATGCGCTGGGGCTTGGCGTCCAGGTCGAGGTAGTTGATGTCGGCGTAGCTGCCGGTGCCGGTGATCTCGTAGGTGACGACCTTGGGTTTGAACGGTTTGGCATCGTCGGCGAAGTTGCGTGGGGTGACGATGACGGGGTTCTGGCCGAAGTAGGTGCGTACGCGCTGCACGGTGAAGCCGGCGACGAGGGCCACGGCGAGGATGAGCAACGGGATCCACGCCTTCTTGAGCGCATTGCCGATCACGCTGCGGACACCATGGTCGACTGCACTCGCTGTTCCCCGCTTCCCGTACCCTGACCCCGACAGATTAGGTCATTTAAGTGTTAGATTAGACCAGTTAAGTTAATCATGGGAAACCTACGCTGCGGGTGGCTCGTATCACCGTAGCCGGTAACGCGCAGCAGATCGAACCAAATACGCAGCAGTTCAATGGGATTGAACAGGCGGCGACGACTGTTCAGGGAGCAGGGGCACATGGCAACCAGCACGAATAGACTCCGTCACATGAAGGCACGCACTCTGGTCGCAGTTGCGGGTGCCGTGGCGGCTGCCGTCACCATGGCGGCTCCCGCGCAGGCCGACCCCGACACCGATTTCGCCAACCAGCTGCACACCTACGGGATCTACGGCCCCAAGGACTACAACGCCTGGATCGGCAAGATCACCTGTCAGCGGCTCGACAACAACGTCGACCACAGCGCCACCGACTCGGCGGCGTTCCTGAAGAAGAACCTGCCCCGCAACAGCAGCTCGGAGCAGCAGGTGTACCAGTTCCTCAACGCCGCTTTCGACACGTACTGCCCCGAGAAGCACGACCTGCTGGTCGCGCTCGCGCACTAGTCGCCGGACTCGATTCCGGCCGGTCAGGCCGGGCCCTTGCCGTTGTCGACGCGGTACACCGAGCCGTGGATCGCGGCGGCGTCGTCGCTCGCCAGGAACGCGATGACGTTCGCGACGTCACGCGGCTCCATGAAGCCACGCGGCGCGGCGATCCGCATGATCAGGTCCCAGTCGGCGTTCTCGGGCGCCGCGAACTCGGTGACCTGTGCGGTGAGCATGCCGCCCGGGCACACCGCGTTGACCCGGAGCTTTTCCTTCGTGTACTCGACGGCCAGTGCCCGCGTCAGACCGATCAGCCCGTGCTTGGCGGCGCAGTAGCCCGCCGAGTAGATCTCGCCCTCGACGCCGGCGATCGACGAGACGTTGACGATGTTGCCGCCGTTCTCCAGCAACTGCGGCAGCGCCGCCCGGGTCAGGTAGAACGGGCCGTTCAGGTTCACCGCGAGGTCGCGGTCCCAGTCGTCATCGGTCATCGACAGGGTGTGCCGCATGACATGGAATCCCGCGACGTTCACCAGCACGTCCAGCCGCCCGAATTTCGCGATGCAATCCTCGACCGCCTGCCGGCAGGCGTCGGCCGTGCTGATGTCCACCGCGGCGAACGCGCCGCCGGGCTCGTCGCCGTAGGCGTCGGCGAATACCGTCGCCATCCGCTCGGCGTCCCGCGCGATACCGAAGACCGATGCGCCGCGTTCGGCGAAAACCTTGACCGTGGCCGCGCCCAGGCCGGCCGAGGCCCCGGTGATCAACGCGACCTTCCCGCTGAGTGAACTCATACGGTGACTTTCTCACGCCGTGGGCAAGTCATTTGCGATACTCGGGCGGTGAAAATGAAACGTGTTCTCGCTATGGTTTCGAGTTTTGGCTTCGTCGCAGCGGGCGCACTCTTCGGCACGGCGGCGCCGGCGCAGGCCGACAACATCCGGCTGCCCGAAGGCATCTACACCTACATCCAAGAGGGCACGCCGATGAGCGTGTGGACCATCTGGCCCGTCTGCGCCCCGACCGTCGGCGATCTGCGCAACAACCTGGAACTGCCGGTGGGCTGCCTCGTGCACGTCGGCTCCGACCAGTACGGCGGCACGCTGGGCGGCGATGCCCGCCAGACCGGCGGTGAGGGACATTGGATGTTCACCCAGACCGACCTCCAGGGTTTCACGTGCCCGGACGGCACCAAGTCGAAGCTCGTAGAGACCTACGAGTGGGAGGACACCAACTGGACCGGTACCCGGACCACCACCAACAACGAACAGTGCGGCGTGCAGGCGGCCATGACGAAGAAGTCGTTCCGGCTGGAATTCCAGAAGCCGCTGCCGATTCCGGTGCAGCAGTTCCCGTTGTTCTGTGATCCCAACGACGGCCTCAAGCGCTGCCGCTGACGGCCGGGCCGGTCAGGCCGAGCCCTGCTCCTCGGCGACCGCGGCGGCGGCCTCGTCGATGATGGCGCGCATCGCGCGTTCGGCGCCGGCCTGATCGCGCATCCGCACGGCGCGGGCCACTTCGTCGTGCAGCGCGATGGCCGCCGGGTTGGGGGAGTCGGGCATCATGCCGTGGTGGGTGCGTCCCGCCAGGACCTCCGACACCACCGCGGTGAGCGCGCGGAACATCTCGTTGCCGCTGGCCTCCAGCAACGTCTGGTGGAAGATCTTGTCCGCCAGCAGGTATGCCTCGAGATTGCCGTCGCGCCCGTGTACCGCCATGTCCGACACGGCGGCGGCCATGATCCGGCACTGGTGCGGGTCGGCGCGCTCGGCAGCCAGGGCGGCCGCGACGGGTTCGAATCCGCGCCGCAACTCCGACAACGACACCAGTTGGGCGGCCCGGTCGCCGGACTCGAGTCGCCAGCGAATCAGCCTGGGGTCGAACACATTCCAGTTGGCCGCCGGCTGAATCGTGATGCCGACCCGGCGGCGGGAGGCGACCATGCCCATCGATTCGAGGACCCGGATCGCTTCCCGGACGACGCTGCGGGAGACGCCGTGTTCCGCGCTCACTCCTTCGAGCGTGATCACCTCGCCGGGGGCGTACCTACCGGAGACCACCGCGGCCCCCAGCGCGCTCAGCACGTTGTCGTGGAGAGCGCCGACGTTTGACGGGGTGGACACGCATAACATCCTGTCATAACTCCGGAGATCTGACTTAGAACCGATGTTTTTCTGTGGCCTCTTGAAAAAGTATGACTTTTGAGTCACGCTGTGTGAGTCAAACCACAACAAGGGGCGGGTGCAGAACATGCCATCACCCATCGTCGTCATGGGCGTTTCAGGATCCGGTAAGTCCACCGTCGGCGCGGCGCTCGCGCAGCGGCTCCGCGTGCCGTTCGCCGATGCGGACGACTTCCATCCCGCCGCCAACATCGCCAAGATGAAGGCCGGTCACCCGCTGAACGACGACGATCGCCGGCCCTGGCTCGAGACCATCGGCCGATGGCTCGGGGAGCACTGCGGCACCGGCGGCGTGATGAGCTGTTCGGCGCTGAAATACAAGTACCGCGTGCAGCTGCGCAGCCACTGCCCGGAGACCCGGTTTCTGCACCTGTTCGGCACCCCCGAGGTCATCGGCGCCCGGCAGGCCAGCCGCCCCGGCCACTTCATGCCGGCGTCGCTGCTCGCCTCACAGTTCGAGACCCTCGAACCCCTGCAAGCCGATGAGGCCGGCATCGTGATCGACGTCGGGCAGAGCATCGATTCGATTGTCGACGAATACATTTCGCGCACCCAAGGGGAGAACCGACGGGGCGAGCGGAGCGACGGGGAGAAGATCTGATGCGCACCGCCGTCACCGTCCTCGCCGACGCACCCAAACTCATCGAACCGGTCTCCTCGGCCACTCAGCTGATCCTGGCCTTCGTGGCCGGCATCAGCGTCATCGTCGTGCTCATCACGCTGGTCAAGCTGCACCCGTTCCTGTCGCTGATCTTCGGTGGCCTGACGGTGGGGCTGACGGCCGGAGAGAACCTCACCGCGGTCCTCAAATCGTTCTCCGACGGGTTCGGCGCGACGGCGGCCGGCGTGGGCATCCTGATCGCGCTCGGCGCGATGTTCGCCAAGCTGCTCGCCGACTCCGGTGGCGCCGACGAGATCGTCGACACCATCGTCGGTGCCGCCTCGCCCCGCGCCCTGCCCTGGGCGATGGCGCTGGTCGGCGCGATCATCGGGTTGCCGATGTTCTTCGAGATCGGGCTCGTGCTGCTGATGCCCGTCATCTATCTGGTGGCCCGGCGCTCGCAGCAGTCGCTCATCACCATCGGCATCCCGGCACTGGCCGGCCTGTCGGCCATGCACGGCTTCGTGCCACCGCACCCCGGGCCGCTGACCGCCGTCGGACTCCTCAATGCCGACCTCGGGGTCACGCTCGGCCTCGGCGTGCTCGTCGCGGTCCCGACGATCGTCGTCGCGGGCCCGCTGTTCGGCCGTCTCGCCGGCAAGTGGGTCGTCGTCGCGGCGCCGGACACCTTCACCACCGATCCGGAAGCTCTTCGGACACATGGCAAACGGCCCCGCTTCAGCGTCACGCTGTTCTCGGTGCTGCTGCCTGTGGCGCTCATGCTGGGCAAGGCCCTCGTCGACATCTTCATCGACGACAAGACGCAGTGGTTCCGCCGGATCTTCGACGCCGTGGGTACCCCGCTGGTCGCGCTGCTCATCGCCGTCGTGGTCGGCACCGTCACCCTCGGTCGCGGCGCCGGCATGGACCGCACCGCGATCACCAAGTGCATCGAGTCGAGCCTGCCCCCGGTCGCGGGCATCTTCCTGATCGTCGCCGCCGGCGGTGGCTTCAAGCAGGTGCTGGTCGACACCGGCATCGGCACCATGCTGGCGCGCTGGGCCGAAGGCGTGCACATCTCGGTGCTCGTCCTGGCCTGGGTGCTCGCGGTCCTGATCCGGCTCGCCACCGGGTCGGCCACAGTCGCCACCATCACGGCGTCGTCGCTGGTGTTGGGTCTGGTGCACGGGATGGGCACCGGCGAACTGTCCCTGGTGGTGCTCGCCGTAGGTGCCGGCTCGCTGTTCTTCTCGCACGTGAACGACGCCGGCTTCTGGTTGGTCAAGGAGTACTTCAAGCTCGGTGTCGGCCAGACCATCAAGACCTGGTCGATCATGGAGACCGTGCTCTCGGTGTCCGGCCTGGCCATGGTCCTGATCCTGGATGTGTTCGTCTAACTTTCGCGCTGCTGTTTCTCGACGACGATGTGCGCCACCGGAATCGGCATCGGGCGGGGCGCGGCGGACAGCAGCTCGACCAGTGCGGCGTCCAGGGCATCGGCGAGCTGACATCGGCGCGCCGGATCGGCCGGCTCCAGCGCTTCCAGAAGGGTGTCGAACACCGCCGCCCTGGTGAAACCGACCCAGCTCTTGGCGAAAGCCGTTGCGTCACCGTCGGTCTGGTATCGCTGCCAGAAGCGGTCCGGTTCGTCGGCGACCACGAGGTGGGTGATCCGCAGGCGCTCGAAGCGACCCGAAGGGGCGAACGGTGAGCGGAAGTCGGCTTCACTGCGGCCCACGATCGGCAGCCGCATGCGCCGCACCTCCTCGGAGGTGACGAGCCGTTGGTCCTGCAGGTCGGACAGCGCACGCATCAGTCCGTCGAAAAGCGGCTCGAGTCCGAGCCGTCCGTCGTCGTGCTGGCCCATGGTCATGACCACGAGGCGGCCGCCCGGACTCAACTCGCGGCCGCGGAACGCGATGAACTCATGCCAGTCGTGCGCCGCCTGCCGCGCGTACGCGGCGCGCACCTGCGCGTCGGCGCTGTAGGACGGCTGGATGTGATCGGGGATGTCGGACGGCATGCGGCTGAGCCAGTGGATGGCCCACGCCGACCAGCCCAGGTGCACGCCTTCCGACGGCAGGATCTGGCTCAGATACGACCGCCCCACCGCCGAGGCGAACGTGGCCCGATCGGTCCGCAGGTAGCTGAATGCGTCGTCGCGCAAGGTGCGGAACAGGGCGCTGAAATCGTTGTCGGGGATGTCGGTGTGCGTCACCGCGATGGGGTGCTCGGGCCGGATGCGCTTGCGCAGCGCGGTGATGCCCGCGCCGATGGGCAGCAGGCCGTTGTGCGCGTTGCCGCAGCCGTACTCGGCGATCACCACCGGCCGCGGCGCCGCCGGGAGCGGCACCTCGGCGGCGGCCTGTTCGAAAAGCTTTGTGGCCGTGCGGAGTCCGACGGTCTGCAGGCGCGCGCTCCCGATCGGGTCGGGCTGCACCACCACGCTGGACTCGGGCATGTCTCACGGTAGCGCCGTGAGCTGTGTGGCGCGCTCTGAACCAGCGTGGAATCAGTGGCCGGTGCTCGATCGGCAGCTCAGCTGCCGCGGGCCACCCATTCGTCGTAGTGGACCAGCTCGCCGCCGATGGTCGTGGTGTCACCGTGGCCGGTGTAGACGACAGTGTCGCCGGGCAGCTTGCCGAGCTTCTCCGATATCGACGCCAGGATGGTCGGGAAATCCGAGTACGAGCGGCCGGTCGCGCCGGGGCCGCCGTGGAACAGGGTGTCGCCCGAGATCACCGCGCCCAGTTCGGGGATGTGCCAGCACACCGAGCCGGGGGAGTGCCCCGGGGTGTGGATGGCCTTGATCTCCAGGCCGCCCACGGTGAGCACCTGGTCGTCGTCCACGGTGTGAAAAGGGTTGTCCGGGTGGACATCCCGCCACAGCATCTCGTCGGCCGGGTGCAGCAGCACCGGGGCGTCGAGGGCCGCGGACAGTTCCGGGGCGACGGTGATGTGGTCGTTGTGGCCGTGGGTGCAGACGACGGCGACGACGTTGCGGCCGTTCACCGCCTCGATGATGGGCGCGGCGGTGTGGGCGGCGTCGAACACGATGACGTCCGTGTCGTCGCCGACGAGCCAGATGTTGTTGTCGACGTCCCAGGTGCCGCCGTCCAGGCTGAAGGTGCCGCTGGTGACGACGCGCTGGATGGCACTCATTTGAGGACCACCACCGAGCGCAGCACCTCGCCGCTGTGCATCTTGTGGAAGGCGTCCTCGATCTGGTCGAGCCCGATGCGTTCGGTGACGAACTTCTCCAGCGGGAGCCGGCCCTGCAGGTACAGGCTGATGAGGGTGGGGAAGTCGCGTTCGGGCAGGCAGTCGCCGTACCACGACGACTTCAGCGACCCGCCGTGGGAGAAGAAGTCGATCAGCGGCATCTCGAGGGTCATGTCGGGCGTCGGAACACCCACGAGGACAACGGTTCCGGCGAGGTCGCGGGCGTAGAACGCCTGCTTCCAGGTCTCGGGCCGGCCGACGGCGTCGATCACGACGTCGGCGCCGAAACCGTCGGTCAGGTCCTGGATGGTCTCGACGGCGTCGAGGTCGCGGGCGTTGATGGTGTGGGTGGCGCCGAACTCGCGGGCCCAGTGCAGCTTCTTGTTGTCGGTGTCGACGGCGATGATGCGCTTGGCGCCGACCAGGGCGGCGCCGGCGATGGCCGCGTCGCCCACGCCGCCGCAGCCGATGACCGCGACGGTGTCGTCACGCGTCACGCCGCCGGTGTTGATGGCGGCGCCGATGCCGGCCATCACGCCGCAGCCCAGCAGTCCGGCGACGGCCGGGTCGGCCTCGGAATCGACCTTGGTGCACTGGCGTTCGTGCACGAGGGTCTTGTCGGCGAAGGCCCCGATGCCCAGGGCGGGGGTCAGTTCGGTGCCGTCGGTCAGCGTCATCTTCTGGGTGGCGTTGAAGGTGTCGAAGCACAGGTGCGGGCGGCCGCGCTTGCAGGCGCGGCACTCGCCGCACACGGCGCGCCAGTTGAGGATGACGAAGTCGCCGGGGGCGACGTGGGTGACGCCCTCGCCGACCGACTCGACGGTGCCGGCGGCTTCGTGGCCGAGCAGGAAGGGATATTCGTCGTTGATGCCGCCCTCGCGGTAGGTGAGGTCGGTATGGCACACCCCGCAGGCGATGATGTCCACGACGACCTCACCGGGTCCGGGATCGGGGATGACGATGTCGACGAGCTCGATGGGCTGCTTCTTGGCCCGGGAAATCACACCACGCACTGTCTGACTCATGGCTATAACCTAATGCCTCCGGGAAGGGTTGGAATGGTGTCCATACAAATGTCTGGTCAACGGCGGCTCGGCGCCCGCCCATCGGCGCTGCGATGTGTGACAGGGTCGATGACGTGACCGCTCTCGAGCTGCTGGATTCCTGGCCGGTACCGAACGCCGCGGCGGCGGTCGTGTCGCCCGCCGGTGTGCTCGCCACGCACGGACCCGTCGACCGCGCGTTCCGGCTCGCGTCGGTGACCAAGCCTCTGGTGGCCCGCGCCGCGCAGATCGCGATCGAAGAGGGCGTCGTCGAGTTGGACACCCCGGCCGGCCCGCCCGGGTCGACGGTGCGCCACCTCCTGGCACACACCTCGGGTCTCGCGATGCAGACACCCGACGCCATCGCCGCGCCCGGCACGCGCCGCATCTACTCGAATGTCGGGTTCGCGGTACTGGCTCAGGTGCTGCAGCACGAGTCCGGCATCGAATTCGCGCAGTACCTGCGGGAAGCGGTTTTCGAGCCGCTGGGGATGAGCGATTCCGACCTGCCGGGCGCGGCCGAAACCGCCGGCTACGGCGCCTGGTCCACGGTGGCCGACCTGGCGGCATTCGCCGGTGACCTGCTGCGTCCCGCCCTGGTGTCGACGCCCATGCATGCCGACGCGATCTCGGTGCAGTTCCCGGGTCTCGACGGCGTGCTGCCGGGATTCGGATCGCAGCGCCCGAACGACTGGGGTCTGGGTTTCGAGATTCGGGACGGCAAGCAGCCGCACTGGACGGCGGCGGGCAACTCGGGCCGGACGTTCGGCCACTTCGGTCAGTCGGGGACGTTCCTCTGGGTGGATCCCGAAGCGGACCTGGCGCTTGTCGTGCTGACGGACCGCGATTTCGGCGACTGGACGCACGCCGTCTGGCCGGAAGTGTCCGCCGCGGTTCTGCGCGAGTTCGCCTAGCGGACGACCCCGATCATGCTGTCGATCCAGCCGCGCGCGAAGAACAGCAGGAACCCGGCGGCGACGATCCACAGCAGCGGGCTGATCTCCTTGATGCGGCCCGACGCCGCGCGCAGCACCGCCCAGGCGATGAAGCCGACGCCGATGCCGTTGGCGATCGAGTAGGACAGCGGCATGACGGCCACGGTCAGCACGACCGGCAGGGCCACCGAGAAGTCGGAGAAGTCGATCTCGCGGAGCACCGAGACCATCAGTGTGCCGACGATGACCAGCGCGGCGGCGGCGACCTCGGTGGGCACGATCTCCGTCAGCGGCGTCAAGAACATTGCGGCCAGGAACAATCCACCGGTCACCAGGCTGGCCAGACCGGTGCGGGCGCCTTCGCCGATGCCGGTGCCCGATTCGACGAACACCGTGTTGGACGATGCCGACACCGCGCCGCCGACCACGGCGCCGGTGCCCTCGATCACCAGGGCGGACTGCAGGCGCGGGAAGTTGCCGTGTTCGTCGGACAGACCGGCCTGCCGGGACAGTCCCGTCATGGTGCCCATGGCGTCGAAGAAGTTGGTGAACAGCAGCGTGAACACCAGCATGAGCGCGGCGATGGCGCCGATCCGGCCGAAGCTGCCGAAGTCCACGTGACCGATCAGGGACAGGTTGGGCACCGCGAACGGCGAACCGGACAGCGTCGGGACGGACAGGCTCCAGCCGCCGGGCTTTTCCGTCGCCGAGCCGAGGTGCCAGATCGCCTCGATGATGGCGGCCAGCACGGTGCCCGAGATGAGGCCGATGAGGATGCCGCCCCGCACCTTGCGGGCCACCAGCACACCGGAGGTCAGCAGGGTGAACACGAAGACCAGGGTCGGGATGGCGCGGACCGAGCCGGTGCCGCCGGCGCCCAGGCCCAGCGGCGGCGACGGATGCCCGGTCGACGCGACGAAGCCGGCGTTGACCAGGCCGATGAACATGATGAACAGCCCGATGCCTGCGGTGATGGCCAGTTTCAGCGGCATGGGCACGGCATCGAAGATCATGCGCCGCAGGCCGGTGACGGCCATCGCGACGATGATGAGGCCTTCGATGACCACCAGCCCCATGGCTTCCGGCCACGTCAGGACGCCGACCACGGAGCTGGCCAGGAACGAGTTGATGCCGAGGCCGGCGGCGAACGCGAAGGGCAGGCGCGCGACGACGCCGAACAGGATCGTCATGGCGCCGGCCGCCAGTGATGTCACCGCCGAGACCTGGCCGAACGGGAGCTTGTGCCCGGCGATGTCTGCCGTGCTCGACAGGATGATGGGGTTCAGCACGATGATGTACGCCATCGCGATGAAGGTCACCGCGCCGCCGCGCAGTTCAGCAGCGACGGTCGAGCCGCGTGCGGAGATCTCGAAGAACCGGTCCAGGGCAGTCACGGCTTAGAAGATAGATGGCGCGCTGGTGCGCCGCGCGGGTGTTGGCGTCTGTTCGGCAATTGCCGGGATCGTCGACACCGAGTCGGCAACGCCCCTGATCGCGGTGCGATTCTGTGGCCGTCCTGAGAGATTGCGCGACAGACTAGCGCAACAGGGGTCTCAGGCGGCACAATAGACACGCACTAAACAACTGCAACATTTCAGCAACACCAGGTCGTTGGGGAAGACGTCCCTCGTGTAGCTGAAGGAGCAGATGATGCGTGCGTCGAACCAACTCGCCGACGCGACGACGGGCGTGGTGTATATCCATGCCTCTCCCGCGGCGGTATGCCCGCATGTGGAGTGGGCACTTTCGTCGACTCTGTCGGCGCGGGCGAACCTCAAGTGGACGCCCCAACCCGCCATGCCCGGTCAGCTGCGCGCCATCACCAATTGGATGGGACCCGTCGGCACCGGAGCTCAACTCGCCAGCGCTTTGCGGTCGTGGTCGGTGCTGCGCTTCGAGGTGACCGAGGATCCGAGCACCGGCGTCGACGGCCACCGCTGGTGCCACACCCCGACGCTGGGCCTGTGGAGCGGATCGATGAGCGCCAACGGCGACACCGTGGTCGGCGAGCAGCGGCTGCGCGCGCTGATGGAGGGCGGCGCCGACATGCTCGCCGCTGAACTCGACACCGTGCTCGGCACCGCCTGGGACGAGGCGCTGGAGCCGTATCGCGGCGGCGGCGCCGAGGTCGGCGAGGTCAGCTGGCTGAACCGGGGCGTCGGCTAGTTCGACCGGTCCACGCGGCTGTCGCATCGACGCGAGCGTGCACACAGCTCGCCGAACCGGCGAGATTCGCGATCCACGTGCACCTTCGCGGTCGATAGAGTTCTACGCGCCGATCCATCCCCGGCTAGCTGACCCGGTAGTGCTCCGGTTCGGGCTCGCTCAGCATGCTGGTGATCGTGGCGACGTCGAACGGCCACAGGTCGATGGTGCCGCCTTCGCTGAAGTACCAGGAGTTGCAGCCGGTGTTCCACACCGTCGGCTCCATGGCCTCGACAGCGGCGGCGTTGAATTCGTCGGTGGCCGCCTCGGTCACTTCGACCTCGTTGATCTCGCCACGCTCGAAACGCTTGAGCCACTTCACGATGTACCGCGCGGTGAGTTCCGCGGTGTACTGCAGCGAGATGGACCCCGTGGGTGAGTTCGGGCCCAGCACGGTGAACAGATTCGGGAAGCCGGGGATCGCGGTCATCCGGTAGGCGCGCGGGCCTTTGACCCAGGCGTCGTCCAGGGTGACGCCGTCGCGCCCCACCACCTGCATCGGACGCATGTAGTTGTGCGCCTGAAAACCGGTGGCCAGCACGGCGATATCGATCCTGTGGTGCTCGCCCTCCGTGGTGCGGATGCCGGTGGGCGTGAACTCCGCGATGCGATCGGTGACGAGTTGGGCATTGGGGGCCTTGATCGCCTGGTAGTACGTGCCCGACAACACCTGCCGTTTGCACAGCGGCTGGTAGTCGGGCGTCAGCTCGGCACGCAACTTCGGGTCGCGGACCTGGGCCCGCAGGCTCAGTCGGGCGTACTGCTGCACCAGCTTGCGACGCCACGTCGGCTTGGTCACGATGTCGACGAGAACGCTCGAACCCCACAGCGGAATGCGTTCGGCGACAGCCTGATACAGCTGCGGCATGGCGCGCAGCAGCGCGGTGACGGCACCCAGCTGCGGCAACTTCATCGGTGCCCACAGCATCCACTGCGGCGACCGCGCGAAGTGCAGCAGCCTGCCGGCGGTGGGCTGCAACGCCGAAACCACCTGCACGCCGGTCGACCCGGTGCCGATCACGGCGATGCGCTTGCCCGCGGTCTCGAGTTCGGGATCCCACCGGGCGGTGTGCACGACGGTGCCCTCGAAGGCGTCCATGCCGGGGATGTCCGGCGTGAAGGGGTGGTGCAGCACGCCCGTGGCACAGATGACGAAATCGGCTGTCAGCGTCTCGTTCTGGGTCGTGACGGTCCAGGTGTGTTCGTCCTGGTTGTAGTGCAGCGCCGTGACCTCGGTGTTGAGGCGCAGGTGCTTGTCGAGCCCGAAGCGCTCGACGACGTCGCGGTGATACTCCTGAATCTCCTGGCCACCGGCCCAGATATGGCTCCAGTCGGGCTTGGGCGCGAAGGCGAACTGGTAGATGTGCGACGGCACATCACACGTCAGCCCGGGGTAGCGGTTCCAGTGCCACACCCCGCCGACGTCCGAACCCTTCTCCAGGATGGTGAAGTTGGTGAACCCGGCCTGCTGGAAGGTGTACGCGGAGGCGATCCCGGCGACGCCGGCGCCGATGATGACGATGCGCGGATCACGTGTGCTCATCAGGACTCCCAGGCTCGACGCACCGTGTTCGGTGCGGTGGTCATGGCGGATTCGAACGCCGCGCGCCGCTTGCCGCGCAGCATGAAGTTGGCACCCAGGCCGGCCAGATCGTCGGCGTCCGGTTGGATCACGACGACCTCGATGCCGCGGGCCCGGGCGGTGGCGACTTCGGCATCCAGCACGGTGGACATCGGGCGGCGCAGCAGTCGGTGTTCGAGGATGCCGCCCAACCCCGGTGCGCGAACGCCGCTTTCGGAGGCCATCGGCGTGATGACGTAGATGAGGTCGGCGTCGTCAGGGCTGATGAGGTCGACCGACGCGGTGGACGCGGCGCCGCCGTCGACGAACGTGCGATCGCCGATACGGACCGGTGGCATCCAGCCGGGGACACCCCATGACGCCCGGAGTGCTTCGCCCGCCGTGGCTTTCGGCGCGCCGGGGGCGCCGAAAGCCACCCGCTCGCCGCGCTGGTAGTCGAATGCCACCATGCGGGCGCCCGGGTGATCCAGCCAACCCGATTTGTTGGCGAAGCCAGATGCCAAGTGCTGCAGCCAGTCTGCGTTGCCGCGGCCGGTCGGTGCGATGCCGGTGACCGCGGCCAGGCCGTTCTGACTGCGCAGAAGTGCGGGGTTGAGCAGGCGGGGTGCCGGCAGCGGCGGCAGGCTCGGCGGCGTCGCCTCGATGTGCCGGCGCAGACGTTCGTCGGTACTGGTGCCGCGGTGCATCGCGACCAGGTCGTCGACGGACGCGCCGCCGCCGAGCATCGTGACGATCTCGGCGCCCGCCGAGGTGCCCTGCAACACCGAGGCTTCCCGCGGGTCCCAACCGGTCTGCTCCTGGAGGGCGTGCAGGGCCGCGACGATCCAGGCGCCGCCGATGGTCCCGCCGCAGCCGATGACGAGCGCCCGCTTCATCGGCGCGCTTCCGAGTTCGACTCGACATCATGGTCTTTCGACTGCCGCTCGATCCGATCCAGGTAGGCCGAACGGCCGACGGGGTCGAGGGCGGTCAGGGCGCGGCGATCGTCGATGAGCGCGCGTGCCGCACGCTGGACGAACTCCGGCACCAGCGCGTCGACCAGAGCCCAGCCTGGTGCCACCCATTGGGGTACCGAGGTCCGGGCGGCCTTGGTGCGCAACGTCTTGAGGACCGCCTGCGCGACATCTTCCGGGTCGACCGTCGGCATGCCGCCGCCGAGTTGGACGCCGGAGGACAGTTCGGTGCGGACTGCTGACGGCAGCACCGCGCACACGGTGACGCCCGTTCCGGCGTATTCGGTTCTCGCCGCCAGCGACGCCCCGACGGCGGCGAACTTGCTGGCGTTGTAGGTCACCATGCCCGGGACGGGAATCATGCCCGCCATCGATGCGATGTTCACGACGTGGCCGCTGCCGCGCGTGATCATCAGCGGGATCACTGCCCGCATGCCGTTGAGCACGCCCCGGACGTTGACGTCGAGGATCAGGTCGGTCGTGGCCTCGGCTTCGGACTCGAAAGCGCCCAGCGGCATCACGCCGGCGTTGTTGATAAGGATGTCGATGCGGCCGGACTCCTTGACCACCTGCCCGACGAACTGGTCCCAGGAGTCACGCCGGGTGACATCGAGGCGTGCGCTGCGACAGCGGGGGATTTTGCGGGCCGTCTGCTCGGCGATGTCGGCGTCGACGTCGCCGATCCACACGGTGGCGCCGTGCTGAGAGAACAGCTCGGCGGTCTTGGCGCCGATGCCCCTGGCACCTCCGGTGATGATGACTGTGGCGCCGTCGAGTGACATGGCGCGTCGTGCTAGCTGCATCGATAGCCTCGAATCTGCTGGTAGGAGCCTTGCTGGCTCGTTCGAATACTCACGGTATCCGAATTCTCCGAGTAAAGCCAGTACTCCCGGTATCGCAAACCATTAATATCAACGCATGCCGCGATTGACCAGGGTGCAGCGTCAGGAACAGACGCGTGCCGAACTGCTCGACGCGGCGAAGGCCCGGTTTCTCGAGCACGGTTATGCCTCCACGAGCCTCGAGGACATCGCCGACGACGCCGGCTACAGCAAGGGCGCGGTGTATTCGAATTTCGGCAGCAAGCCGGTCCTGTGCCGGGAGGTGCTCGAGGCCATCCACCGCGAGAAGTTCGCCGAGATGTCAGAGCTGGCGATGTCGGATGCCGATGTGCCGAGCCGCGTCGAGGCGGTGAACGCCTGGCTGGAACGGACCGCCGGCGACGTGGGCTGGACGATGCTGGAACTCGAATTCGTGGTGCTGTCGCGCAACGATCCCGAGTTGGGGCAGATGGTCACGGACCTTCGCAACGAAGCCGCTCAGATGGTCGTCGACGTATTGCGTTCGCTCGCGGTCGATTTGGGGCTCGGCGAAGAGCAGATGGTCGCCGCCGGGGTGATCGACAGCTTCGACGACATCGGCAACCTGTTTCTCAGCGCCGGCATCGGGCTCGGGATTCAGCGTGCCGTCGATCCGACACTGCCGGCCCGGCCGGTCACCGGCGCCATCACCCGGTTGATGAATCTGCTTGCGCTGCTTGCCGCTACGCAGGACTGACGACCGCCGGACTACGGAACCAGGACCCGCAGCGCGTTGGGCACCGCGGACACCGTCACCGGCAGCGGGCACACGTATTCGCCGTCGGCATAGGCGTTGATGCCCGGCACGTCGATGGTGACGGTTCGGGCCCGCCGCGTGGTCACCTCGTCGAGGTGGACATGCGTGCCCTTGAACACCGTGGGGAACAGCCGGATCAGTTTGGTGCGCGACGCCGAGGCCGCCATCGTGACATCGAGCAGGCCGTCGCCCAGGTCGGCGCCCGGGCAGATCAGCATGCCGCCGCCATAGCTCTTGCCATTGCCGAAAGTCGCCAGTGTCACGGGGATTTCCTGCTCGGGACCGCCGTCGAAACTGACCCGCGCCGTGTGCAGCCGCAACTGCGACAGCTCGACCAGCATGGCCGCGTTGTAGCGCATCCGGCCCCGCGGCCACGTCATCCGGTTGGCGCGATCGGTGACCAGCGAGTCGAAGCCTGCTGACATCACCGTGCCGAACCAGCGGACGGTGCCGTCGGCGCCCTCGATCCGGCCCAGGTCGATGGTGCGGGTGCGGCCTGTCGCGATGATGTCGGCGGCGGCTTCCGGGTCGTCGCGCGGAATCTCGAACTCGCGGGCATGGTCGTTGCCGGTGCCGGCCGGGATGATGCCGAGCGGCACGTCGCCCTGCGCAAGTGCCTGCAGCGCAAGGGAGATGATGCCGTCACCGCCGGCCACCACCACCGCGTCGGTGCCGTGGTCGAGTGCCTCGTCGAGCAGTTGGCGGGCATGGGCGGCGTCGGACCCGATCAGCTCGACCACGTCGACACCGCGGCGTTGCAGCCGCACGACGGCGCGCTGCGCTGCCGCCGAGCCGCGTCCCTGGCCCGAGGCGGGGTTGGTCAGCAGGGTGACTCTCACGGGATCAGCTTGCCCGGGTTGAGGATTCCGCCGGGATCGAGCACGTTCTTGACGGCGCGCAGTACCTCGACGCCCAGGTCGCCGACCTCGGCCGTCATCCACGGCTTGTGGTCGGCGCCGACGGCGTGGTGGTGGGTGATGGTGGCGCCGCAGCGCACCATGGCCTCGGACGCCGCGGTTTTCGCCGCGCGCCACTGCTCGATGGGGTTGCCGCGCTGGCCGGCCACGACCGTGAAGTACAGCGAGGCACCGGTGGGGTAGACGTGCGAGATGTGGCACATCACCAAAGCCGGTGTGCCGCTTTCCTGTAGCGAGCTGGTGAGGGCCTCGGTGACGGCCGCCTTCAGCGCCGGCACGTTGGACCACGTCGTCGCGGTCTCCAAGGTCTCGCACAGGGCGCCGGCCGTGAGCAGTGAGTCGCGTAGATACGGGGCGCCGAACCGGCCGTGCTGCCACGCGCGGGCCGGGGCCTCGCCGAGCGAGGTGCCACCCTGAGCGGCCAGCAGCGCACGCGTCTCGTCGTGGCGGCTCTCGGTGTGCGCGGCCGTGCCTTCGAACAGCGTGATGGCCAGGCAGCCACCGGTGATGGTCTGCTCGCCGATGCTGTCGGTGGTGGCCAGGTTGATGCCGGTCTCCACCTCATCGGACAGGCGGATGACCGTCGGGCCGGTGCCGGTCTGCACGACGGCGCGCAAAGCCGCTGCGCCGGTGGCGAAGTCGGGGAAGGACCACGCCTCGTAGCGGGTGGTCTCGGGCACCGGGTGCACGCGCACCCGCACCCGGGTGATGACGCCGAAGGTGCCCTCCGAGCCGACGATCAGCTGACGCAGGTCGGGCCCGGCTGCCGACGCGGGGGCGCGGCCCAGGTCCAGGACGCCGGCCGGGGTGACGACGGTGAGTCCGCGCACCATGTCGTCGAACCGGTTGTAGCCGGCCGAGTTCTGCCCCGACGACCGCGTCGCGGCGAACCCGCCGATGGTCGCGAATTCGAAGCTCTGCGGGAAGTGGCCGAGCGAAAAGCCCTCGGCGCCAAGGAGTTCCTCGGCCTGGGGGCCGGTGACGCCGGCCTCGAGCTCGGCCTCGCCGGATTCCTTGTCGAGCCCGACCAGCCGGTCCAGGCGGCGCAGGTCCAGCGATACGACGGCGCTGAAGCCGTTCCGGATCGGGTCGAGTCCGCCGACCACACTGGTGCCACCACCGAACGGGACGACGGCGATGCGGTGTTCGGTGCAGTACTGGAGCACCCGGGCGATCTCGTCCTCGGAGCCGGGCAGCAGGATCGCGTCCGCTGCGTCCTGCTCGCCGGTGTCCTTGCGGCGCAACAGGTCCAGTGTCGACTTGCCGCCGGCCCGCAGCAGGCGGTCGTGATCGTCGGTTCGGCAGAACTCGTCGCCGACGATCGCCGCGAGTGCAACGCGGTCGGCGTCCGCCAGGGCGGACGGGCGCAACGTGACCTGGTCGGCCTCGAGCTCGTCGGCCGGCGTCGCGTCGATGCCCAGGGCCGCGGTCAGCAGGCCGCGGATGCCGTCGGACAGGGGCTTGGCTGCAGCGGGGTCACCCCAGGCGTTCCACTTCATCGGCGGTTCGAGGTGGTCACGTGTCGCGGTCATGCGTTACAGTATTACACATGATGTCAATCAGTAACGATGAAGCTCGGGATTCTCTGGATGCCCGAATCATCGACGCTGCGGCTGATTGCGTGATCGCCTTCGGCGTGGATCGCGTGACGTTGGCCGAGATCGCACGTCGTGCCGGCGTCAGCCGGCCGACGGTGTACCGGCGCTGGCCGGACACGCAGGCGATCCTCGCGGCGCTGCTGACGGCACGAATCACCAACGCGCTCAATGAGGTTGCCGTCACTGGCGACGACCGCGAGGCGATCGTCAAACGCATGGTCGGCATGGCGGAGCGGCTGCGCGCCGACGAAGTCATCATGTCCGTCCTGAGCAGCGCACCCGCGCTGGCGATGGTCTACATCTCGCAGCGCATGGGCACCAGCCAGCAGATCCTGCTGGAAGTGCTGGCCGGCGCGCTCGCCACGGCGCAGGCCGACGGCAGCGTCCGCCCCGGCGACCCCAGGCAACTCGCCGCCATGTGCCTGCTGATCGTCCAGTCCGCCATCCAGTCGGCGCAGATGGTCGCGCCTGTCCTCGACGTTGCCGCGCTGGACATCGAACTCGCGCACTCCCTGAACGGATACCTGAAACCATGAGCAGCAGTGCCCTCAACGCCGCCCGCCGCACAGCCGAGCTGACGGCGCTGGCGGACGGCGAGACCGTCGACGTCGTCGTCATCGGCGGCGGCATCACCGGCGTGGGCATCGCGCTGGACGCCGCGACCCGCGGACTGTCGACGGTGCTCGTCGAGAAGCACGACCTGGCGTTCGGCACCAGCCGGTGGAGTTCCAAACTCGTGCACGGCGGCCTGCGCTACCTGGCCACCGGAAACGTGGGCATCGCCCGGCGCAGCGCCATCGAGCGCGGCATCCTGATGAGCCGCAACGCCCCGCACCTCGTGCACGCCATGCCGCAACTCGTGCCGCTGCTGTCCGAGATTAACCGGGCCTCAAGGGCTTTGGTGCGTACCGGATTCATCGCCGGCGACGGCCTGCGCCGGCTGGCCGGCACATCGGCGTCGATCCTGCCGCGGTCGGGACGGGTCGACGCGGCCCGCGCGGCGGAGTTGGTGCCCGCGGTGCGCCGCGACGGACTCGACGGCGCGTTGCTCGCCTACGATGGCCAACTGATCGACGACGCCCGTCTGGTCACCGCGGTGGCGCGCACCGCCGCCCAGCATGGCGCCCGCATCCTGACCCGGGTGGCGGCGTCCGACGCCACCGGCACCTCGGTGCGGCTGACCGACCAACTCACCGGGGAAACTTTCGATCTGACGGCGCGCGCGGTGATCAACGCCGCCGGCGTGTGGGCCGGTGAGCTCGACGGCGCGATCAAGCTGCGGCCCAGCCGCGGCACCCACCTGGTGTTCGACGCCGCGGCGTTCGGCAATCCGACTGCGGCGCTGACGGTTCCGATCCCGGGCGAGCTCAACCGGTTCGTCTTCGCCATGCCCGAACAGCTCGGCCGCGTCTACCTCGGCCTCACCGACGAGGACGCGCCCGGCCCCATTCCGGATGTGCCGCAACCGACTCCGGCCGAGATCACGTTCCTGCTCGACACCGTCAACACCGCGCTGGCGACGAGCCTGGGGCCGGACGACGTCCTGGGTGCCTACGCGGGGCTGCGGCCATTGATCGATACCGGCGAGGGCAACACCGCCGACGTGTCGCGCGATCACGCCGTCGTCGTGTCCGGCAGCGGTGTGCTCAGCGTCATCGGTGGCAAGCTCACCGAATACCGGTACATGGCCGAGGATGTGCTGAATCGGGCGATGTCGCTGCGCGGGCTCGGCGCGGGGGAGTGCCGGACCCGGAATCTGCCGCTGGTCGGCGCTCCGGAGAACCCGGTGTCAGTGGATCGTCTTGCGGCGCTGCCGGAGTCGCTCGTGGCGCGCTACGGCGCCGAGGCGCCGAACGTGTTCGCCGCCGCCACGTGTGAGCGTCCCACCGAGCCGGTGGCCGACGGCATCGACGTCACCCGCGCCGAATTCGAATACGCCGTCACGCACGAAGGCGCGCTGACCGCCGACGACATCCTGGACCGCCGGACCCGGATCGGGCTCGTCGACGCCGACCGCGACCGCGTCGCCGAGGTGGCACAGGAGTTCATCTAGCTCCAAGACCCGTGTTGGAATCAGCATGATTCTGACGGAATCGCAGCCACGTCCGGTGGTCACGCCTGTCGCGGCACCGGGATCGGAGTCAACGGCAGTTCCCGGTGACGGCGCTTGGCTCTAGATTCCGGAGAGAAGTCTGCATTCGCCACTGCTCTTCTCTTGTGGTGGCATCACGTTCCCGGGAGTTGAGAAATGCCTGTTCTGACCACGACCACTCGCAACGGCAGTCGCGTCGAGTTCTCGCGGTAGACCGATGGCAATCACATTGCACTGGTTCCTGCCGACCAACGGTGACTCGCGCACCGACCTGAGTCTCGGCAACGCGGTCGGTGGCGCAGGCAGCCGGGCCGACGCCTTCGGCGCGGATCGGGCTCCCGACCTCGACTACCTCAGCCTGGTGGCCGGCGCCGCGGAGAAACTCGGGTTCACCGGCGCGCTGACCCCCACCAGCAGCTGGTGTGAGGACGCCTGGGTGTTCACGGCAGCGCTGACCCAGCGGACCGAACACTTCAAGTACCTCGTGGCCTTCCGGCCGGGGCTGCAGGCGCCGACCCTGGTCGCCCAGGCCGCCGCCACCTACCAGCGCATCTCGCGAAACCGATTGCTGCTCAACGTCGTCACCGGTGGTGATGACATCGAGCAGCGCCGCTTCGGCGACTACCTCGGCAAGTCGGAGCGCTACGAGCGGGCCGCCGAGTTCCTCACGATCTTCCGGCAGCTGTGGTCCGGCGAGCCGGTCACCTTCACCGGCAAGCACCTGTCCGTGGAGAACGCGACGATCATCCCGGCCGAGACCTGGCCGGACATCTACCTGGGCGGCTCGTCGGCCGAAGCGCTGGAAGTGGCCGCCGAACACGCCGACGTGTATCTGACCTGGGGTGAGCCGCCCGCTCAGGTCGCCGAGAAGCTCGACGCCGTGCGTCACCAGGTCAAGAACCTGGGCCGAGCGCGGCGCGCTGCCGGGGAACTGCGGTTCGGGATTCGGCTGCACGTCATCAGCCGCCCCACGGAAGAGGAGGCGTGGGCGCAGGCCGACAAACTGCTCGCGGGCCTCGATCCCGAGAGCATCAAGCGCGCCCAGCAGGTGCAGCGCAGCTCGCAGTCCGAGGGGCAACGCCGGATGTCGGCCCTCCACGGCGGTCGGACCGACAACCTGGAGGTCTCGCCCAACCTGTGGGCCGGTATCGGTCTGGTCCGTGGTGGCGCCGGCACCGCACTGGTCGGCAGTCATGAGCAGGTCGCCGACCGCATCGCCGAGTACCACGAGCTGGGCCTCGACGAGTTCATCCTGTCCGGGTATCCGCATCTGGAAGAGGCCTTCAGCTTCGGCGAGGGCGTCATCCCGATCCTGGCGGAGCGCGGCCTGCTCGCTGATCGGCACTCCTGAGACATGGCCCGCACCCGGGCTCCCCGGAGCCACGCCGAAGTCGTCGCCGTCGCGGAAGAGTTCGCGGCATCGGTGAAGCCCGGTGCGGCAGAACGTGATCGGGCCGGTGCGGTACCCCGCGCCGAAGTGGCCGAGTTCGACAAGCTGGGCCTGCCGGCCGTCACGGTGCCGATCGACGACGGGGGAGACGGGCTCGGGCCGCGTACGCTGGCCGAGGTCATCAGGATCGTCGCGGCCGCGGATCCCGCGCTGGCGCAGACGCCGCAGGGTCACTACCTGGCGGTGGACATCCTGCGCCTGCTCGGCACACCACTGCAGCGGGCCCGAATCCTGCCGGCTGTCGTCGACGGCGCGCGCATCGCCCCGGTGCTCGCCGAGCGCGGCGGTCACCATGCCCAGGACCTCAAGACGCGCCTGGTCAAGGACGGTGCGCGGTGGCGACTCGACGGCACCAAGTACTACTGCACCGGTGCCATCACGTCGCGGTGGCTGGCGGTCAGCGCGCTCGATCCCGCCGACCGTCTCGTGCTGGCCTTCGTCGAACGTGACGCCCCCGGGGTGTCGATCGACGAGGACTGGGCCGCCATGGGGCAGCGCTCGACCGTGAGTGGCACCACCACGCTCGACGGCGTCGCCGTCGACAGCGATCTGGTGGTGCCCTACTGGTCGGCATTCGAGAAGCCGCAACTGCTCGGTGCCCGCGCGCAGCTGGTGCACACCGCCATCGAAGCCGGCATCGCCGAGGGTGCCCTGGCCGATGCCGCCGAGTTCGTCCGCACCCGCAGCCGGCCGTTCTTCGAGGCGGTGCGCTACGGCGGCGCCAAGGCCGCGAGCGACGATCCGCACATCCTGCTGCGGTTCGGTCAGCTCGCCACCCGGACGCGCGCGTCGACCCAGCTGTTACGTTGGGCCGCAGGCGAACTCGAAGACATCGGGCTCGATGTCGCCGATCCCGACGCCGCCGCGCACGGCTCGATTGCGGTTGCGCAGGCCAAGGCCTTCGCCAGTGACGTGGCCGTCGACGTCGCCAGTCAGCTGTTCGCGTTGACCGGCGCGAGCGGCACCGACCGCCGCCACGACCTCGACCGGCACTGGCGCAATGCGCGGACCCACAGCGTGCACGACCCCGTCGACTGGAAGTACCACCACATCGGCGCGTGGGAGCTCTCCGGTGTCGCGCCGCCCAATCACGGGCAGATCTGAACCACTTGCGATCCGGGCGATTCTGAATCTTCGGACGCCGTCCGGTGCCCGATACCGTCGACAGATGTCCGCGAATCTGGAAGAGACACAGGTCGATTCGCCCCCGCGGAAGTCGCAGCCGTTCAAACCGGCGTTGTTTGTGGCGGTGACGGCGGGGCTGGGGTACGGCTTCGACTCCTACGCCGTGAACATCTACGGCCTGGTCCTGCCCGAGATCAAGAAGACCCTGCAGATCACCGAGGCCCAGGCCGGGTACATCGGGTCGATCTTCCTGGTCGGCTACACCATCGGCACCATCGGTTTCGGTATCGCCGCCGACCGGTGGGGCCGCAAGACCACGCTCGGTGCGTCGATCCTGCTCTACGGCATCACCACGGCACTGGCGGGCATCACCACCAATCTGGCCGCGTTCACCGGCCTGCGCTTCCTCACCGGTGTGGGCGGTGCCGGCGAGCTGGCGGTGGGCGCCCCCTATACCGCCGAGGTGTGGCCGACCAAGACCCGCGCGATCGGGGTGGGCGGCGTGATCTTCTCGTTGTTCTCGCTCGGTTACGTCCTCGCGGCCGCCGTCGCGCTGGTGCTGGTGCCGCGGTTCGGCTGGCAGGCGTCGTTCATCGTGGCGATCGTCCCGGCCATCATCCTGTTCCTTGTCCGCCAGGGCATCACGGAATCACCGCGCTACACCGAGGTCAACGAGACACGGAAGCGCGACGGCATTCCGCGAGCGAAGCTGTGGCAGCTACCTGGCGTACGGCGGCGGCTGGTCGTGGGCTGGCTGATCTACACCGCCAATGCGGTCGGCTACTGGGGCTCGACGCTGTTCCTGACCACCTACATCGTCAAGAGATTCCACGCGTCCACCACCGATGCGATTCGCTACGCCCTGGTGTTCTTCCTGCTGCAGGTCGTCTTCGTCTTCATCGGCACCGCGTTGGCCGACCGCTTCGGCCGCCGGCCCTCGGCGATCCTGGGCGCCGTCATCGAGGCCGGTTCGGCGATCTTGGCGGCCACGTCGGATTCGCTTGCCGAATACCAGGTCTACGGTGCCATCTCCATCGCCACCCTCGGCTGGCTCTGGGGCGTCGGGGACGCGTACATCTCCGAGCTGTTCCCAACCGTGCTGCGCGGCACCGGCTTTGGTGTCGCCGTCGGTGGCGGCCGCATCGTGTCGATCGCCGCGCCGACCGTCGTCGGCTGGGCCATCGGTCATTACGGCGTGCAGACGCCCTATCTGGCGCTGTCCGCCATCTGGCTCCTGACCGTGATCGGTTATCTGTTCGGGCCAGAGACCAAGGGCAAGGAGTTGGACGACCTTGCCGACGAGGCGCTGCTGGCGCGCGCCTGACTACGCCTGCTGGGCGAGCAGCAGGTCACGGATCGGCGAGCGCGTGTGCCGCTGCCACATGGCCTGCACCGGCAGCAGCAGCGGCGGCTGGAGGTCGACGACCGTGACCCGCCCGTCCAGCACCGGCCCCACCGGATGCGTGACGAACGCCACCGCGCCCGTCGTCAACGGCGCGGCCACGGTGGCCGCGCCCTGTACGCGACTCACGACATAGTCCGGCTCGAATCCGGCGCGGCGGCAGGCGCCGAGCAGCAGGTCGCTGTAGTACGACGCGCCGGGCGGTGCCCAGAGTGCGATGCGTTCGTCGGTCAGGTCGGTGAGGTCGACGGCGTCGCGCCCCGCCAAGGGGTGCGAACTCAGCACCGCCACGCGCACCGCGTGATAGCCCAGCACCGCGGTGGCGAGGTCGCGGTCCGGCACCACGCCGCGGCGCAGGGCGAGCTGGATCGAGCCGTCGAGCAGCGCGGGGGACAGCTGATCCGGAAACATCTGGCGGAACGTGAAGGACACGTCGTGGTAGGCGTCGATCACCGGCTCCAGCAGTGCGTACACCTCGACGCTCTCGAGCGCCGGCGTGTGGCCGACGACGTAGTTCTCCCGTGCGGCGCTGGCCGCGCGCTGCACGTGGTCGGTGACGGTGTGGGCGGCGGCCAGGAGGGTGCGCGCATCGCTGTGCAGCTGCCGGCCTGCCGGCGTCAAGGTGACCCGGCGGCCGTCCCGGTCGAAAAGCGTTGCGCCCAGCTCTTTTTCGAGCTGGCGGATCGAGCTGCTGAGCGCCTGCTGGCTCAGGTGCAGCTGGTCGGCGGCGCGGGTGAAGCCGCCCGCGTCGGCGACCGCGAGGAAGTGCTGCAGCCGGCGCAGATCGGGATACGGCCTGGTCATGCCGACCACCCTAACTACAACCATTGCTTGTGGATAGGTAGAAAAGTTTCGTTTCTAATTGTGGTCCGCCGTGGCTAGCGTGGGCCACATGAGCAATCTCGAAGGTAAAACAGCAGTCGTCGCCGCCGGAGCCAAGAACCTGGGCGGCCTGATCAGCACCACCCTCGGTGCCCGCGGCGTCAACGTCGCGGTGCACTACAACAGCGCGGCCACCGAGGCCGACGCCGATCAGACCGTTGCCGCCATCGAGTCCGCCGGCGCCAAGGCCATCAAGGTTCAGGGCGACCTGACCGTTCCCGGCAACGTGGAGAAGCTGTTCGACGCGGCTGTCGAGGCGTTCGGCGGTGTCGACATCGCGATCAACACCGTCGGCAAGGTGCTGCGGAAGCCGATCGTGGAAACCACTGAGGCCGAATACGATTCGATGTTCGACATCAACGCCAAGGCCGCGTACTTCTTCCTGCAGCAGGCGGGCCGCCGGCTCAACGACGGCGGATCGGTGATCACCATCGTGACGGCGCTGCTGGCGGCGTTCACCGACGGTTACAGCACCTACGCCGGCGCCAAGAGCCCCGTCGAGCACTTCACCCGCGCCGCCGCGAAAGAGTTCGCGGCGCGCGGGATCAACGTCAACAACGTGGGTCCGGGGCCCATGGACACGCCGTTCTTCTACGGCCAGGAGACCCCGGAGCGCGTGGCGTTCCACAAGTCGCAGGCGATGGGCGGCCGGCTGACCCTCATCGAGGACATCGCCCCGCTGGTCGTGTTCCTCACCGACGAGGGCCACTGGATCACCGGCCAGACCATCTTCGCCAACGGCGGCTACACCACGCGGTAGTGGCCGAAAGCTCAGCGGCGCCAGAACAAGTGGTGGATGACGCCGCTGGAGCTGGGCACCACGTCGCAGTGGTACCGGTCGAGCAGCTCGTCGGGGGACTCCCAGAGTCGTGAGCCCTCGCCGAGCGTCACGGTGGGGGACACCACGATGTGCAGGGTGTCGATCAGGTCGGCGTCGAGGAACTCCCGGACCGTCGTGGCCCCGCCGCCGATGCGAATGTCCTTGCCCTGCGCGGCCTCTCGGGCCAGTTCCAGCACCTCGGCGGGGGTCGCGTCGACGAAGTGGAATGTGGTGTCCGACAACGTGAACGACGGCCGCAGGTGGTGCGTCATCACGAAAACCGGGGTGTGGAACGGCGGTTCGTCGCCCCACCAGCCCTGCCAGTCGAGCCGCGCCGGCCCGCGGTAGGGGCTGAACTTGCCCGCGCCCATGATCTCGGCGCCGATGTTGTGGTGGAAGTCGCGCACGAGGTGGTCGTCAAGGCCGCGGGTGCCGCCCGGATCGGTGCGGTTGGGCCAGCTGGCGGTGGCGCCGGCCCAGGCGAACATGGTGCCCGGGTCGGCGTGGCCGAAGGGCCGCTCGAAACTCTGCCCGACACCGGCACCGAAGCCGTCCGCCGAGACGTTGAAGTTCTGCACTTTCACCAGTTGCGTCATGTGCGTGTTGACCTCCGGGGTTGGCGAAATTCATCGCGGACAAACAAAACTGCCCCTCGTCCTAAGGAGAGGGGCAGTTTTGTGGTTTGTCGCGTGATTACAGCGCGATGTTCTTGTGGCGACCGCGGCGGGCCGGGGCCTCGGCGAGGGCCTGGGTGATCTTGGACCGGGTGTGGGCCGGGTCGATCTTCTCGTCGACGACGCCGATCTCGATGGCCGAGTCGACGCCACCGGCGATCTTCTCGTGCTCGAGGGCCAGTTCCTCGTGCAGGGCCTCACGCTCGGCGGCGTCCTCGACGGCGGCCAGCTTGCGCTTGTGCAGGATGCCGACGGCGGCCTTGGCGCCCATGACGGCGACCTCGGCGTCCGGCCAGGCGAACACCTTCGTCGCGCCCAGCGACCGCGAGTTCATGGCGATGTACGCGCCGCCGTAGATCTTGCGGGTCACCAGCGTGACGCGGGGGACGACGGCCTCACCGAACGCGTGCAGCAGCTTGGCGCCACGGCGCACGACGCCGCCCCACTCCTGGTCGACACCGGGCAGGTAGCCGGGGACGTCGACCAGAACGATCAGCGGGATGCCGAAGGCGTCGCACAGCCGCACGAAACGTGCTGCCTTCTCGGCGCTTTCGGAGTTCAGGCAGCCGCCCAGACGCAGCGGGTTGTTGGCGATGACGCCGACGGAGCGACCGGCGAGGCGGCCCAGGCCGACCACGATGGACGGCGCCCACTTGGACTGGAACTCTTCGAACGGCACGCCCTCGTCGAGCAGGGCCTCGACGATCGGGTGCACGTCGTACGCGCGACGCGCCGACTCGGGCATGAGGGCCTTGATGTCGGTGTCGCCGGCCTCGGCCTTGGTGCGGTCGAAGTGGCCCTGCTGGCTGAACAGGCCGACCAGGCGACGGCCGCGCTCGTAGCAGTCGAGTTCGTCGTCGGCGACGATGTGGCACACGCCGGACTTCTTGTGGTGGGTGTCGGGGCCACCGAGCGAGACCATGTCGACGTCCTCACCGGTGACGCTGCGGACGACGTCCGGGCCGGTGACGAAGACGCGGCCCTCGGGGGCCATGACGATGACGTCGGTCAGGGCGGGGCCGTAGGCGGCACCACCGGCGGCGAAGCCGACTACCAGCGAAATCTGCGGGATGTAGCCCGAGGCCCGGATCATGGCCTCGAAGACCTGGCCGACCGCGTGCAGCGCGCGCACACCCTCGGCGAGGCGGGCGCCACCGGAGTGCCAGATGCCCACGATGGGGGCCTGCTCGTCGATGGCGGTGTCGTAGGCGCGGACGATGTGCGCGCAGCCGTCAACGCCCATGGCACCACCCATGACGGTGCCGTCGGTGGCGAACGCGATGGTGTGCACGCCGTTGACGGTGCCGGAGGCGGCCAGGACGCCCGACTTGTCGCGCTCGTGCAGCGGCTTGACGCTGCCCGGGTCGAAGAAGGTCGAGAGCCGCAGCAGCGGGTCGCGAGGATCAAGTGATTCGGCGGCCGTCGCCTCAGGTGCCAGGGTCGTCATTCTCTAATCTCCTTGATCTCGCGGTATGCGCTTCGTCGCTCAGTACCGGCCGAATGCGAGTGCGACGTTGTGTCCGCCGAACCCGAACGAGTTGTTGATCGCGTACTTGTAGTCGCCCTGCCGCGGAGCCTTGGAGACCACATCCAGATCGATCTCCGGATCCAGGTTGTCCAGGTTCAGTGTGGGCGGAATTACGCCGTCGCGCAGCGCGAGCACGGTGAGGATGGACTCCACCGCACCAACTGCACCCACCGAGTGGCCCAGCGCCGACTTGGGGGCGTACACCGCCGGCCGGTGGCCCTTCATGGCGTTGTTGATGGCCACGCCCTCGGCGACGTCACCGACGCTGGTGCCGGTCGCGTGCGCGTTGACGTGGTCGATGTCGGACGGCACGAGCCCGGCCAGTTCGATGGCCCGGGTCATGGCGTAGCCGGCCTGCTCACCGTTGGGGTCCGGCGCCACGATGTGGTAGCCGTCCGAGGTGACGCTCGCGCCCATCAGGCGGGCCAGAATGTTGGCGCCGCGGGCCTTGGCGTGTTCCTCGGTCTCGAGCACCAGCATGGCGCCACCCTCGCCGAACACGAAGCCGTTGCGGTCGCGGTCGAACGGGCGGCAGGCACCGGCCGGGTTGTCGTTGGTGTTGGACAGCACGATGCGCATCTGGGCGAACCCGGCGATCGGCACTGCCTCGATCTTGGTTTCGACACCGCCGGTGATGGCGACGTCGGCCTCGCCCAGCACCAGCTGGCGCCAGGCGTTGGCGATGGCTTCGGACCCGGACGCGCAGGCCGAGATCAGGGTGGACACCCCGGCCTTGGCCTTGCGCTCCAGTCCGACAGCGGCCGCCGCCCCGTTGGGCATGTACATCTGCACGACCAGCGGCGAAACCGCTCGCAGGCCGCGCTCGCGCATGCCGTCGTAGGCGAAGACCAGTTCCTCGGTCGAGCCGAGGCCGGTGCCGATCGACACCATCAGTCGTCGGGGGTCAACGTCCGGCGAGCCTGCGTTTTCCCAGACTCGCCGGCCGATGACCGTCGACATTTTCTGCAGATATGACAGCCGACGCAGTTCGACGCGCGTCAGTTCACTGTCGAAATCCTCGTGCAGATGCCCACCGATACGGACGGGAAGGTCGTACTTCTCGATGAAGTCATCTTCGAGAAGACGGATCCCGCTCTGCCCGTCAAGGAGCTTCTGCCACGTGGTTTCGGCATCGGTCGCCAGGGCAGTCGTCATGGCTACACCAGTGACGACCACATTGGGGAGACCATTCCCCGTTGACAACCTCTGTGCGGTTACCCCTGCCATTACTGCTCAATGTCCCTTCGACTTAATAACGCCCAAAGGCCAGGGCGACATTGTGTCCACCGAACCCGAACGAGTTGTTGATGGCGTACTTGTAGTCGCCATAACGAGGCTCGCCCGCAACAACATCGAGATCGATGGCGGGATCCGGCGTCTCGTAGTTGAGCGTCGGGGGGATGACCCCGTCGCGCAACGCGAGCACCGTCAACACGGACTCCAGCGCACCGACCGCACCGATGGAGTGGCCGAGCGCCGACTTCGGCGCGTACACCGCGGCGTTCTGACATCCGGCGACGCGGATGGCATTGGCCTCGGCGGTGTCACCGATCGGGGTGGCAGTGCCGTGGGCATTGACGTGGTCGATGTCCTTGGCGTCCAGCCCCGCGGTCTCCAGTGCACGCTTCATCGCGGCACCGGCGCGCACGCCGCCGTCTGCCGGGGCCACCATGTGGAACGCGTCCGAGGTGATACCGGCACCCAGCAGGCGGGCGATCGGCTTGGCGCCACGCGCCAGCGCGTGCTCTTCGGTCTCGATGATCATCATCGCGCCGGCTTCACCGAACACGAAGCCGTCACGATCCTTGTCGAACGGCCGCGACGCACCCGCGGGATCGTCGTTGCGGGTCGACATGGCGCGCATCATCGAGAACGCCGCGATGGGCAGTGCCTCGATGCCGCCTTCCACGCCACCGACGACGGCGAAGTCCGCGTCGCCCATGACGATCTGACGCCAGCCGTGGGCGATGGCCTCAGAACCCGACGAGCACGCCGACACCGGGGTGATGACCCCGGCGCGGGCGCCCAGCTCCAAGCCGGCGACCGCAGCCGCGCCGTTGGGCATGATCATCTGAACGGCGAGCGGGCTGACCTTGCGGATGCCGCCCTCGTTCATGGCGTCGTAGGTTTCGACGATCTTCTCGCCGCCACCGAGACCCGTGCCGATCACGACGGCGAAACGGTCGGGATCGACCTCGGGCGCACCCGCGTTCTTCCACAACCGTCGCGCCAGCACGAGCGACATGCGCTGCACGTACGAGTTACGGCGCAGTTCGACGCGGGTGAGCTCGGCCTCGAGATCGTCGACCAGGTGGCCACCGATACGCACCGGAAGGTCCCACTTGGTGACGAAATCGTCGGTCAACTCACGGATGCCGCTTTCGCCTGCCAGGAGGCCCTTCCACGTGCTCTCGATGTCAGCAGCGAGCGCCGTGGTTGCCTCCACGGCGGTCACCACGACGTTCGGGAAGCCTCCGTTAGCCGTGGAAGGCCTGGTCACTTGCTGAACTTATCGCGCAGCGCGGCAGCAGCCTCGGGGTTCTCTTCCTCGAGCTTCTGGATGTAGGCGACGACGTCACCAACGGTGCGCAGGCCGGCCAGGTCCTCGTCCGGGATCTTCACGCCGTACTTGTCCTCGGTCTGGACGGCGATCTCGACCATCGACAGCGAGTCGATGTCCAGGTCGTCGACGAAGGACTTCTCGGGGGTCACCTCAGACGGCTCGATGCCGGTGACCTCTTCGATGATCTCGGCGAGGCCGGCGATGATTTCTTCTTGACTGGCAGCCACGATGGCTCCTTCTTTTTGTTGTGTCGGCACACCGGATTTGGTGTGCCGGGTCGGTTGATTCGGGTTGGTTGCTTTTCAGGCCTACAGCCCTGTCAGAACTCGGTGAGTCCGTCCAAATCTGCGGGGGTCTTGATGGCGAAGGTGGGCACGCCCTTGACTTCGCGCTTGGCGATACCGGTGAGGGTGCCCGCCGGGGGGAACTCGATGATGCCGGTCACTTCCTGGCCTTCCTGTGCGGCACTGAAGCGCTTCCGCATCGTTTCCGAGCACAGGTCCCAGCGGACCGGGCGGGTCATCTGGGCGACCAGCTTGGCCATGGCGTCCGCGGCGTCGGCGACCGGCTGGCCGTCGGCGTTGGACAGCAGCGTGGTGGTCGGCTCGCTGGGGGTGACGGTCGCCGCGGCAGCCGCGTACGGCTCCTGCGCCGAGCCCATGAAGTGCGTGTGGAAGGCGCCGGCGGTGGCCAGGACACGGACGCGGGCCTTGGCCGGCGGATCCTCGGCCAGCTTCTCCAGCGCCGAGACGGCACCGGCCGCGACGATCTGACCCGCCGCGTTGCGGTTGGCCGGGACCAGTTCCAGGGCTTCCAGACGTGCGAGCACCTCGGCCTCGTCGCCACCGAGCACCGCGGCCATGCCGGTGGGCTCCAGGGCGCAGGCCTTGGCCATCTCGGCGCCGCGGGTGGCGGCGAGCTTGATGGCCTCGTCGGCGGAGATGACGCCCGCGATGGCGTAGGCGGCGATCTCGCCGACCGAGTGGCCGGCCACGATCGTGGTGGCACCGGCCAGGAGGCCGCGCTTGGTCAGCTCTTCGTGTGCGAGCAGCGTGGCCGCGACGACCAGCGGCTGGGTCACCGCGGTGTCGGTGATCTCCTCGGCGGTCGCCGTGGTGCCCAGCTGGGCGAGATCGAGACCGCTGATCTCCGACCAGGTGGCCAGACGGTCAGCCGCACCGGCCAGCTCCAACCATGGGGTGAGCATGCCGGGCGTCTGAGATCCCTGCCCGGGGGCAAGCAGCGCAAGCACAGGTGTTTGAGGCACGGATTAAGAAAACACTGTGAAGCGGGATTTATGCCGTGTAAGAGATTATGAACCTGGTCTTAAAGTTTTGTGGAATGTCTACAAAAACGCACGTTATGCAACGTTGGCGAGACCTGGCTGCGATGTGGATCACAGTCGGGGGTCGATAGCTACCGGCGGGTAGGTTTGCTGTAACTGTGCTGATCAGGCCGTTTGCTGGTTGGCTTGAGCGGGGGTACGGCTCAATCGACCCACTGTCGAGGCCACTCGGAGCACATAGGCGTCCCTGGGCACCATCGGATCGCGGCCGGTGAAGTCCGCGATCCGGCGCAGCCGGTACCGGACGGTGTTTGGATGAACGAACAATTTACGGGCGCACGCTTCTATGGCGCCGCCGGCGTCGAGGTAGGCGTCGAGCGTCTCTGTCAGCGCCGGACCCGCGTCTGCCAGCGGCCGGACGACCTCGAGTTCCAGGGCCGCGATGGCCGTGCGGTCCCCGAGCAGGGCGCGTTCGGGCAGCAGTTCGCGCGCGGCGACGGGGCGCGGTGCACCCGTCCAGCCGCTCACCGCATTCATTCCGGAGATGGCTTCGGTGGCGCTGTAATGGGCGGCTGCCAGCGTGGCGGCGGTCGGGCCGATGACCACCGGGGCGTCGGCGAACACGCCCATCAGTTCGCCCAGGAACCGATCGGTGGGCGAGATCTGTCCGGAGATGATGGCCACCAGCCAGGTGCCGTGGACGTCGGACAGGGCGACGCGACCGTTGCGGCTGGCGACGTCGTGGACGTCCTCGCTGGCCAGATCGGCGCGGTCGGGTTGCGGGTAGCCCACCACGACGGTGGCGGGCGCGGTGGCGTCCCAGTTCAGTGCCGCCGCCTGCGACTGCAGGCTGGTGCCGACGTCGCCACGCACCACGGCGTCGACGACGTTGGCCTCCATCCGGGTGTCCCAGGCGCCGCGGGCCTCGGCCTGGTCGGCGTATGCGCTGGCGGCGGCAAAGGCCAGGTCGCGGCTGTAGCGCAGGATGCCGGCGGTCAATGCCGTCAACTGTTCCTCGGTGCGGGCCAGCAGCGGCACCACTTCCTCGAAGAACTCCATGGTGGTCCGCACCATCTCCACCGACTGCCGCAGCGCGATGCGTCGCCGCAGGTCCTGGGGCACGACCTCGAAGGCCTCCGCGGTGTAGCTGACGTCGCTGTTGGGGTCGCGCATCCACTCGACGAAGTTGACGACCGCGGTCTGCACCACCAGATGCACGCTGGCCCGCTGCGAGGCCTCCAGTTCGGCGAAGAATGGCAGCCGTTCTTCGAGGGCGTGCACCGCCTGCGTCGCCAACGTGCCGGAGTACTGCTTGAGGCGACGCAGCACCGTCTCTGGGACGTTCTCGAGCACTTCGAGTGTCGACTTGGGCGGCACGAACCGCTTGCCGCTGGTCGCGTTGTCGGGCATGACTAAAAGCTACGCCTGATTTCTGGAGACTTCTGCCAATCCGGCCGCGCTGAGATGACGGTTTCTGACAGAAACCGTCATCTCAGCGTGCGCGGGCTCTACGCGCTGCCGGTGTCGGCGTACGACACCTCGGCGGCCGAGACGTCGTCGATCCGGTACTGCTTGGCGGCCGCGACGGCCACCGACGGGTCGATCTCGCCGTCGCGAGCCAGGGCCTCCAGCACCGCCACCACCACCGACTCCGCGTCGGTGTTGAAGAAGCGGCGGGCCGCCGGGCGGGTGTCGGAGAAGCCGAACCCGTCCGTGCCCAGCGTGACGTAGGTGTTCGGTACCCACGGGCGGATCTGCTCGGGCACCGCGCGCATCCAGTCGGATACCGCGACCACGGGGCCCGCGGTCTTCGCGAGCTGGGCGGTCACGTACGGCACGCCGGCCTGCTGGTCCGGGTGGCGCAGCGCGTGCCGGTCGATGTCCACGCCGTCGCGGTTCAGCTCGCCCCAGCTGGTCACCGACCACACGTCGGCGGCTACGTCCCAGTTCTCGGCCAGCAGGTCCGCCGCCCGCAGTGCCTCGGGCATCGAGACGCCCGACGCCAGGATCTGCGCCGTGCTGGAGCGCTTCTCCGGCGCGACGCGGTAGCGGTACATGCCGCGCAGGACGCCTTCGGGGTCGAAGTTCTCGGGCTCGGCCGGCTGGACGTACGGCTCGTTGTAGATGGTGATGTAGAAGTAGACGTTCTCGGAGTTCTCGCCGTACATGCGCTCGAGGCCGCTCTCGATGATGTACGCGATCTCGTAGGCGAACGCCGGGTCGTACGACACCACCGCGGGGTTGGTGGAGGCCAGCAGCAGCGAGTGACCGTCCGCGTGCTGCAGGCCCTCGCCGGTGAGCGTCGTGCGTCCGGCCGTGGCGCCCAGCACGAAGCCGCGGCCCATCTGGTCGGCCGCCGCCCAGAACCCGTCGCCGGTGCGCTGGAACCCGAACATCGAATAGAAGATGTAGATCGGGATCATCGGCAGGTCGTGCGTGGCGTACGACGTCGCGACCGCGGTGAACGACGCCGTCGACCCGGCCTCGTTGATGCCCTCGTGCAGGATCTGGCCGACTTCGGATTCCTTGTACGCCAACATCAAATCGGCGTCCACGGCGGTGTAGAGCTGGCCGTTGCGGTTGTAGATCTTCAGGCTCGGGAACCACGAGTCCATGCCGAACGTGCGCGCCTCGTCGGGAATGATCGGGACAATGCGTGGCCCGATGTTCTTGTCCCGCAACAGTTCTTTGAAGGTGCGCACCGTCGCCATCGTGGTGGCGACGGCCTGGTTACCCGAACCCTTCTTGAGCGATTTGTAGACGTCGCGGCCCGGCAGCGGCAGCGGCTTGGACTTGGTGCGCCGCTCCGGCAGGAAGCCGCCGAGCGCCCGGCGCCGGTCGAGCATGTACCGGATTTCCGGCGACTCGGAGCCCGGGTGGTAGTACGGCGGCAGGTACGGGTTCTCTTCGAGCTGGGCGTCGGTGATCGGCACCCGCGTCGCGTCGCGGAACTTCTTGAGGTCGTCGAGCGCCAGCTTCTTCATCTGGTGCGTCGCGTTGCGGCCCTCGAAGTGGCTGCCCAGCGTGTAGCCCTTGATGGTCTTGGCCAGGATCACGGTCGGCTGGCCCTTGTGCTCCATCGCGGCACGGTAGGCGGCGTACAGCTTGCGGTAGTCGTGGCCACCGCGCTTGAGGTTCCAGATCTCCTGGTCGGTCATGGGGTCGACCAGTGCCTTGGTGCGGGGGTCCCGGCCGAAGAAGTGGTCGCGGACGTACGCGCCGTCGTTGGCCTTGTAGGTCTGGTAGTCACCGTCGGGCGTGACGTTCATCAGGTTCACCAGCGCGCCGTCCTTGTCGGCGTGCAGCAGGGCGTCCCATTCGCGGCCCCACACCACCTTGATGACGTTCCAGCCGGCGCCGCGGAAGAACGACTCCAGCTCCTGGATGATCTTGCCGTTACCGCGGACCGGTCCGTCCAGGCGCTGCAGGTTGCAGTTGACGACGAACGTCAGGTTGTCGAGCGCCTCGTTGGCGGCGACCTGGATCAGGCCACGGCTCTCGGGCTCGTCCATCTCGCCGTCGCCGAGGAAGGCCCACACATGCTGATCGCTGGTGTCCTTGAGGCCGCGGTCGTGCAGGTAGTGGTTGAAGCGCGCCTGGTAGATGGCGTTCATCGGGCCCAAACCCATTGACACCGTGGGGAATTCCCAGAAATCGGGCATCAGGCGGGGATGCGGGTACGACGGCAGGCCGCCGCCGGCGTGGCTGTGCTCCTGCCGGAAGCCGTCCAGTTGGTCGGTAGACAGCCGGCCCTCGAGGAAGGCGCGGGCGTAGATGCCGGGGGAGGCGTGGCCCTGGATGAAGATCTGGTCGCCGCCGCCGGGGTGGTTCTTGCCGCGGAAGAAGTGGTTGAAGCCGACCTCGTACAGCGACGCCGAGGATGCGTACGTCGAAATGTGGCCGCCCACACCGACTCCCGGCCGCTGGGCGCGGTGCACCATGATCGCGGCGTTCCAGCGGATCCAGCGGCGGAAGCGGCGCTCGACCTCTTCGTCACCGGGGAACCACGGCTCCAGGTCGGTGGGGATGGTGTTGACGTAGTCGGTGGACGTCAGCGCGGGGATGGACACGCGCATCTCCCGCGAGCGCTCCAACAGCCGCAGCATCAGGTAGCGGGCACGCGCGGGCCCTGACCGACCCAACAGGTCGTCGAACGATTCCAGCCATTCGGCGGTCTCGTCTGGGTCGATGTCGGGTAGGTACGACGCGACACCATCACGGATCACCCGGACCCGGTCGGGTTCGGCTGAGGTACTGGAGTTTTGAGCCAGGTCTTGGCGCACGAACTCAGTGGTCAACTGCCACTCCTTGGTATTCGATTTTGGGGATGCTTTTGGCACTGCCCATCGTCCCCCCATCGTTGCGCAGATTAGGCGTTGGGGTGGGCTACCGGCGAGTACGCGTTCGGATGCCCGCGATTGACACATCAACCCTGTACGGTCAGCTGATGATGACCAGCGCGGCTAGTGTGTCGCGGCTTCGCGCAGCCGCTTTGGTATCCGGAGGCGTGGCGGTATCCGCCATGATGCTCGTCGGCTGCAGTAAGTCCGTCGAGGGCAGCTCGACGGTCGACCAACCGGGCGCCGCGGCATACCGCACCTCGGTGTCGCTGTCCGCGGCTGCGTCGGCCAGTTCCAGTTCGTCGAGCGCCTCCGCGGCGGCGACGGAGGCCGCGTGCCAGACGTTCGTCGACACCGGCAAACCGGCGATGCAGGCCGTGAACGCCTACGTCGACGCCGAGAACGCCGGTGGCACCGACGCCGCCAAGCTGCAGGCCGCGGTCGACGCGCTGCACAACGCCGCGGACGCGGTGACCAAGAGCGCCACGACAGTGCAGTCGGACACCCTCAAGGCGGCGCTCGCCGGCTGGTCGGCGGCGGCCCAGTCGTTGGCGACGGCGATCAGCACCAATGCGTCGACCTCGGATTTCAACACGGCGGTCGACTCGTTCAATGAGGCCAAGTCGGCCACCGAGACCGCGTGCGAGTAACGCCCGCACATCAAAGATGTGTCTTGCGTCGAATGAATCGTCGTCGCATGCGACTATTGGGTTCCACACATACAGGCTGCAAACAGGCAGGTTAGAGGAGGACACCGGTGGCCGCGGCGGACGCGCCGAACTACGCCCAGAGACTGGGCATTCACAAAGATCAGATCGTCCAGGAGCTGGGCTGGGACGAGGACACCGACGACGACATCCGCGCTGACATCGAAGATGCCTGCGGCGGAGAGCTTCTCGACGAGGATTCCGACGAAGTGGTGGACGTCGTGCTGCTGTGGTGGCGCGATGATGACGGTGACCTGGTGGACCGCTTGATGGACGCGATCACCCCGCTGGCCGATGACGGCGTCATCTGGGTGGTCACTCCCAAAACCGGCAAGGGTGGCCACGTCCAGCCCGCCGAGATCGCCGAGTCCGCGCCCACCGCCGGGCTGGTCGTCACCTCGTCGGCCAACCTCGGGGACTGGATCGCCAGCCGCCTGGTGCAGCCCAAGTCGAAGGCCGCGGGCCGGCACTAGTGCGGTTGGCTGTTGTGCCGCGGCTGGACGGTGCGGCCGCCTCTGTGCGGCAAATCCGTTGTCGGTGGGCCGTCGTCGCGTCGAGTGCAACCACACGGCGGAAAACCGGCCTGCTTTCCGCCACCACGTTGCGTTCGCGGGTTCGGTCATGATCGACGTCGGGTCCGTCGCACCGGACTTCACGCTCAAAGACCAGCACGGTCGCGCCGTGACGCTGTCGGCGTTACGCGGCCGGAACGTGTTGCTGGTGTTCTTCCCGCTGGCGTTCACCCCGGTGTGTGCGGGGGAGCTCGGCGAGATTCAGGACAACCTGGCCCGGTACCGCAATGACTCGGTGGAAACGCTGACCATCTCGGTCGGGCCGCCGGCCACCCACAAGGTGTGGGCGCGCGAATCGGGCTTCGAGTTCCCGATCCTGTGCGACTTCTGGCCGCATGGCGCGGTGGCCCAGCTCTATGGGGTTTTCAACGAGGTTTCCGGGTACCCGGACCGAGGCACGTTCCTCGTCGACCGGGAGGGCATCGTGCGATTCGCGGAGTGCACATCGCCTGGCGAGGCGCGCGACCAGTCGGTCTGGGTTTCGGCGCTGAACGCGCTCGACTGATTTTCCCTTGGCCGCCATCGGCGTGTAGCGTGCCCGAGGCGGGGCGCGTAGCTCAGTGGTAGAGCTCTGGTTTTACACACCAGCGGTCGGCGGTTCGATACCGTCCGCGCCCACCAAATTTCCCCTGGTAGCGGCCTTGTCGGCCGCCGGGGTGCGGTCTAGTCGACCGGGCTCATGTCGTCGGCGCTCCAGCGCACCGCGGTGACGGCCGGTGCCTTGATGACATCGGCGAGGGCCGCCTCGATGCGGTGGTCGTCGCGTTCGTCGGCGATGACGGTGGCCGTGATGCGCACCCCTTCGTCGTCGGGCAGATCGACCGCGGAGATGGAGCGCACCGTGAGGTTGGGGTGCGAGATGGCGTCGAAGATGAGGCTGCGGATGTGCAGCTCGGCGGTCGTGGCGCACCGTACCTCGAACCGGTATTCGGCAGAGGACTCTTCGGCGCCCGGACGGCGGTGCCGGTCCAGCGTGCGTCCCACCGGCCGCAGGAAGATGTTGGCGGCGATCACCGCGCAGCTTCCGATCACGGCGGGGATCAACAGTCCGCCGCCGGCCAGGGCGCCGATGGCGGCGGAGGCCCACAGGGTGGCCGCGGTGTTGAGTCCGGAGATCGTGGCGCCCTGCTGCATGATCACGCCGGCGCCGAGGAAGCCGATGCCGGACGCGACCTGGGCGGCGACCCGGGTCGGATCGGCATGTTCCCCCGCGAAGGTGTAGCCACCCATGATGACGAACAGCGTCGACCCGAGGCTGACCAGTGCAGCCGTGCGCAATCCGGCATTGCGGGACCGCCACTGACGCTCCAGCCCGATCGCCGCGCCGAGCCCCAGGCCGGCGGCGATCCGCAGCGCGATATCCAGTGTGTCGATCACCCTTGTGCTCCGGTTGCTTTCGAATTCCGGGGCGCGCTCTCGGCGCGTCCGCGGCTGCGACGGCAGTAGGGGCGGATGGTAAGGATCGACTACGAACTCAAGGTGAACGGCGGGCGACCTGTGGTCACCGTGAGGCGCGGATATCGTTGATTCAGTGCGTATTTCGCATTGCTGCGGCTGTCTGTGAGTTACCTCCGGATGTGCTGGGCCTCAGGCGGCGGCCTGCGATGTCGACGTGACCTTCTTGCCCTGGGACTTCTTGCCGGACTTCGTCTTCGGCTTCTTCGGGGCGGTCTGCTTCTCGGCCTTGCTGCCGGTGTCCGACGTGCCTGAGCCGGCGTTCGAGTTGGTTGTTGCCCCGGTCGTGTCGGGCTTGGCGCCGGAGTCGGTGTCGTGCTTCGTCGTCGAGACGGTGTCGGGCGCCGTTGAATCCTTGGTGTCTGTCGGATCTTTGGGGTCTGCCAAGTCTTTGGTGCCCGTCGTCGGCGGCGTGGCCGATGTCGGTGCAGGCTTGACCGCGGGCTTGATCTTCGTTGCGGTGATCTTCGGGATTGCGGTGGCCGCGACCCCGGCTGCCGGGGTCGGCGTGACGGCCGCGATCGGCGCCGGCTGGGTCGCCAATGCGTTGGCAATGGTGTTCTGCGCGAACGCGATTCCGTCGATGACCTTGCCGGCGCCGGTGTTGAGGCCTTGGACGACGAGTTTGACGCCGTCGACGACGGCAGTGGCGAGGTTGCCGATGTTGATGGGCAGTAGGGCCGCCACGATGTTCTGGGTGGCGATGATCGCCGAGGTCGCGACAGCGTTGAACCCGCCGAGCAGACCGGTGCCGAGACCGATCAGCGCGACCGGGACTGCTTGCACCAACGCCTGGTCCACCGCCAGCACGCGTTGGTCGCGCGCTATCATGGACAACAGGATCGGCCCGCCGATGACGGTCACCGCGCCGATGACTCCGGCTTCGACAGTGCCGAGGGCGCCGACGAAGTCTCGGGCCAGAACCTGCTGCGCGACGGTGACCACGAGTCCCGGGATGGCACTGATGGTCTGCCCGACGCCCTGGCCTGCTTTGGCCAGTCCCGCCCCGATTGTCACGAAGTCGGTGATCTGGTTGGCGACCCACTGCTTGAACGCGGGGAACTGCAGGATGTCTGCGATGGTGGCGGTGAACTGGATGTTCGGCATTTGGACGCTGTGTATCACCGGTGCGGGGAGGGCCCTCAACACCGGTGGCGGCGGAGCGGCGACGATGACGCCTGCGGCCATGACGGCGGCGGCGGTGGGCAGGCTCAAACGGGCTGTGAGGGTATGCATGTGAAGCTCCTGACCGAGAGGGAACTCAAGCAATATTGACGGTAGCGACAAATTTGCCTCGGTGCTGAGCAATCGCCAAAGTTCGCGCCGCTGTCAGTGCTGCGGTCGGTGCCCGTCGGGGTGGAAGGTGCCGGGCGCCATTTTTGGGGCCTCGGGTTCGGATGCCAGGGTGCGTCGCAGGCGCTGGCCCAATTCATGGTTCTGCACGGGCTTGCCCACGTGCGGCGCGAGTGTGCGCGCGATGGCCTGCAGCACGGGCTCTCGCGGTGGGATCGGAATGAAATGGTCGCCGATGACCAACCAACCGCCGCCGCCGGCGGCCGCGCCACCGAACAGCTTGCCGACCAGGTCGGGCAGGTCGAGGCCGCCGGCCGGAAGGTGCAGTTGAGCGAGCACCGACACCGTGTTGTTGTACCGGTTGGTGACGTAGATTCGCGAGCCGTCGGGCGAAACGGCAATGGCCCCTGCGTAATTCCCGATGTTGACGGTATCCGTCACCGTCATGGTGGCGGTATCGATCCGACTCACGTCGCCGGTCAGTTGGGTGACGTAGACCGCCGAACCATCGGGCGCGACGGCGATGTCGGTGAGCTCTTCGCCGAGTGGGAAGGTGACGCTGGTGGTGACCGCGCCGGCGCCGACATCAACGATGGTCACATTACTGGTGGTCAGACCGAACTTGACGTCGCCCTGCACATAGAGCCGACTGTTGTCGGGGCTGACGACGAATCCGCCGATCGGCTTGCCGACGTCAATGGTCTTCACGATGTTGTGGCTCGTGGTGTCGATGACCCAGATCAGGTCTCCGCCGTAACCCGCGACGTAGAGGCGGGCGCCGTTGGGGCTGACGGCGAGGTAGTACGCGTCGTCGACCTTGATGGTTCCGGTCACCGTATTGGTGGCGGCGTCGATCAGCATGACTTTCGGGTCGGAAGTGCCATCGGTATCGCCGCCTGAAGCGAGATAAACGGTGGAACCGTCGGGGTGAACCGCCGCTGTGCCGGCCCAGCCGGACAGCACCACGGCCACAACGGATTTGGTGCTGACGTCCATCACCGACAACCCGCCCAGATTGTTGCAGTACAGCCGCGTACCGTCCGGGTGTACGACCAGCTGCTGGGCGCCGGGTAATCCGATGCCGGGCCCGATGGTGTCGACCACGGTGTTGCTGACCGTGGCGATCACCGAGACCGTCGGATTGGCGATGTTTCCGACGTACAGGCGGTCACCGGCCGGACTCGCCGCCGCCGCCGTCGGTCCGCCGCTCTCCGGAATCGTTGCGATGACTGCGAGCATGGCGAAAGCTCCCTTGGCCTAAAGGGATTCGACAACCCGGGTCGCGGTCGGCAGGTCGACACCGGCCTCGTCGCGGTACGCCTTGATGGCCGCGATCTTGTTGCCGGCGGCCAGTAGTTCGAGCACGCGGTTCGACACCTGTGTTTGCGCCATCGACCGCACATCGGGCAGTGGGATGCCGGTCTGCGCGTAGAGATGTCGGACCAACTGTTCCAGCGCCCCGAGCCGCTCGTAGATATCGTTCGTCGTCACGTCGCCAGTGTGGCACCTATGCGCCGGCTGTGGGCCGAAAGTGCCATCAGGTATCGGCGGACTCGGGGCCGAATTCGTTGGCCAGCACCGCGACTTTGTCGGCGGGGAAGCCACCTCGACGTGCGTGCTCACGGATCGCGTCCTCGCTGGGCGCCTCGTGGACGCAATAGATCTTGTCACCCGCCACGTAGCTGGTGATCCAGCGATAGGGGACGCCGAGGTTCGCCACGACATCGTTCGACTTCGTCGCGATGTCGGCCAGCTCCGCCTCGGTCAGCTCGCTGGCTCCCGGAATCTCCCGCTCGATGAGGTAGCGCTTCATGATCTCTCCGTCCCTGGGTCTGGTGTCCGCAACTGTCGTCGCGGTCGTCTCGAAGAATGCGTTGCCTCGATTGCCGTGGCCTTGACGGAATCCTGAAATCTGCAGGTCACGGCGGTGCACAGCGGGCCGCTCGGCTCAGTTTCGCCGGCCTGTGTTTCACAACTGCTTCAGCGGCGCGCAACGGCCCCGGTAGACCGTCGACCGGTCCGATGGCTTCGTCGGGCAACGACCTGATCGGGAACGGAGAAGACGGTGGTGGACATGAAGTCAGTCGGGCGGGTGGGTCCGCCGGTAATTGCTTTGGGTATTGGAATCGCCATGCTGCCAATGGCATTCGCTTCGCAGGAGGCGTCATCTGCGCTGCCGCGCCATGTCGATGTGGTGACGGTGCGGGCCGCGACGCAAGCGGAGCCAACCAGGGCTGCCGCGCACTCCGCGGATCCGACCGCGCCGCGTACGTCAGTGGAACCCGTTGTGGTGCAACCGCGGTCAGGTGATTCCGTCGACGGTCCGCACGTGGTCGCGAGCCGTCCACCGCACCACGAGCCACGGGTGCGCGTCGCGGGCGACACGGCGCTCGTCTTCGGTCCCGCGCTGCTCGCCGCTACGACGGTGCGCACGCCCGCCGGGGGCGGGGCGCCGACGGCGCTTCAACCGGGCGTCGGCGGCGATCCTCTGGGTGAGCTTGTCGGCATCTTCGTGAGCAACGGCGACGCACCGGGTGAGAACGGCGGGCTGTTGATCGGCAACGGTGCAGATGGAGCCGCGGGCCAGAACGGCGGCCGGGGCGGACTGCTCTTCGGCAACGGCGGCAAGGGTGGCGATGCGACCGCAAACCAGGGACCGGGGAACGGCGGCAACGCGGGCTTGTTCGGAAACGGCGGTGACGGCGGCGCGGGTGCCAACGCGTCATCGGCCGATGGCGGTATGGGTCATCCGGGCGGCACCGGCGGGAACGGCGGCAGCATAGCCGGCAATGGTGGCAATGGCGGTAGGGGTGGTAACGCCACCAATGTCGGTACCGCGGTGGGTGGCACCGGCGGACATGGCGGCAGAGCCGGGACATTCATCGGGACGGGCGGCCGCGGGGGTGACGGCGGTAACGGCGCGAGCAGCCAGGGTCAGGGTGTCGGTGGTAGTGGCGGCGCGGGTGGCGACGGTGGATTCTCCGGGACCGGCGGCGCGGGCGGAGCCGGTGGCAGCGGAGCGGGGGTGAGCGCCAGCGGCGGCTACGCCGGTTCCGGCGCGAATTCACAAGTCGGCAGGGGTGGCGCCGGTGGAACCGGCGGCGCGGCGTCGTCGACGTCGGGCGCGGCCAAAGCGGGCGGCGGCGGTCACGGCGGCAACAGCGGCCCGCTGAGCACCGGCGGCCGTGGCGGCGACGGCGGAAATGCCACCACGAAAACCGGGACCGCCAAGGGAGGCGACGGTGGTGACGGCGGTAGTCCGAAAGGTACTGGCGGTACCGGCGGCCAGGGCAACAACGGCAATGGCAACAATGGCAGCAACGGGTAGGTGGTGCACCGGCACTGATTGCCGCGATTGCCGGGCGTCGCGCCGAAACTTGGAGGACGCTGTACGTCGATGGCGGTGGAGTTTCGGGTGCTCGGCGACGTCGAGGTGCTGGTCGATGGCCGGCGCCTCGACGTCGGTCATGCGCGCCAGCGGTGCGTGCTGGTGTCATTGCTGGTCGACGTCAATCGTCCGGTGTCGTCCGATCAGCTCATCGACCGGGTGTGGGCCGATGAACCGCCGCACAAGGCGCGTAATGCTTTGGCGGCGTACATCTCTCGACTGCGTCAGCTCTTCTCGGACGCCGATGGCGTGCAGATTGTCCGGGGGCCTGCCGGCTACGCGCTGCAGGCCGATCCGCGTACCGTGGACGTGCATCTCTTCCGGGACATGCTGGCCCGGGCTCGGGCGGCGTCCATCCCGGCCGAGGCCGCCGGCCAGTTCGACGCCGCACTGGCGCTGTGGCGCGGGGAGCCGTTCGCCACAATCGACACGCCGTGGGCCAACGAGGTGCGGGGTTCGCTTGAAGCCGAACGGTTTTCCGCGGTGCTCGATCGTAATGACGCGGCGCTCGGTGCGGGGCGCCACGGTGAGTTACTCAATGAGCTGACGACGACGCTGCAGGCACATCCGCTCGATGAGCGGGTGGCGGGACAGCTGATGCTGGCGCAGTACCGGTGCGGGCGACAGGCCGCCGCCCTCGATACGTACCGCGCGATGCGCGAACGGCTTGTCGAGGAACTGGGCGTCGACCCCAGTCCGGCCCTGCAGGCCGTCCAGCAACAGATACTCGACGGTGATCCCGCGCGGCCCGTCGCGCAACCCGCTGCGGCTGCCGCTCCGGCGACGGAACCCGTCGTTCCGCGGCGCGTAACCCGGCTTGTCGGTCGCGACGACGACGTACGGCGCGTGCTGTCCGCGTTCGGCGACGGGCCGGTCGTCACCCTCACGGGAGTCGGCGGCGTCGGCAAGACCCGGCTTGCCCTCGAAACGGCGGCGCGCGAAGAGAGCAATTTCGTTGACGGCGTGTGGGTTTGCGAGTTGGCGCCGCTGAGTGACGGCTCGGCCATCGGCCGCGCCGTCGCTGCCGCGCTGCGGGTGCAGGCCGGGTACGGCCAGGACGTCGACGATGCCGTGATCGATCATCTGCGTCCGCTGAAACTGCTGCTGGTCATCGACAACTGCGAGCACGTCCTCGCCAACGCGGCCGCCCTGATCGACCGGATCACCTACGAGTGTCCCGGCGTGCGGGTATTGGCGACGAGCCGAGAATCCCTCGGGGTGGAAGCCGAACGCCTCGTGCCGGTGCATCCGCTGTCGGAGGACGATGCCGCCGTGCTGTTCGTCGACCGGGCCAGGGCCAGCCGGCCCGACTTCGACCCCGATCGCGAGCCGGCGGGTGCCGTGGCGGAAATCTGCCGGCGGCTCGACGGCGTGCCGTTGGCCATCGAGCTGGCCGCCGCCCGGATGCGGGCGATGTCGAGTGGGGACGTCGCCCGCCGACTGGACCGGTTACGCCTGCTCAGCGGCGGTAAGCGCGGCGCGCACCCGCGGCAGCAGAGCGTCACCGCGACAATCGACTGGTCCTACCGATTGCTCTCCGAAACCGAACAACAGTTGTTCGCGCGATTGTCGGTGTTCGCGGGCGGGTTCGATCTCGACGCGGTTCACGGTGTGTGCGCCGATGCCGGCACCACCGACGATGACGTGTTGGACATGCTCATGGGCCTGGTCGACAAGTCGATGGTCATGGTGCGCACCGGCCCGACCGGCACCCGCTACGACGTCCTGGAGACATTGCGCGCGTACGGGCGGGAACGCCTGCAGGACAACGGGACCGCCGACGCGGTGGCGTCGCGCCACGCGACGTACTTCGTCGAACTCGCCGAGCGCGCGTCGGCGGGAATGCGCGGCCGTGACGAAGCGGCCTGGGTGCAGCGGGTACTGCCCAAGGCCGGAACGACTTTTGTCGCACCGGATTTCGACAATCTGCGGACGGCATTCGAGTTCGCGATGGCGAGGCACGACATCGACCTGGCGCTGCGGCTGGCCACGTCGCTGCCGGAGATCCACCTTCGGGTGGGTTATGACCCCATGGACTGGGTGGAGCGGGCGATCCAGGCCGCCGACCGCCAACATCCGTTGTTTCCGGCCGCGGTCGGCACCGTCGCGCGCGGCTACCAGGTACTCGGGGAGTTCGCGCACGCGCGGACGATCATCGCCTTGGCGGAAGGCCGCGAGCCGGCCGCGGGTGTGTCCTTTCTCGCGTACCCGGCCGATGTGCTCGCCGACGTGGTGATGAATGACGGCGACTTGTCGACCAGCACAGCATATTTCGAGGACCTGTTCTTCCGGTCGGGCGAAGGCACCGATCCACTGCGGAGGCTGCTGGCGGCGGAGCGGATCTCCCTCGGATACCAGGCGATGGAGACCAACGACGCGGCGTTGCCGGCCGCGCGGGAAGCGGTGCGGATCGCTGACAGCGTCGGGAACCCCACGGGACGGGCGCTGGCGCGCTGCGCGCTGGCACGGGCGCTTGCCGTCAGCCGGCCGGACGATGCGTTGCCGATCATCAGCGACGCCCACGAGTTGGCCTCCGCCGTGGAGAACACCTGGCTCATCGCCATGGCCGAAATGGAGTCGGCGACCATTCACGCCGCCCGCGGTGACCGGCGCGCGGCAGCGCGGGGCCACCACGTGACACTCGAGATGTTCGTGATCGCCGGACCGTCCAAAGTCATTCCGTTGCAGTGGGACAACCTGGGACGCATGGCGCGGTTCCTGCTGCAGGCGGGCGCCACCGCAGAAGCCGCGGCGCTGCACGGGGCTGCCGTCGCGGCAGGCCGGCGACCACCGCTCAACGCCGCCGAGGTGGCGCAGTTGGACGGCGTCGAGGGCGTCGTGCTGACGGGTACGGAAATCGTCGACTACGCGCGAACGGTGTTGCGCCGCTTCATGTGAGACGCGCAGAACTTGTCGGACCCTTCTGCTTTGATGGTGTCATGTCCACCACCGCCGGTCGGCTAGGAACAGCACCCGTCGCAGACGCCGGGCGCGGTGAAGTCCTTGGTGATCTGCTGGCTGATCTGCGTCCGCGCACCACCGTCGGCGTCGATGAATGTTGCCGCGGCATAGATCTCGTCGAGGTCTTCGCCGGTGACCCGGTCGGGGTCGTACCACTTGGTGCCGTCGGCATCGAGGTCGTAGGTGCGCACCGACAACTCACGCTGGTATTCCAGGCCGCCGGGGCCGGCCCGGAGAAAACCGCCGGCATCCGAATGTCTGTGCGGCACTCTGAGGTAGGCGATGCTGCTGTCTCCCTCGTGGCCATGGCCGTCGTCGTCCTGCAGGTAGTAGACCATGTGGCCAGGCTTGGCCGGGTTGTCGTCGATGTGGATGAGGTAGCCCTCTGCGTCGGCCTGCGTCATCGGGAAGACGCCGCGGATGGTCACCCGGTACGAGCCCGGCTTCCCGAAATCAGGGCAGAGGAAAAGCGTTGCGCCGCTGGGCTTGGGAGCCGCGACCGCGGGTGCGGTGGTAACGGCGGACACGGCGAGTACGGTCGCGGCGAGCTTCACCGGCCATGAGTGGTTGTTCACTGTCGTTTCCTTGCGTCTCAGTGGCAGCAGCCGTCGCAGATGCCCGGCACCTCGAAATTGCGCGTGATCACCTGCGTCACGGCACGCCGTTCGCCGCCACCACCGTCGCGGAACGTCGCGACGGCATAGACCTCGTCGACGTCGTCGTCGGACCCGGGCTGCCGGTAGTCCTCGTTGAAATTCGGTCGGGGGACGACCATTTCGCGCCGGTACTCGAGGCCACCGGGGCCCGCTTGCAGATAGCCCTCACTCGTGGTCTGGGTCGTGGGGTAGAAGCCGTAGCCGATGTCGTAGTCGGAGTTGTTGCCGGGATTGTCGGCCTTGAGCTGAACGCGCAGCCCGCCGGGACCGGAGCCACCGGGATGATTGCCGTCGTTCATGTGGATGAGGTAGCCGGCCGCGTCGGGCTGCTGCATCGGATAGGCGCCTTTGACCGTGATCCGGTAGCTGCTCGGGTTCCCGATGTCTTGGCAGATGTAGAGCATGGCGCCGTCGGTTTGCGCGGGCGCCGCTACGGCGGTGCCGGCACCGAGGCCGACGATCGTCGCGGCGGCGGCCACGCCGCCCAGGTGGATGATTCCGTTCATTGCTGCTCTCCTCTGGCAGTGGGGGTTGTCGCACTGACGGTGCGCGACTGGCGTTGCCCGCTGCTGAAGAAGTCGTGAAAGGCGCAGGTGACCGGCACGCGCCGACGGCGGAAGCAGGGCGCACGAGGTGTGTGTGTCTACCGGGGACCGCGTTGACCTCGGCATTTCATAGCGGTGCAACGTTTGGTGCAGAGCCGGGACGCATCGTCGGGTGACTACAAAACTGCACTACCCGAGAGGAACTCCCATGAGCCCCACACCGCCGCCGGATGTCGTTGCCGGACCGAAGATCACCAGCTGCCCGGTGCTCCGTCACCCCGCCCACCGGCCCGACGATCGACCGGGAGTCCGCGCGGCCGCGCTGGCCTACGGCGCGGTGAGCTACGCGTTATTCCTCGGTGTGTTCCTGTACGCCATGTGGTTCGTCGCCGATGTCATCGTGCCGCGCAGCGTCGACCGCGCAATCCACGCGCCGGTCGGACAAGCGGTGATCATCGACCTCGGCTTGTTGAGCGTTTTCGCGGTCCAGCACAGCGTGATGGCCCGGCCGGCTTTCAAACGGTGGTGGACCCGTTTCGTGCCGGTCGCCATCGAGCGGAGCACCTACGTGCTGTTCGCGTCTGCGGCGCTCGCCCTGGTGTTCTGGCAATGGCGCTCGATCGACACGGTGGTGTGGCAGGTGGATTCCGAGCCGGCTGCCGTGGCGCTGTACGCACTGGCGACCGCGGGCTGGATGACGGTGCTCGCTTCGACGTTCATGATCGACCACTTCGAACTCTTCGGCGTCCGCCAGGTGGTGCTCGCGTGGCAGTCGAAGGCCCACGCGGACAAGGGTTTCCGCACGGTGCTCCTCTACCGGCTGGTGCGGCACCCGCTGATGCTCGGATTCGTGGTCGCCTTCTGGGCCACGCCGACCATGACGGCCGGGCACCTGCTGTTCTCGCTCACCACGACCGGGTACATCCTGGTGGCAATCCAGCTCGAGGAGCGCGACCTGATCGCCGCGCTGGGCGAGCAGTACCGTGCGTATCGCGACCGCGTGCCGATGCTCGTGCCGAAGTTGTGGCGGTGATCAGCCCGCCTCGGCCGCCCACTCCTGCGTCACGCGCCGTTTCTGCTCGGCGGCAACCTGACTCAGATGTGCGGCTTTCGGCCATCCGCAGTGTGCGGCGAAATGCAGCATCAGTTCGTCCATCTCGTCGAACGACACGTCGCGGCTCTTCAACGCGGCGTAGACGTGGCTGACGATGGGAAACGGCGCGTCCTGGAAGGCCACACAGGCCACGGTGATCAGGCGCCGTTCCTTTCTCGCCAGCCCGGGCCGCAGCCACATTTCGCCGAAGACGAAGTTCAAGATACCGGCGCCCTGGAATGGGTTGTCCTGGCCCGGTGCGAACGGCAGGCAGTTGATGTCCTTGAAGCACTGCGCGCCGGCGGCCAGGCGTTCTTCGGGGTCACTGGGAGTGGGAAGCGGCAGCAGCGGTTCGGGCTCGGGTACCGGCAGGCCCCGCTCCTGATGGATGCGGTTCCACTCCTGGTCGACGATCATGTTGAAGCGGGAAGCCTTCGGCCAGCCGGCATATACGGCGAAGTGCAGAATGGTTTCCCGCATCTCGACGATCGTGATGTCACCACTGTTGAGGGCAGCGTAAGCATGCGCGCGCAACGGATCTTCGGCATCGGCGTCGGCGACGCAGGGGAGGGTGATGAAGCGCCGTTCGCGCCGGCTCAGGCCCGGCCGCTGCCACACATCCCCGAAGATGACGTCCATCAAGTGGTCGTCCACCGGGGTGGATTGCGGTGGCGCGGCAACCGTCATGACTTCGGCGTAGGCCAGCCTGCCGCGCTCGGTGTCCAGCTCTGTCATGCTCGTCCTCTCTGGCTCACCGAATGGTGACGCCGGCATCGACTTTGAGTTCGAGGCCCGTGACGTAACGGGATTCGTCGGACATCAGGTACAGCACCGCGTTGCTGATGTCGATGGCCTCGGCCATGACGACCGGTAGAGCATTGGAGAAAAGCGGTGCCAGATCAGGCCGCGTCTCCCGGATCAGGGCGTGCAGGGACGGCGGCTGCATTCCGGTCGGCACTCCGGTGGGATGCACTGTGTTCACTCGAACACCCTGCGCGGCAACCTCATTGGCCAGGCTCTTGCTGAGCCCCACGATCCCGTGCTTGGACGCGGTATAGGGGAGGTGAAGCGGTGTCCCTTTGGTACCGGCAGCGGAGCTGATGTTGACGATGCTGCCGCCGCGGTCGATCAGGTGGGGCAGCGCCGCTGCGCAGGTGTTCCACGTCCCGATCAGGTTCACATCGACCACGGCGCGCCATTGTTCTGCGGTGGTGGTGTCCCACGTGCCCGCGGTGAGGACCCCGGCATTGGCAATGGCGCCGTCGAGGCCGCCCAACTGCTGCACGCCGTCGTCGACTGCCGCGCGCAACGCGTCGGCATCGCGGACGTCGACGACGTACGTCGCGGCGCGGCGTCCGGATTCCCGCACCAGTCTGGCGGTTTCGTCGAGATCGTCGCGCGTGGCCAGTGGGTACTCGAGGACGGCGAGGGACTCGCAGATGTCCGCGAGAATGAGATCGGCGCCCTCCTCGGCGAGGCGCACCGCGTGGCTGCGGCCCATCCCGCGGGCCGCGCCCGTGATCAATATCTTCTTGCCGGCGACTCTGCCGGTGCCGGCATTCACAGCTTGTTGCAGAAGCCGGCGTCGACCGGAAGCGTGACCCCGGTGATGTATTGCGCGGCATCGGAGGCCAGGAAGGCGACGGCGTGGCTGATGTCTTCTGGTTCGAGCAGCCCGACAGGCATGGGGTTCTGCAGATGTGGGCCGCCATCGGGGTAGTTCTCCAGAAACGCCGTCATGGCCGGATTGACCGCCATCATGGTGTTGACGGCGGTCGGGTGCACGGTGTTGACCCGGATGCTCTGTGGGGCAAGCGCATTGGCCAGTGTTCGCATGAGGCCGACGATGCCGTGCTTGGACGCCGCATAGCCCAGACCGCCGGCCTGCGAACCGCCGAAGCCCTTCAGTCCGGCAGTGGAGCTGGTGAAGATGATCGACCCGCCGCGTCCGCCGGCGATGATGTGGGGGATCGCGGCCTTGGCGGTGTGCAGGGCGCCCGTCAGGTTGACGTCGATGACGTCGGTCCACATCTCGAGTTCTTCTTCGATGGTCAGCTCACGGAATGCCATCGTGGCGATGCCGGCGTTCGCGCAGACGATGTCGAGGCGACCGAATTGCTCGACGCCGGCATCCACCGCTGACTTGAGTTCGGCGAAATCACGGACGTCGGCGACGGCGGCGACGATCTTGCCGCCCACTGATTCGACGAGAGCCACGGTTTCGGAGAGCTCGTCACGGCTGGCCATGGGGTAGCCGTTCGACGCGATGTCGGCGCAGATGTCGACGGCGATGATGCCGGCGCCTTCTCTGGCCAGATGCACGGCGTGGCTACGCCCCTGCCCACGGGCCGCTCCGCTGATGAAAGCGACCTTCCCGTCCAACGATCCCATCTGAACTCCTTGCCGTGTACTCAAAGTTGGGTGTAAACCGTCTTGGTCTTCAGGAAGCTCTCGATCCCGTCGCGCCCCCATTCATGCCCCCAGCCGGACTGCTTGTAGCCGCCGAACGGCATCGAATGGTCGAACACCATCTGGCAGTTCAGCGTGACGGTGCCGGCGTCGAGCCGTTTGGCGAGCCGGTGTGCGCGGCCGATGTCCTTGGTCCAGGCCGTCGCGGCCAGTCCGTACTCGGAATCGTTGGCCAGGGCCACGACCTCGTCGTCGTCATCGAACGGCAGGATCGCGACCACCGGCCCGAAGATCTCCTGCTGGTACAGCCGCGCGGTGGGCGCGACATCGGTGAGAACCGTTGGGTGCACGAAGAATCCACTGCGATCCAGCCGGTCTCCGCCGGCGACTATCTCGACGCCATCCCTGCGGCCCCCATCGATGAAGCCCAACACCTGGTCGAGCTGCTTGGCGCTGATGATCGGGCCGATCAGGACGCCGTCTTCTGTCGGTGCACCGAGCTTCACCGAGTTCGCGATGTTGGCGACGCCCTCGACCACCTTCTCGTACACGCTTCGCTGGGCGAAGATTCGCGATCCGCTGATGCAGCCCTGCCCGGAATGGATGAAGATACCCATCGCCGCCATCGTGATGGCGGTGTCCAGGTCGGCGTCGTCGTAGATCAGCACCGGTGACTTGCCGCCCAATTCGAGCGCGACCCGCTTGAGATTGCCACCGCCGGCGGCTTGCACGATCTGCTTGCCCACTTCGGTGGAGCCGGTGAAGGCGACCTTGTCGACGCCGGGATGCGCGGTGATCGCCGCGCCGACCGTGTGGCCGTATCCGGTGACGAGGTTGACCACGCCGTCCGGTACGCCGGCCTCGGCCAGGATTCGCTCCAGCAGCAGGGCCGAAAGGGGCGTCTCCTCAGCGGGTTTGACGACGCAGCTGCACCCCGCGGCCAGCGCGGGCGCCAGCTTGGTGCACGCGTTGAACACCGGCCCGTTCCACGGGAAGATCAGCCCGACAACGCCGTAGGGCTCTTTGAGTGTGTAGGCGTGCATGGTGGTGAAGGCGCCGGTGATGCCGCCGGTCTGCTGCACATCGTGGGCGATGCCGTTGACCTTGGTGCACCAGCCCGCGTAGTAACGGAACGATTCGGCGCACGTCGACATGATCATGAACGCCTGGAAATACGGCATTCCGGTGTTGAGGGAATCGATCTGGGCGAGTTCGTCGGCGTGCTGGTCGATCAGATCGGCCACCCGCCACAGCACCTTGGCCCGCTCGTTGCCGGGCAGCCCGCTCCACACCCCCGAGGTGAAACTCGCGCGCGCACGGGTCACGGCAGCGTCGACCGCTTCGGCGCCGCCGTCCCGGAATTCGGCGATCACCTCCTCGGTGGCGGGGTTGATGATCGCGATGACGTCCCCGTGGCCCGGCCGGTTCGTGATGTCTTCCAGGACCGACTGCACCGTCATCGCCGCACCTCGGTGAACTCGATGTGCAGCTCGGTGAGGCCGCGCAGCAGGAACGTCGGCTCGTAGCCGTAGTTGCGATGGCCCGGGGCGCCATGCTTGGCCTCGCTGATCCGGATGTCGCGCATCCGATCGAGGAATCTGTAGGTCTCAGGGATTGTGCGCTGCGTGTCGATAGCAGAGTCCGCATCGGCGTGTCGAATGCAAATCTGTAGGTAGTGCCTTCTGTATCGGTTACGTTCGGTTCATGCAGCCGCGGTACCGGTATGAACGCGCGGTTTCCGTTGGATCCGTGCCCGTGTTTGTTGTGGTGGATCGGACCTACACGCAGCATCCGGAGGCGGGCGAGTATCTGCTTTGGTTGAGGGATCGAGACATGTCTCCAAATACCCAGCGGATGTATGCAAGCCGGATCGCTCGGTTCTTGTCGAGTTGTGACCAATTGTCGGTTGATTGGCGGCAGTTGGACTGGGACGTGTTGCGCGGCTACCGCGATCAGCTAGTCCATGAGCTACTGGAACGCGGGGGGCAGAGGAAAGCAAGCACGGTGAACTCGCATATGCGCTGTGTTGTGGACTTCTGCATCTTTGCGGTGCACATGGGCTGGATGCCGCCCGAACTTGTCCGGCAGTTGCAAGCTCGCGTCCGACCGCCGAAGACTGGACTCCCGGCTTCGGGTTATCGGGACTCGATGCTGGTGACGCAGCCGTTGACCAGCGTATTGAAGTTGCGGGAAGCCAAGAGCCGACCGAGAACTGTTGAGTATGAGCATCTTGACTTGGTCGCCGGTGCGGCGGTGAACGCACGGGACAGGTTCTTAGTGGTGTTGCTGCTGCAGACCGGTTTACGAATCGGTGAGGCGCTAGGCTTGCGCCGCAATGATTTGCATTTCCTTCCCGATAGCCGCAATGCCGGTTGCCGGCTGCAGGGCCCGCACTTGCACATCGAGAGGCGGGTGAATCCGAACGGCGCATTGGCGAAAAGCCGTAATGAGAGAACCGTTCCTGTGACTGCTGAATTGGTGGACTTTTACGTCGACATGATGTTGGAGAAGGTAGAGGCGATTCCTGCCGAGCATCACTCGGACATGGTGTTTGTGAACACGTTCCGCGAGCCACTAGGGGATGCGCTGTCTTATGACGCCATTCGCTACATCTTTGACGCGATCTCAACCAGGGTTGGCTACCGGGTCACTCCTCACGTTTTGCGCCATACCTGCGCATCGCATTGGCTCGATCATGGTACGGATCGAGATGTGGTGCAGGAACTGCTCGGTCACGCGGCCCCTCAATCGACAGAGATCTATTTGCATCCGCGGAGTAAGCGGCTACGAGAAGCAGTGGAGCGGGCGTCGTGGCGGGTTCAGCGAGTGCGGCAATGACGGCACGAGCCCGATCTACGGCCTCTCGGTTGCAGGGAGCAATGATCAGAACCTGTGGATGAGCCTCGGCGAGGCGGCGTAGGAAAGGGCGCACCTTCCCGAGGATGATCTGA
>NZ_JBJIAL010000013.1:0-176167 GCF_045310895.1 Mycobacterium sp. SMC-18
TCCACAACCTCACTCAGGTGTCAGCGATGTCCCGAGACATCCATGTGTCAGCGATGTCCTGAAACAGAACACCGCGGCCGGCGCGGAAAATCGTGCACAAATCCCTCAGGAAGGTGACGTGGGGGCGTCGGCGATCTTGACCAGCTGGACTTCGGGGCGGTCCGGCACCTGATCGGTCAGGAACCAGCGGAACGCCAGGTTGCCCTGCGGATAGTCCAGCGTCGTCAGCGAATTCGGGTGTGCAGTGGTGCCGCGCGACAGGACGACCGTCACCGTGCCGTCGGAGTTGGGCACCGCGCTGTAGCCGTTCAGGGAGCTGCGGGCGTCACTGGCGCCGGGGGTGGCCATGAACTGGTTCCACACCACCAGGTTCCAGAACCGGCAGGCCGGCGGACGGTGGGTGATGACGAGCGCTTCGTCCTCCGCGAGCACGAAGCTGCCGTACGAGTAGCAGGCGTCGCGCGCCGACCAGCCGAAGTTGGCGTCCGGTACCTGGTAGGGCGCGGCGAATTCATTGGCGCGATGGGCGGTTTCGTGTCCGAGGCTGGCTTCGTCGACGGCCCGCGTGCCCACCGGCATCGGCATGATGGCGAACAGCGTGCGGATCCAGGTGGCGCTGGACCGCAGCGCGGCGGCTGTCGCGGCGTCGCTGTGGCGGAACGGCTCCGGAGGATCGAGTGCCTCGATGTTCCAGGTGACCGGACGTCCCGTTGCCGGGTCGGCCTGGTAGTCGCGGGTGAGGAAGACGGCTGCGTCGGGCAGGGGGCCGAGCTCGAACGAGAAGTTGCCGTCGGCGTCGAATTCGATGTCGGTGTCACGGATTATCGCGACGACGCGGTTGGACCAGGCACCGGGCGAGGGCTCGTTGTACGCAGTCAGCGAGAGATAGACGCTGTCGCCCTTGTTGCCGAAGATCCGGTATTTGCGCTCCGGGTCCACCGGGCACATGTGGTAGTAGGCGTCGGTGTTGTCGCCGCCCCAGCGGCGGTCATGCCGGGTGGGGGTGTTGACGGCGACGAACTGCGGCCGCCCCGGCTCGGGGAACAGGTAGCAGTCGAGGGCGACGCCGAGTCCGGTCGCGAGCATGCGGTAACCGTCGGCGATCTGGCGGTCGTCGGTCACGGCGCGCGGACCCTCGAGAAAAGAGGTGTCGAGCTCGCGAAGGGTGTCGAGGAGTTCCCGCCATGCGGCAGCGGATTCGGTCATGCGCCAATACCTTTCAGGATCAGTGTGGTGTTGCGGTCTATCCAGTCGTCATCGGGGGCGGCGCTGCGGGTGAGGGCGGCGAGCAGGGCGATACCCGTGATGACCTCGGTCAGGTCGGTGGCGGTCACGTCGGCGCGGAGTTCACCGCGGGTGGCGGCGGCATCGAGGCGGGCATGCAGTCCGGGTCCGAGTACGTCGGCGAACCGGTCCAGCAGGGCGCTGTGCAGGGTGGCGTCGGCGGTCATCTCGCCGAGCAGTCCCGGGAGCGCGGCGCGGGCCGCGGGAGTGCTGAGGACCGCCACGGTGTCGCGGACCATCGCCCGTACATCGCCCGCGAGGGAGCCGGTATCCGGCAGGTCAGCGGCGATGCCTTCAGGGAATGCCGCCTCGTGGACGAGGTGGGCCTTGCTGGGCCAGCGCCGGTAGATCGCTGGCTTGCTGGTGCCGGCCTGCTTGGCGATGGCGTCCACCGACAGCGCGGCATAGCCGACTTCGCCGAGGAGTTTCACGGTCGCGTCCAGCACGGCGTCGTCGATGCGCCGATCACGAGGTCTACCAAGTTCTTTCGCCATTACGGAACTCATAGTAACATAATTGGTGTGACTGACACCACAGACGTTGTCCGGCTCGATGACCTGGCCCATCCCACCTTCACGGCCGAGGCTCAACAGTTCCGCGACATGATGACGATGATGGCGGCGGACTGTCCGCTCGATGCGGACGCACTGCACGCCAAGGCGAGCGCCGACACCGGGCTCGACGACTTCGGCCCCACCGACTACCGCGAACGCCTCGAGGTGCTGCTGGGCGCGCTCCGGCAGATCGACGGTTTCAACGGCCCGGGCGTGGTCAACTTCTACGGCCAGCTGCTGCAGCTGTTGAAGAACCGGCTGCTGCTGACCGATCTGTTGAAGCGGCACCCTGAGATTCACGACATCGAACTGCTGCCCCCGGTGGTCATCGTCGGCCTGCCGCGTACCGGGACCACACACCTGCACAACCTGCTGGCGGCCGCCGGAACCTTCCGGACCCTGCCCTACTGGGAGTCGATGGAGCCCTTCCCGCTGGCGTCCGAAGCCGGTATCGAGCCGGACCCGCGGCGCACGCGGATGGACGTGGCGGTCAACGTGATGAACATCGTCATGCCGCATTTCCCGCTGATGCACGAGATGACCACCGACCACGTGCACGAGGAAATCCAGTTGCTGGCCAACGACTTTTCCACGATGTACTTCGAGACGCTGGCCGATGTTCCCGCGTGGCGTGACTACTACGAATCCCATGATCAGACGCCGCACTACCGGCACATGGTGACGCAGCTCAAAGCCCTGCAGTACCTGCGCGGCGGCCGGCGCTGGCTGCTCAAGTCGCCGCAGCATCTCGAGCAACTGCCGGTGCTGAACGCCGAATTACCCGGTGTGGTAGGTGTTTTCACGCACCGCGATCCCGTACCGGTGGTGCTGTCGATGATCGCGATGCTCACCTACTCGGCGCGCATGCACCGCAGCCCGGTTCCCGTCGAGCACATCGCTTCGTACTGGGTGCAGCGGCTGGAGCACATGCTTGCCGCGCTGATCCGAGACCGGGAGGTCATCGGCCGGGACCGCTCCATCGACATCCGGTTCGATGATTTCATGGCCGACGATCTCGGCACCGCCGCGAGCGTCTTTGCTCTTGCCGAGGAACAACTTTCGGATACCGAGCGCAACGCGATGGCAGACTACCTGGCCGGTCATCAACGCGGCCGGCTGGGCCGGGTCGAGACGTCGTGCGAGATGTTCGGTCTCGACCCCGACGACCTCAAGGCCCGCTTCGCGCCCTACACGCAGCGCTTCCTGGGCTAGCTTTCCGCCGCTAGGACTGCGCCATCGCCGCCGGGTCGGCCAATGGCACGACCAGGTGCGAAGCGTGGACGCCGCCTTGGGAAATTCGATACGTCCCGCGCGCCAGGGCCGTCCGCTGCGGGCGGGTCGGCACCAGATGAGGGAAGTCGTACGTCGTCAGCGTCAGCCGCAGTCGGTGGCCCGGGGCGAGGAGCGCCGCGGTGGGAAACACCTCGATGTCGTACCGGGTCAGCTCACCGGGCACGACGGGCTCGGCGGCCGCCTTGGTGCTGATGTGTTGCGGCCGTAGCACGGTGCCGTCGGGCAGGAGCCAGCTCGCCTCGGGGTCGAGGGCACGATGCGAACCGAGGAGCGCCCCCTGCGTCAGCGGCCGGCTGACGCCATCGGGGGAGACGTCGTCCAGATGCGCCACCCACAGGGTCTCGGTGCGGTCGGCGGTGGCGAAGATCGTGAGGCCGACCGGACCGGCGAGCAGTTGTTCGGTATCGAACGCTTCGCTGGTGTAGGTCAGCGCGTCGCGCTGCAGCCGGGAGTTGTCCTGGTCGTACCGGACACTGCGGCCAGTCTGCGACACCATGAAGCTGCCCATGCCGAGGCTCCACTGCTCCAGGCTGCGCCCGGAAACCGGTCCGCGAGAAAGGTATTGGAGCGTGGCGATCGACTCGTCGGCCGACGGGGTGGCATGCAGGCCGCCGCCGAGACCCAGGTAGAGCCGCGTCGGGGTGGCCTCCGGGAACGGATAGGCGTTGGTGCGGAACCATTTAGGGCTGCCGATGGCCTGGAAGCGCACCGGCGCACCGGTGACGGCCGCGGTGTCGTCGTCCTTGAGCCAGTGGTTGAACCAGCGCAGCTGCAAGGCCTGCAGATGCTGACCATCGAGATCCGAGACGTGATACCAAGGGCCGGCCATCAACTGGAACTTGTCGGAGACGGGCTGATCGGCGGTCATGGCGGCGCCGGCAGGACGCCCGGCGAAAGTGTTCTGCAGCGCCGCGTAGTTCAAGGGCGCGCCGCGCTGGAAGGCGTCATGCCAGCCGGCCACCAGAAACACCGCGACACCGTTCTCGACGATCTTCGGCACCACATCCGCGGGACGCATGGTGTCCCAGAACGTGCCGTCGAATGCGGTGTCACCGCCGGCGATCGCGTCTTTTATCAGGCTCTTGAAATAGCTGCGCTGGTCGCGACCGCGCTGGCGCACCGCGGAAATACCACCGGCCCTTGGCCTTTCATGCCCACCGCGATGCGCGAACTCCAGCGCCGGGTTGATGACGTTCAGCAGCGAGTAGGTGGCGCCGTAGGCCCGGACCGTGCGCATGTGCGGGACGCCGCCCATGGTGACGACGTCGCGGTAGAAATCGTTGGCGGCCATCGCCGGGAAGATCGCCTTCAGCGGCGAGCCGGGACCCACCGCGGCGGCCGTCATGAGCTGGTTGATGGCCAGGTACGAGATGCCGAACATGCCGACACGGCCGTTCGAATTGGGCAGGGCGGCAGCCCAATTGACCAGGTCGACGCCGTCCTGCACCTGTTCCGGTCCGAGCATCTCGAAGGAGCCGCCCGACACGCCGGTACCCCGCACGTCGGCCATCACCTCGATGTAGCCACGCCGGATCAGGTACGGCGTTGCGCCACCACCGATCTGGGCGGCCGGCGGGGGTGCCTTCTTGCCGTACGGCGTCATCGACAGCAGCACCGGGAAGGGGCCGGAAGCGGGCTCGCCCGTCGTCGGGTCGGTCGGATAGTGGATATCCACCCGCAGCGAGATGCCGTCGCTCATCGGCACCGCCACGTTGTGGTGCACTCCGACGCCGTACTGCGCCGGCGGGGCTTCCCAGGCCGGCAACAGTGGTGATGGGCTGGTCTTGCGGGTGCGCGTGGCGGCCCAACCGGCTATGGCCTTGATTCGGGCCCCCACACCCGCTGTCTCGACATTCGTCTCCACGCCTCGACCGTACGCCGAACCCGAAAGAAGTTATTGCTTCGTGACGGAACCGTGTCAGGGCGCTCGGGGGTGTTCCCAGTCTCGGTCCGTAGCATCCGATCAGTGACCAGTAGTCCGTGTGAAAGAGACGACGCAGGTAAGGGCGTCGGCTGCATCTCGCGCCGACGCATGCTGAGAATGGCTGCCGCGGCGCCGGTTCTGGTCGGTATGCCCGCCGTTGTGTCGTCACTCACCGCGCCCGTGGCCAAAGCCGCTGGTCTGGCCGGCGCAGTCGTGTTCCTCGACCCGGGGCACAACGGGGCCAATGACTCGTCGATCAGCAAGCAGGTGCCCACCGGCCGCGGCGGCACCAAGGACTGCCAGACCAGTGGCACGTCCACGACGGCGGGCTTCCCCGAACACTCGTTCACCTGGAACGTCGTGCTGCTGATGCAGCAGCAGCTGGCGAACGCCGGCGTACAGGTCCACCTGTCGCGCAACAACGACAACGCTCTCGGTCCGTGTGTCGACCAGCGCGCCGAGATGGCGAACGCCCTACGGCCGAACGCGGTCGTGTCCGTCCACGCCGACGGGGGCCCCGCTGGCGGCCACGGGTTCCACGTCAACTACTCGGCGCCGCCGCTGAACCAGGTGCAGGCCGGGCCGTCGGTGCGTTTCGCCCAGATCATGCGCGACAAGATGGTGGCCGCGGGGCTGACGCCGGCGACCTACATCGGCAGCAACGGTCTGTACGGCCGGGCCGACCTGACAGGCCTGAATCTCGCTCAGTACCCGTCGATCCTGGTCGAGTGCGGCAACATGAAGAACCCGCAGGAGGGCGCGGCGATGGCCACCATGCAGGGGTGGCAGACCTACGCCAACGCCATCTGCCAGGGCATCGCGGCGTTCATCCAGGCCAGCTAGAGCTCGGCCAGCGCAACCCCGGTGACACCAGGACCCAGCTGTGTCAGCTCGCGGTCGGTCCCGTCGGCGAGGTTCACGACGCGGATGCCGCCGGTGCGCAGCTCGCTCACGTAGTAGGTCGTGTCATCGGCGGTGGTCAGACCGATCGCCTCCTGATAGCCGCGGGACACGATGTCGTAGGTCCCGACCGTGGGCTGGACCCGGCCGCGGTTGAGCGTGTTGCCGTTCGGTTCGGCGCCGCGGTCGGTCCAGACCAGGTTTCCGGATGCGTCGAGATCGAGGTCGATGGGCTCGGGCAGGTCCTGCCACAGCAACTCGATGTCCGCACGGCCCGCGGCGGTGTGCCCCACCGGGATGTCGGTGCGGCAGCGGAAGATTCGGCCCTGGCCGGCGTCGGATGCGCCCTTCTGCGTCCAGTAGACCAACTGCTGCACCGGGTCGACGGCGATGCCCACGCAGTGGTGCCGCGGGTCTTGCGCATCCGGACCGCTACCCGCCACCACCAGCGTCTCCAGGCTCGAGCCGTCCAGCCGGCAGCGCAGCACCTGCATGCCTTCGCGGTCGCACCAGTAGAGCAACCTCGCGTCGAAGTCGGCCGTCAGCTGCTTACCCGTGGTGAACGCGCCCCGCGGCACGATGGTCCGCCGGTCAGAACCGTCCAGGTTCACACGCTCGAGCGACCCGTTACGGGTGAAGAACGTCCGGCCGGTTTCGGGGTCGGGCGTGCCCATGTTCGTCCAGTAGATGTGGCCCCGGGCCTGATCGACGACGATGCCGTCGGGCGTCTCGTCGACATCGGCGACCAGCGTCCGGACCCGTGAACCGTCGAGGGACACGGCCAGGATCGCCCGCTTGGCGATGTGCAGAACCAATAGTTCGGTCATGCCACGGATTATTCAGCGGGGTCGCTAGCGTTGTGTGACCGGAACATTCATTGGAGGCTGATTGTGCACATTGATCTGACCGGCAAAACCGCCCTGGTAACCGGTTCCACGCAGGGCATCGGGCTGGCCATCGCCGAAGGGCTGGCCGCCAGCGGGGCCCGCGTCGCGGTGAACGGACGCAGCGAAGAACGCGTCCAAGCGGCCGTCGCCGAACTCACCGGCAAGGGATTCGCCGACGTCATCGGCGTCGCCGCCGACGTCACGACCGAGGACGGCGTCGCCCAACTCGTCCAACAACTTCCGGATGTCGACATCCTGGTGAACAACCTCGGCATCTTCGGGTCGACGCCGGCGCAGGAGATCACCGACGACGAATGGCGGCGGTACTTCGAGGTGAACGTGCTGTCTGCTGTGCGGCTCATCCGCACCTACCTCCCGGGGATGACGGAGCGCGGGTGGGGCCGCGCGATCCAGATCGCCAGCGACTCGGCGATCGTCATCCCGGAAGAGATGATCCACTACGGCACGTCCAAGACCGCGCTGCTCGCGGTGACCCGCGGTTTCGCCAAGGATGCGGCGGGTACCGGCGTGACGGTGAACTCGGTGATCGCGGGCCCGACGCATACCGGTGGCGTCGAGGACTTCGTCTATCAGCTGGTCGACAAGAACCTGCCGTGGGACGAGGCGCAGCGCGAGTTCATGATCAAATTCCGTCCACAATCGTTGCTGCGCAGGCTGATTGAGCCCGAGGAGATCGCCAACATGGTCGTGTACCTCAGCTCGGAGCAGTCGTCGGCCACCACCGGCGCCGCGGTGCGCGCCGACGGCGGTTACGTCGACTCGATCCTGCCCTGACGTGCGGGGGCGCGTCGTCATCGCCGGGCTGGGGGACAGCGGCATCCTCGCCGCTGTCCGCCTGGCCCCGCACGCCGACGTGGTCGGTATCTCGGTCAAGGACGGCCTGGTCAGCGGTCAGGAACTCGGCATGCGCGTCGCGCGGCCCGACGCCTGGGCGCGGGACTACTTCATCGGTTTCCGGAGATTCCGTGGCCTGGATTCGGTGCGGATCGTGCACGGGGCGCTGACGGGCGCCGACCTGGATGCCCGCACGGTCACGGTGGAGACGGCTGACGGTACCGAGACGGTCGAGCCGTTCGATGTGCTGGTGATCTCGACCGGAACGACCAACGGGTTCTGGCGCCGCCCGACGCTGCAGACCGCCGACGACGTCGCGGCGGATCTGCATGACACCCACGAACGCCTGGCACGGGCGCAGCGCATCGCCGTCGTGGGTGGCGGCGCCACGGCGGTGAGCAGTGCCGGGAACCTGGCACGCAGCTGGCCCGACAAGGTCGTCGACCTGTATTTCCCTGGCGCACAGATACTTCCGGGTTACCACGTCGGGACCCAGGTGCGGGTCGCGCAACGGTTGGCGGAACTCGGCGTCCGGCTGCATCTCGGGCACCGCGCTGTACTGCCGCCGAATCGCGACGAAATCACCGCTGGACCAATCGAATTCAGCACCGGCCAACCGGACGGGGAGGCCGATGCGGTGTTGTGGGCCGTCGGTCGGGTGCGGCCCAACACGGCGTGGTTGCCTACTGAGATCCTCGACGACGACGGCTTCGTCCGCGTCACCCCGGAGCTGACGGTGCCCGGGTATCCGGGTGTTTTCGCGGTCGGTGATGTCGCGGCCACCGATCCGTTGCGCACCTCGGCCCGTAACGGTGGCGGTGCGCTGGTGGCACGAAACGTCCTCGCCCAGTTGAGGTCCCGCAAGCTGCGCCGCTACCGGCCGCCGGCCGTGCGGTGGGGTTCGGTGCTCGGTCCGCAGCCCGACGGGCTGGAGGTGTTCACGCCGTGGGGACAGGCCGTCCGGTTCCCGGCGTGGACCGTCGACCGGGTGTTGCAGCGGTTCGTCGTGCGTCGTCAGCTGTATCGCGGCGTGCGGGATTGAGACCGTTCACCAGGTGTCGACGAAGCCCCGGCGCGGCGGCAGGCCCGCGGGTTCCGCGGTCGCCAGTGTCGCGGCGATCAGCGACCGGGTCTCGGCGGGGTCGATGACGTCGTCGATCTCGAACATCGAAGCCGAGTTGAGCGCGGCGGCGTTGGCCTGCGCGGCGGCGGTGGCATCCCGTACCGCCTGCTCGCGGGCCTCGTCATCGGCGATGGCCTCGAGCTCCTTGCGCAGCCCGAGCCGCACGGCACCCTCGAGTCCCATCGGTCCGAGGTGTGCGCCCGGCCAGGCCACGGTCAGCAGTGGCTCATGCAGGCTGCCGCCGCACATCGCCTGTGCGCCAAGGCCGTAACCGCGACGCAGAATCACCGCGATCAGCGGGACGCGCAGGGCCGCGCCGGCGACCAGCAGCCGCGATCCGCGCCGAACCAGTGCTTCGGCCTCGGCCGCCGGTCCCACCATGAATCCGGGGCAGTCCACGAGGGACACCACGGGAATCCCGAAGGCATCGCAGAGCTGCAGGAAGCGGGCCGCCTTGTCGGACGCCGCCGCGGTGATGGCACCGGCCATGACCATGGTGTTGTTGGCCAGCACCCCGACCGGCCGGCCCTCGATCCGGGCCAGCGCGGTCACCAACTCCGGGGCGAACTTCTGCCGCAGGAAGGTGACAGAGCCTTCGTCGGCGAGCGTCTCGAAGATCGGCGCGACCTGATACGCGCGGCGGGCGCGCTCGGGAACGATTGTGCGCAAGGCGGTTTGGTCCGGCGCGGTGCCGGGTGTGGTGGGTCCGCGGAAGTAGCCGAGCAGCCGGCGGGCGACCGAGACCGCGGCGGCCTCGTCGGGCACCACCACGTCGACGACGCCGTTGGGCGCCTGCACCGAGATCGGGCCGACGGCATCCGGCGCGATGTCGCCGAGTCCGCCGCCGGCGATCATCGCCGGGCCACCCATGCCGATCGACGTGTCCTCGGTCGCCACGATCAGATCCGAACAGCCCGCGATCACCGCATTGCCCGCGAAGCAGCGGCCCTTGACCACCGCGATCCGCGGTACGACGCCCGACAGGCCGGCCCACAGCGCAAAGGCGCGGACGTCCAGTGACGACACGGTCGGATGATCGGTGTCACCGGGGCGTCCACCGCCACCCTCGGCGAAGAACACCGTGGGCAGCTTCATCCGCTCGATCAGTTCGAACAGCCGGTCCTTCTTGAGGTGCCCGAGGGCGCCCTGGGTACCGGCCAGCACGGTGTAGTCGTACGACAACACCGCACACGGGTGGCCGTCGACGTGGGCCGTGCCGGCGACGAGGCCGTCGGCGGGAGTGCGCGCGATCAGATCGTCGAGCTCCCGGCGAGCCCGTTGGGCGGCGATGGCGAACCGGCCGTACTCGACGAAGCTGCCGTCGTCGACCAGGTCGTGGATGTTCTCGCGGGCCGTCCGTCCGCCGGCGTCATGTCGGCGCTGGACGGCGTCCGGTCGGGCGGCATCCTCGGTGAGCGCGCGGCGGCGCAGGAGCTCGATGTGGTCGTCGCGGAACGGTACTTCGGGCATTGGGCCGGGCATGGGGACAGCCTGCCAGGCGCCCTGCGCGGGGGTGCGGCATGATCGGTCCATGCAATCGACTGCAACCACCACTGTTGCCCGCCCGATCGACGTTGTTTGGGCGACCCTGATCGACCACGAAGGCATGGCCAACTGGGGTCCCGGCATCAGCGTGACCATCGACCAGCCCGGCACCCCCGCACCCAACGGCCTGGGCGCGGTCCGCCGCATCTCGGCCCCCGGGCCGGCGCCGGCGATCGTCGAAGAGGTCGTGACGTTCGACGCCCCCAACGTGTTCGGCTACAAGGCCCGTTCCGGCGTGCCGTTCCCGGGCTACGCGGGCGAGGTGCGGCTGACCCCCGAGGGCACGGGCACGCGCATCGACTACTCGCTGACCTCGACGGCGTCGTTCCCGCCGGTGAAACTGGCGCTGATCGCCATCAACCAGGTGCTGCTGCGCCTGTTCGCGAAGGCCGCGTCGAAGGCGTAGTCGGTACTCCGGATCGCACAGGTCGTCTGGAGAGCTGCCGCGGCGGCGAAAGTACGCGGCTTCAGTGAGAACGTGCTCGTGCCAATGTGGTTGAACTCAGGTACCTTCTGCGGCCGTCAGCGGTCCCTGAGTTCAACAATCACCGGCAGATCGCCATCGCGTATGAGCCCACGTACTTTTCGCCGCTACGCGGACCGGCGAATCTCCCGGGCGATCGTGTCGAGCAGCGCCGGGTACCGGTTGGCCTCGGGATGCCCACCGGGCTTGCCGCTGCTGACCACGGCAGCGGCAAGGTTCCGGGCCGGGTCGGCCCACACCGCGATGTTGGTGAGCCCGGTGTGCCCGAAGGCGGCCGGTGCGTCCCGGCCGAACGGGCCGAATCGCTTGGAGCCCAACATGTATCCGGTGCCCCAGCGCATCGGCTGAAGTCCCACCGCGATGTCGGGCCGCAGGCGGCGGCACGGGGCGGTCGCGGCGCGCAGCGTTTCCGGCCGCAGCACCCTAACCCCGTCGAGTTCCCCACCGCGACACAGCATCTCAGCGAATCGGGAGAGCTCGACGGCGTTGGAGACCGTGCTCGACGACGGCACCACGCTGGTCAGGAAATCCGGGGTGTTGCTGAACGGGATGATCTGGTTCGGGGTGCCGCCGACGGCCTTCTTGAACGCCGCCGCCATGGGCGCCGGCAGCGGCTTGCCGGTCACGTGGCTCGGCGCGACCAGCGGAACGTCTTCGGGCGCAACACCGTAATTGGTCCAGCGGAAGCTAAGCGGCTCGAGGATCTCGGTGGCCAGGATGTCCCGGATGTTGCGACCCGTTGCGGCCGAGACGATTTCGCGGATCAGTGGGCCCCAGGTCAGGCCGTGATACATGTGGACCAGGCCCGGCCGGTAGATCGGCCGCAGCTTGCCCAGCATCTCGCGGGCGTACTCGCTGTCGTTCATCCGCTTGAGGTCCGGCCGCGGCCCGGTGGCCAGCGGCACCCCGGCGCTGTGGGTGACGACGTGCCGCACGGTGGTGCGGTCCTTGCCGTGGCTGGTGTACGTCGGCAGGTAATCACAGACGCGGGCGTCGAGGTCGAGCTCGCCGCGTTCGACGAGCATGTGCACCACGGTCGTGCTGATCGCCTTGGCGGCCGAGTAGACGCAGAACGGGGTGTCGACGCCGACGGGGATCTTGTCGGCGTCAGCCGGGTCGTCGGGCCCGTTGCCCCAGCCGTGGCCGATCGCGCGGTTGAGCACCACCCGACCGTTCTGGCGCAGGCAGACCTGGATGGCCGGGTGCATCCCGGCCGCGTACCAGTGCCGTGCCGCCTGCCAAATGCGTTCCACCGCCAGCGGATCGACGTCGGTGTGGTCTTCTGTGCCGGTGGCCGTGACCGAGTCGAGGTCGGTGGGGACCCGAATCCGGCCGGTCTGTGGTTCCGTCATGCGTCCTTCCGATGCAGCACAGCCGCGAGGTGGTGCCGCAGTGGGATGCCCACGGCGGCCATGCGGACGTTGTAGCTCAAGGTGTCTCCGTCGAGCCGGAACCAACGACGCAGGGCGTCAACCTCTTTCGCGGAGTCGGTGCGCCCGATGTCGGTGGTGGCGAGGTCGAGCACGAACTCACCGTCGGTGCTGATCGTGCCTTGCAGGACCTCGGTGATGCCGGTGGGATGCGCGAGCACCCATTCGATGCGACCGGGCGCGGGCACCCGGAGATAGCCGGTCTCGGCGTGCAGGGGACGTCCGTCATCGGCGGCGCGGGTGCGCTGGCTGTAAGCCAGGAACGGCTTGCCGACATGTCCGAACGTGACCTCTTCGAGGTAGTCGAACGAAGCGATGGTCGGGTATTCACCGGAACCGGTGCCGGCCCAGGTGCCCAGCAGCGGCGCCAGGACCGCGACGTCGGGGTGCAGATCGGGCATGCCGGCTACTTCGTCCCGACGGTCAGCAGGTCGGACACGATGAGCGTCCACGCCGGCCGCTTCACCCGGTGCTGCTCGGACACCGTGAACCCGGCGTCCTCGAAGAGCTTCTTCATCTCCGCGGGGGACGGATTGTGGGCGGGGTTCAGGATGTGCGACGACAGCGCGTGCAGCGGCAGCACCTGCCGCGGGCTGATGGTGGTGACGGCCGCGATACCGCCCGGCTTGAGCACCCGATGGAACTCACGCAACGCGGCGGGCTGATCGAACCAGTGGAACGCCGACGTCGTCACCACCGCGTCCAGGGCGCCATCGTTGAACGGCAGGTCCTCGGCAGGCGCGGTGAGCCAGGTGACGTTCGACGACCGCGCCTTGGCCTGGGCCAGCATGCCCTCGGACATGTCGACACCGGTGACGACGGCATTGAGCTCACGTTGGATCCGGTCGGCGAAAATACCGGTGCCACAGCCGATATCGGCGATGGTCAGGGAGTCGTGTGCCCGCAGCTGTGCCAGGACCTCGTCCTGGGCAGGTTGGTAGACCCAGCGCTGCAGCACCTGGGTGTCGTAGGCGGGAGCGGCGAAGCCCCAGAAACGGGTGACGGCGTCATTGAATCCCCGGCGTTGAACCATGCGCTTCAGCCTAGGCGGCGAATTCCGGCGCGGATCGTCAGCCGGGTGCCAGGCCCAGCGGCAACGCGGCGAATGCGCACACGATCGCCACGAACGCCGCGCGCGACGGCGGTGGTCGGTCGAGTTCCGGACGGCCGCGCAGGTAAAGCAGAAACACGACGGTGACGTTGAAGGCGATCAGCAGCATCCACCGAATCCAGTCGAATGCGGTCACGAATATCGGCAGATACAGCGCCAGCGCAAGGACCGCGGCGGCCCGGCGATCCCGGAATTCGCCCAGGAAGTCGCGGATCGGCACACCGGCGACGAACTGGACCGCCGCGAGGCAGGCCACCAGACCGATCAGGCCGACCGTCAGCGAGGTCGCCATCTGGCCGGCGCCCCGCGCAGCGACCGTGTGAATTTCGTCGAGGACGCTGTGTTGGTACGTGTTGAGGTACGACCGGCAGGCCCAGTCGTGGAAGTCGCGTGTCGGCAATCGGCCGGTCCGGGCGAAGTTCTGGAAATCGTGAAAGCTCGCCATCATGCGCATGGGCCGGTGGGGTGTCGTCGCGCACAGCCGGTCGGCCACCCCGCGCCGGGTGAGTGCCGTGATGAGGCCGGCCACCGCGAGTCCCGGGAGTACCGCCAACGCCGCGCAGCGCCCGCGTCTCGCGGCGGTGAGTCCGTGCGCCGGCGCATAGATCGCGAGGACGGCACCCAGCGCGAATTCGAGGGGAATCGCGTCGTGCATCAACGCCAGGACCGCGGTGAGCAATCCGTACGCCGCGCACGACACCGCCGGGCGGGTGCCCACACCGAGTGCGAGGGCGACCACCGCCGCCGCGCCGAGGAGGTCCGGCCGCGCCGAGAACACCGCGAACGGCACACCGAACGGCAACACGGGCACCAGCAACGCCAGCATGACCCGGCGTTCCGAGCGGCCCGTGCGCACGATTGCGCCGGCAATGGCGGCCAGGGCAGACAGGTACAGCGCGGTGATGGCCCAACGCGCGGCGCCGGCCCGCCCGAAGAATGCCGCGTCGTCGCCCGGACCGAAGAGCTCCCCGGCGAGTCCACGCCGGATGAAACCGAACCGGTAGTCCGCGAGGTAATACGAGACGAGGTAGTGGTCGACGGAATGCAGTGCGACGGCCAGCCAGAGGACGCCTGCGGCCCACACGGCGATGCCAGTGCCGGTGGCCAGATAGAGGGCAGAGCGGCTGGGGCGCACGGCCAGACCCTACTGGCGGATACGCTGCCGCTTTATGAGTTCTACTGCGCTCAGCTGGATTGCCCAGCTCCTGGACTTCGCGCGCGACGGTGACACCTTCATCGCACCGCAGCCCACCGAGGGGCCCGGCCGGTCCCTGTTCGGCGGACTGATCGCCGCTCAGGCGCTCGGTGCGGCGGGCCGCACCGTCGAACCCGACAAGCTGCCGCAGTCGCTGCACCTGTACTTCGTCCGCGGCGGACAGTACGGCGTCGACGTGGAGTTTCACGTGGAACGGACCCGAGACGGCCGGTCCTTCGACACCCGGCGCGTCACCGCGAAGCAGAACGGCAAGACGATCCTCGAGATGATCGCGTCGTTCCATGTGCCCGAACCCGGCGCCGACTGGCAGCGCCCCGAGGTGCGCGGCCTCGAGCTCGACGCCGCGGTGTCCAAGGCGACGAGCCTCACCGCCGCCGACTTCTTCGATATCCGGGTGCGGCCGGAAGACGTGGGTGCGTTCGCCGTGCCGCCGTTCTGGATCCGCACCAAAGACGAGATCGAGGACGATGCACTGATCCGGGCGTGCACGCTGACCTTCATGTCGGACTTCGGGCCGGTGCCCGTCGCGCGGCCCGACGGTGCGAGCCTGCGTGACGGTTTCGCGGCCAGCCTGGATCACGCGGTGTGGTTCCACCGGCCGTTCGTGCCGCGTGACTGGCACCGGTACGAGGTCACCCGACTGAACAACACCGACTCCCGCGGGCTGGTCGCCGGAGCCCTGTATGACACTGGTGGGGTGCTGATCGCCAGCACCAGCCAGGAAGCCCTGTGGCGGCTGTAGTCCCGGAAGATCACGCTCACTGATGACCGTCCCGACGCCGACCTGCTATCGGCATCCCAGCCGCCCGACGTACGTCAGCTGCAGCCGGTGCGGCCGCCCGATCTGCCCGGACTGCATGACCGCAGCCGCCGTGGGCCAGCAGTGCCCGGAGTGCGTCAACGAAGGCAAGCAGTCGGTGCGGCAGGCCCGGACCCACTTCGGCGGCCGCATCTCCAAGGGTTCGCTGGTCACCTACACGCTGATCGCGGTCAACGTGGTGATGTTCGTGCTGCAGCACACCTCGGTGCAGATGCAGCAGGATCTGGTGCTGTGGCCGCCCGCCGTCGCCGACGGCCAGTACTACCGGCTGGCGTCGTCGGCCTTCCTGCACTACGGCCTGGCCCACATCGTGTTCAACATGTGGGCGTTGTGGGCCGTCGGCCCGCAGCTCGAGCAGTGGCTGGGCCGGTTGCGATTCGGCGTGCTGTACGGCCTGAGCGGCCTCGGCGGCTCGGTGCTGGTGTACCTGCTGTCGCCACTGAACTCGGCGACAGCAGGTGCCTCGGGTGCGATCTTCGGTCTCTTCGGCGCGACGTTCGTGTTGTTCCGCCGGCTGCAGCTCGACGTCCGCGGCATCGTCGGCCTGATCGTCATCAACCTCGTGATCACCTTCGTGCTGCCCGCCGTCAGCGCGCAGGCGATCAGTTGGCAGGGGCACGTCGGCGGGTTGGTCACCGGCACCGTGGTGGCGGCGGTCTTCGCGTATGTGCCTGCGCGGCAACGACTCCTGGCGCTGATCGCGGTGACGGCGGTGCTGTTGGTCCTGTTCGCCGGGCTGACGATGTGGCGGACCCAGGCGCTGCTGACGATGTTCAGCTGATCCCGGGGTAGGGGAGCAGCGCCATCTCACGGGCGTTCTTGATCGCGGTGGCGACCTGTCGCTGCTGCTGCACCGTCAGGCCCGTCACGCGGCGGGACCGGATCTTGCCGCGCTCGGAGATGAACAACCGCAGGTTGTTGGTGTCCTTGTAGTCGAGGTGGTCCACGCCGAGCTTGGCCAGCATGTTCTTCACTGGTCGCTTGGCCTCGGCGGCGGGGCGTCGGGTGGGTTTGCGCTTGGTCGCCATCACCAGCTCGCTTTCCGGATGCCGGGCAGCTGTCCTTCGTGGGCCAGCTCGCGCACCCGGACCCGCGACAGGCCGAACTTGCGCAGGTGGCCGCGCGGCCGGCCGTCGACGGCGTCGCGGTTGCGCACCCGCACCGGGCTGGCATCGCGCGGCTGGCGGGCGAGTTCGGCCATGGCGGCCGACTGTTCGTCGGCAGTGCTCGCCGGGGACTTGATGATGGCCTTGAGCTCGGCCCGGCGCTCGGCGTGGCGGGCGACGAGCAGCCGGCGCTGCTCGTTCTTGGCGATCTTGGATTTCTTGGCCATGCTCAGCGCTCCTCTCGGAAGTCGACGTGTTTGCGGATGATGGGGTCATACTTGCGCAGCACCATGCGGTCGGGATCGTTGCGCCGGTTCTTGCGGGTGACGTAGGTGTAGCCGGTGCCCGCGGTGGACTTGAGCTTCACCACGGGGCGGATATCGGTGCGGGACATCTAGATTCGCACCCCGTCCCGGCGCAGCCGCGCCACCACGGCTTCGATGCCGTCGCGGTCGATCACCTTGATGCCCTTGGCGCTGACCTGGAGCCGGATGCGCCGGCCTTCCGAGGGCAAGTAGTAGGTCTTGCTCTGGATGTTGGGGTTCCACCGGCGCGAGGTGCGCCGGTTCGAGTGCGAAACCGTGTTGCCGAAACCGGGCTCGCGCCCGGTGACCTGGCAGTGCGCTGACATGTGTCCGCCCTATCGTTAATGAAAATCGTTTTCGACAAGTGTCGGTTGCCACTGTAGCGTGATGGCCGACGGAACTGAAAATGATTGTCGATAAGGGGTTGGCGATGCGGACGCCGGTGATCATCGTGGCTGGTCAGGGACCGACCGGTTACGTGACCGAAGAACTACTGAAGGCGCCGGGCACGGTGCTGGTCGAGCACCAATTCGACGGTCACGTCGTGCGCCGTCGTACCGTCACCGCGCCGCACGGCATCGTCAACGAAACCGTGGCGGCGCTCGAACTGGCCCACGGCTGCGTGTCCTGCACCGTCCGTAATGACCTGCTGATCTACTTACGCCTGCTGCATCGGCGCGATGACGTCAACCGCATCGTCGTCCACCTGGAGCCGTGGATGGAACCCGAGCCGATCTGCTGGGCCATCAACCATGTTCGAGTTCGGGTGGGTCCGGGATACATCGACGGACCGGCTGCCCTCGACGTCGTGATCGCGGGCGTGGTGACGTGCATCGAAGCCGGCGACTGGCTCACCGACGCGCTGGGTGACGACGAACTGCCCGACGGCCGGACCGTCGCGCAGGTGGCAGTGGGGCAGGCCGAATTCGCCGACGTCCTCGTCGTGACCCACGCCGAACCCGTGCTGCTCGCGGTATGCCGCCGGCTGGCGCCGCGGGCACAGCTCGTCACCGGGCCCGACCTGGTCGAGGACGCGCTGCGCGCGCTGTGGCCCGACGCCCGGCTGGGGCGCGCCGACGAGCCGCACGGGCCGCTGCTCGCGGGACAACCCAGCCTGAAACCTGAAGGGCCCGTTCAGATTGTCGAGTTCAACGCGCGGCGGCCGTTCCACCCCGAGCGTCTGCACGACGCCATCGATCACCTCCTGGACGGCGTGATCCGGACGCGAGGCCGGATGTGGCTCGCGAACCGGCCCGGCCACGTCATGTGGCTGGAGTCGGCCGGCGGTGGCCTGCGCGTCAGCAACGCCGGCCGCTGGATCGCCGCGATGACCGTCAGTGAGGCGGCCTACGTGGACCGCGAACGTCGTGCGCTGGCAGACCTGATGTGGGACAACGAATTCGGTGACCGGCACACCGCGATGACGATCCTGGTGTGCGGCGCCCGTCCTGGCGATGTGACCGCTGCGCTGAACGACGCCCTGCTCACCGACGAGGAATTCGCGGCACGCGACACGTGGGCCGGCTACTCGGACCCGTTCGGGGACTGGCACCAGGAACCGTGCACCCGCGACGACGTCACCGTCGTCAGTGACGGCACCGATCACGGCGCGGCGTGACGGGTTCTGGACTCGATAGCCAAACGCCTTGGTAACGAGGCGATCACGCCGCGCGTTGGTCGAACGGCCCGGCGCGGCGCGGCGTTAGTTTTCACTCGTGTTGGCGACTCTTGGCAAGAATTACGGCGCGAAACTGCGGCGGCTCGCGGTGGCGGCTGTCGCTGCCCTGACGGTTCCGGCAATGGCGATGCCCGCGGTGGCCCCGCAGGCGCATGCGGCCGCGAAAGCGGTTGAGGTGCTGAACATTCCGTCACCCGCGATGGGACGCGACATCAAGGTCCAGTTCCAGGGCGGCGGACCGCACGCGGTGTATCTGCTCGACGGCCTGCGCGCCCAGGACGACGCGAGCGGCTGGGACATCAACACCGCCGCGTTCGAGTGGTACTACCAGTCCGGCGTCTCGATGGTGATGCCGGTCGGCGGGCAGTCCAGCTTCTACAGCGACTGGTACCAGCCGGCCACCAACAACAATGGCGTCATCACCTACAAGTGGGAGACGTTCCTGACCCAGGAGCTGCCGGCCTGGCTGGCCGCCAACCGGGGCGTGCAGCCGACCGGCAACGCCGTCGTCGGCCTGTCGATGTCGGGCGGCTCGGCGCTGACGCTCGCGATCTGGCACCCGGCACAGTTCATCTTCGCGGGCTCGCTCTCGGGCTTCCTCAACCCGTCCCAGGGTCTGTGGCCCACGCTGATCGGCTTCGCCATGAAGGACGCCGGCGGTTTCAACCCGACCCAGATGTGGGGTATCGCCAGCGACCCGGCCTGGAAGCGCAACGACCCGACCGTCAACGTCCGGCAGCTGGTGGCCAACAACACCGCCGTCTGGGTGTACTGCGGCAACGGCACGCCGTCCGACCTCGACACCCCGGGCGACCTGGGCATCCTCTACAGCGCCCAGTTCCTGGAGAACCTGACCATCAGCTCCAACCGGGACTTCCAGAAGGTGTACCAGCAGGCCGGTGGCCGCAACGCGGTCTTCAACTTCCCGAAGGACGGCACCCACAGCTGGGGTTACTGGGGCCAGCAGCTGCAGGCCATGAAGCCGGACCTGCTGCGCGTGCTGGGCGTGGGCGCTCCGGTGCCGCCGCCGGCCCCGGCGCCCGCTCCAGCTCCGGTGCCCGCGCCGGCCGTCGCTCCGGTCGCACTGCCGGCCCCCGCTCCCGTCGCGGCCGCGGTACCCGCAGCGGTTCCGGTGGCCGTGCCCGCGGCGGTTCCGGCAGCGGTGCCCGCCGCGGCACCAGCCGCGGTTCCGGCGCCGGTGGCACCCGCTCCGGCCGCCACCGGCGGACTGGTACTCGCGCCGACGGGCTGATTCGGCAAGACTCAGGGGTCGGATTCGACACCTGAAAGGGGCGGGACAGCCGTGCAGACCACGATCATCCACGGGCCGGGCGATATTCGATTCGAGGAGCGCCCCGATCCGACGATTCAGTCACCGGGCGATGCGGTGGTCCGCGTGGTGCGGACCTGCGTGTGCGGTTCGGACCTCTGGCCGTACCGCGGGGTGCGTCCGACGCCTGCGCCGCATCCGATCGGCCACGAGTTCATCGGGGTCGTGGAAGCTGTCGGCGCCGAGGTCAGGGATGTGCGCGTCGGGGACTTCGTCATCTCGCCGTTCACCGACAGTGACGGCACCTGCGTGCACTGTCGCAACGGCATCACCACCTCGTGCGTCAACTTCGGGGTGTGGGGCGGCACCGCCAAGACCGGCGAGGCGCTCGACGGGGCGCAGGGCCAGTACGTGCGGGTGCCCTTCGCCGACGGCACCCTGGTCAAGGTGCCGGAATCGCCTGACGCAGAACTGCTCCCGCACCTGCTGACCCTGGCCGACGTCATGTCCACCGGCCACCACGCCGCCCGGTCGGGGAACGTGCACGCCGGTGCCACCGTGGTCGTCGTGGGTGACGGCGCCGTCGGGCTGTGTGCGGTGCTGGCCTCGAAACGCCTTGGTGCGGAACGGATCATCGCGATGTCCCGGCACGAAGACCGGCAGAAGCTGGCCCGGGCCTTCGGTGCCACCGACATCGTCGCCGAACGCGGTGATGACGGGATCGCGGCCATCGAGGAACTGCTCGGGGGCGTCGGCGCCGACTGCGTGCTCGAGTGCGTCGGCACCAAGGATTCGATGCACCAGGCACTCGGGGCGGTCCGTCCCGGTGGTTCTCTGGGGTTCGTCGGGGTGCCGGCCGGCGCCCCCGAACTGCCGATGCAGCAACTGTTCAGCACCAACATCCATGTCGCCGGCGGCATCGCACCCGTCCGTCCGTACCTGGATGAACTGCTGCCCGATGTGCTGTCCGGCGCCATCGAACCCGGCCGGGTGTTCGACCTGTCGCTGCCGCTGGCGCAAGTTGCCGACGCCTACATGGCGATGGATCAGCGCACGGCCATCAAAGTGATTCTCGAGCCTTGATCACGCCGGCCGGACCAGATGGTCCTCGCCGCCGACGTACACGGTGTCACGCAGGTCGCGTCCGGTGGCGGCGACGGTGATGGCGGACGCGAATTCCTCGATGGTCGGCAGCGGTCCCCGGCTGCGGCGCGCGCCGACCGCTTCGGGATCGCGGCGCTCGTACAACCTGGCGATGATCGTGCCCTCGATCATGTCGCCCGAGACGATGGTGAATCCGATTCGACACCGGTCGAATTCGGGGCGGAGCGCCCGCAGCGCGTCTTCGCCGGCGCGCTTGCTGGCGGCGATCGGGGCGTAGGCGTCGGGCACCGGCAGGTGCGGGTAGCAGTGGGCCTCGTGGCTGGTGACGAACACGATCTGCGCGCCGGCGGGCATCAGGGGCAGCGCGAGGTCGACGAGCCGCAGCTGGGCGTCGCGGTTGAGGCGCATCGCGTAGTCGGGCGCGGCGCCGAACTCCAGGCCGCCCGACGCGTTGAGCACCAGCATGTCCAGGCGCCCGAACCGGCTGTCGATCCGGTCGATCATGGCTTTGGCCGCGGCAGCGTCGGAGACGTCGGCGCCGATCGCGGAGGCCTGGCCGCCGGCGGCCAGGATGCCGTCGACGACGGTGTTGGCGCGTTTGGCCTTCTCGCGGTAGTTCACCAGGACGTGGGTGTCCGGCGCGGCGAGCTGCTGGGCCACGGCGGCGCCGATGCCGCGGGAAGCGCCGGTGACGAGAGCGATCCTGGTGTGCATGGCATCGACCGTACCTCAAGTCTAAGAAAAATAAGAGATATTTAAGGTTTCGTTAAGTCGATGCACGGCGCGTTGCGTGGGTGCTGCGCCGAGCGTGTGGCCTGACGAGGCGACATGCCGGGTTCGGTCGCGCCGAGGCCCACGCTCGACGGAGCGAACCGTCGCCCGCGTCGGTGGTCGCACGGTTCGCGAGTGGGACAGATAGTCCCGCTCGACTACCCTTTGGGCGTGATGTTTCCGGTGAGCCCTGTGGCGCGGTACGCGGCCACGCTGATCGGACGCCTCCGTTGATCCAACACGGACTGGTGGTGCTTTTCGCCCTGTGCGCGGCCGTCTGCGCGGCCGTCGGCATCGTGGTGCGCCAGCGCGCGACCATCGACGTGCCGCCCGAACACGGCGTCAGCGTCGTCATGCTGTCGACGCTGCTGAGCCGCCGGCTGTGGTGGGCCGGGACGGCTGCGGCCGTCGCAGGCTATGTCTTCCAGGCGCTGGCGCTGGCACACGGATCCCTGCTGGTGGTGCAGCCGCTGCTGGTCTCGGCATTGCTGTTCGCGCTGCCGCTGAGTGCCCGCCAGGCGCACCGCCGGGTGACGCGCGGCGAGTGGTTGTGGGCCGGATTGCTGACCATCGGACTGGCGGGATTCGTCGTCCTGGCGCGGCCTGAACGCGACGAACACCTGGCCTCACCTGGGGTTATCGTGCTGGTCGCCGCGGTGTGCGCCGCGGTGATCATCGGCTGCGTGCTGTTGGCGCTGCGGTGCAGCGGCTGGGCTCGCGCGGTCCTGCTGGCCGTCGGCGTCGGCGTGCTGTTCGGTGTCGTCGCGGTCGTCACCAAGATCTTCATGGCGATCCTGCAGCACCGGGGCTGGCTCGGCTTGCTGACGACGCCGGCGCCGTACCTGCTCATCATCTTGGGAGCGGTTGCGACCGTACTGCAGCAGTCGGCGTTCCATGCCGGCGCGCTGCAGACGTCGGTGCCGACCATGCTGGTGCTGGAACCGGTGGTGGCCGTCGTACTGGGCGCCTTGGTGCTCGGTGAGGGCTTCGACACGACCGGCGCCGAGGCCGTCGCGCTCGTGGTGTCCATCGGTGCCATGGCGGCCGCGACCATCGCTCTCGGCCGTGACGAGGGCGCGTACGAAACGCAGGCGGGCGCGAAGGTGGCGCCGCCGATCGCACCGCCGCAGGTGCAATCGACCTCCGAGCGCTGAACAATAGGTGTGGTTTCTCCCACAGCCATTACGGGCATATCGTTAGTTTTGCTAACGTTGTAATTGGCGACGCTGGTGAACCAATTGATGAGGTTGTTATGTCGAACGAAGAAACCCTATTTACCGACGAGCTGACGCAGCGCATCGCTGACCTCTGCGCTGCCGACCCCCAACTTGCCGCCGCGCGCCCCCTCGCCGGGGTCGCCGCCGCACTCGAAGAGCCCGGCATCCGGCTCCCCGAAATCATCCACACGGTCATGGCCGCCTACGCCGACCGGCCTGCGCTGGGACAGCGCGCCGTCGAGTACGTCACCGAGAACGGCCGCACCGTCGCGCGGCTGCTGCCACGCTACGACACCATCACCTACGGCGAGGTCTGGCAGCAGATCCAGGCCGTCGACAACGCCCTGCTCAGCGGGCCCGACGCCGTCGCCCCCGGCGACCGCGTCGCCATGCTCGGCTTCACGAGCGCCGAGTTCACGATCGTCGACACCGCCCTGGCGCGGGCCGGCGTCGTCGCCGTTCCGCTGCAGACCAGCGCACCCGTCGAGCAGCTGCGCCCCATTCTTGACGAGACCGAACCCCGCGCGCTGTTCGCCGATGTGAAGTTCCTCGACGACGCCGTCGAACTGGTTCTGGGCGCCGGCGCCGCACTGACGCGGGTGGTCGTGTTCGACCACCACGCCGCGGTCCACGACGAGCGCGAGGCCGTCGAACGGGCGGCCGCGCGTCTGGCCGAGCGTGGCGTCGTGGTCGAGACTCTCGCGGATCTGGTCGCACGCGGTGGCGCGCTGCCGGCCGTCGAGCCCGCAGTGTCCGCGGATCCGGACCCCCTGTTGGTGCTGATCTACACCTCCGGCAGCACCGGTACCCCCAAGGGCGCCATGTACCCCGAGCGCCTCGTCACCAACGCGTGGCGGACCGGTCTCACGCACCAGCAGCCCGCGCTGCCCTCGATCGTCCTGAGCTTCCTGCCGATGAGCCACATGATGGGCCGCGGCACCGTCTACCGCACGCTGGCCCACGGCGGCACCGTGTACTTCGCCGCCAAGAGCGACCTGTCCACCTTGCTGGAGGACATCGCGCTGGTCCGGCCGACGCAGATGACCTTCGTGCCCCGGGTGTGGGAGATGATCCACCAGGAGGTGCAGAGCGAGGTCGACCGTCGCGCCCTGGACGGCGTCCCCGAGCAGCAGGTGCTCGACGAGCGCAGCCGCAGCCTGATCGGCGGCCGGCAGCTGGTCGCGATGACGGGGTCGGCACCGATCTCGCCGGAGCTCAAGGCCTGGGTGCAGAAGTTCCTGGGGCTCGAGCTGCTGGAGGCCTACGGCTCGACCGAGGCCGGCGGCGTCATGGTCAGTGGTCACCTGAGTCGTCCCCCGGTGCTCGACTATAAGCTGGTCGACGTACCAGAACTCGGCTACCTGTCGACCGACCGTCCGCACCCGCGTGGCGAATTGCTCTTGAAGTCAACGGATTTGATCCCCGGCTACTACAAGCGGCCCGACGTCACCGCCGACGTGTTCGACGCGGACGGTTTCTACCGCACCGGTGACATCGTCGCCGAGCTCGGTCCCGATCACCTGCAGTACCTCGACCGCCGCAACAACGTGCTGAAGCTCGCACAGGGCGAGTTCGTGACGGTGTCCAAGCTGGAAGCCGCCTTCGGCACCAGCCCGCTGATCCGCCAGATCTACGTGTACGGCAACAGCTCTCGCTCCTATCTGCTGGCCGTGATCGTGCCCAGTTCGGAGGCGTTGGCCGGTGTTTCTGACGCCGAGGCCCTGCGCCCTGAACTGGCCGACGCACTGCAGACGGTGGCGCGTGAGTCGGGGCTGCAGTCGTACGAGGTACCCCGCGACTTCATCATCGAGACCGAACCGTTCACGCTGGAGAACGGCCTGCTGACCGGCGTCCGGAAGCTGGCCTGGCCCAAGCTGAAGGCCCGGTACGGCGCCGAGCTGGAGCAGCTGTACGCCGAACTGGCCGAAGGGCAGGCCGCCGAGCTGCGTGCGCTGCGGTCACTGCGGGCGTCCGACGCACCGGTGCTCGAGACCGTGCTGCGCGCCGTCAGTGCCACACTGGGGGCCGCCGGTTCCGAGGTCACGGGCGACGCCCACTTCACCGATCTGGGCGGAGATTCGTTGTCGGCGTTGACCTTCGGCAACCTGCTCGAGGAAATCTTCGAGGTCGAGGTGCCGGTCGGCGTGATCGTCAGCCCGGCCACCGACCTGGCCGGGGTGGCCGCCTACATCGAAGGGGAGCGGGCGCCGGGCAGCAAGCGGCCGACGTTCTCCACGGTGCACGGCAAGAACGCCACCGAGGCGCGGGCCGCGGACCTGACGCTGGACAAGTTCATCGACGCCGAGACACTGGCTGCAGCACCGTCGCTGCCCGGGCCGGCGTCGGAGGTTCGCAACGTATTGCTCACGGGCGCAACCGGATTCCTGGGCCGCTACCTGGCACTGGAATGGCTGGAGCGCATGGACCTGGTCGACGGCAAGGTCATCGCCCTGGTCCGCGGCAAGTCCGACGCCGACGCCCGGGCCCGTCTCGACGCGACGTTCGACTCCGGGGACCCGAAGCTGCTGGCGCATTACCAGGCCCTGGCCGCCGACCACCTGGAGGTCGTCGCCGGTGACAAGGGCGAGGCCAATCTGAGTCTGTCGCAAGAGGTTTGGCAGCGCCTGGCCGACGAGGTCGACATCATCGTCGACCCGGCCGCGCTGGTGAACCACGTGCTGCCGTACAGCGAGCTGTTCGGACCCAATGCGCTGGGTACTGCCGAGCTGATCCGGATCGCCCTGACCACGCGGATCAAGCCGTTCGCCTACGTCTCGACCATCGCGGTCGGCGGCGGCGTGGCGCCCGGCGAGTTCGTCGAGGACGCCGACGTGCGCGTGATGAGCGCGGTGCGGTCGGTCGACGACAGCTACGCCAACGGCTACGGCAACAGCAAGTGGGCCGGTGAGGTTCTACTGCGCGAGGCGAATGATCTTTGCGGCCTTCCGGTTTCGGTGTTCCGCTGCGACATGATCCTGGCCGACACCACATACGCGGGCCAGCTGAACCTGCCCGACATGTTCACCCGCATGATGTTCTCGCTGGTGGCCACCGGCATCGCGCCGAAGTCGTTCTACGAGCTGGATGCCGAGGGCAAGCGGCAGCGCGCCCACTACGACGGCCTGCCGGTCGAGTTCGTCTCCGAATCCATCTCGACCCTGGCCGTGCAGGTCGCGGCCGGCGCGTCCGACTCGACGTTCGAGACGTACCACGTGATGAACCCGTACGACGACGGCATCGGCATGGACGAGTTCGTCGACTGGCTGATCGAAGCCGGGTATTCCATTGCCCGCGTTGATGATTACGCCGATTGGCTGGGCCGGTTCGAGACGGCCCTGCGCGGCCTGCCGGACCGGCAGCGCCAGGCGTCACTGCTGCCGCTGCTGCACAACTACCAGCAGCCGAGCTACCCGGTGCGGGGATCCATCGCCCCGGTGGAGCGGTTCCGGGCCGCGGTGCAGAACGCGAAAATCGGTGCAGACAAGGACATTCCGCACATCGGTGCGCCGGTGATCGTCAAGTACATCACCGATCTGCAGTTGCTCGGCCTGCTCTGACCGAGGGATTTGTGCACGATTTTCCGCGGTGACCGCGGAAAATCGTGCACAAATCACAGGGAACTGGCAGGAAATCGCCGGAACAACGGCGGCCGCGCCAGCGTCGTTCAAATAGTGGGGATGCAACGGGGCGTACCCCATTCGAGATTTCGATTTTTCGTGAGGTTTCTTCATGTCGATTGACCATGCCGAGAGCACTACCGACGGGCTGGCCCGCCGGATCGCAGAATTGTCCGCCACTGATCCGCAGTTCGCCGCGGCCGTGCCGCTGCAGTCGGTCGCCGAGTCGGTCGAAAAGCCCGGCATGCGACTGCCCGAGATCGTGAAGACCGTCCTCCAGGGCTATGCCGACCGGACCGCGCTCGGACAGCGCGCCGTCGAGTTCGCCACCGAGAACGGCCGCACCGTGGCCCGACTGCTGCCGAAGTACACCACCATCACCTACGGGGAGCTGTGGGATCGCATCCGCGCCGTCGCTGCCGCCCTGCACGCTGACGGCGTCAAGGCCGGCGACCGCGTCGCCATCCTCGGCTTCGCCAGCACCGACTACACCGTCATCGACACCGCGCTCGGGCAGATCGGTGCCGTCTCGGTGCCGCTGCAGACCAGCTCCGCGGCGTCGTCGCTGCTGCCGATCGTTGCCGAAACCGAACCGGTGCTGATCGCCGTCAGCGCGGACTACATCGCCGACGCCGTCGAACTCGCGGTCGGTGGTCCCGCACCCGCCCGGTTCCTGGTGTTCGACCACCACCCGGAGGTCGACGACGAGCGCGACGCCATCGACCAGGCGCGCGACGCGCTGACGGGCCTCAACGTCACGGTCGAGACCTTCGGCGACCTGCTGAGCCGCGGCCGTCAACTGCCCGACGCCCCGACCCCGGTCTTCGACGACGCCGACCCGCTGGCCCTGCTGATCTACACGTCCGGCTCGACGGGTGCGCCCAAGGGTGCGATGTACCCCGAGAGCAACATGACGAGCTTCTGGCGGCGGGCCAGCACGGCGTGGTTCGGCCCCAGTGAGGCGTCGATCAACCTGGCGTTCATGCCGATGAGCCACGTCATGGGCCGCGGCATCCTGTACTCCAGCCTGGCCAACGGCGGCATCGTCTACTTCGCCGCCAAGAGCGACTTGTCCACTCTCCTCGAGGATTTCGCGCTGGCGCGGCCCACCGAGCTGAACCTGGTGCCCCGCGTCTGGGAGATGCTGTACCTGGAATTCCAGAGCCGCGTCGACAAGCTGGTGCCCGCCGGCGCCGGCGAGGCCGAGCGCGACGACATCGAGCAGCAGGTGATGGCCGACATGCGGCAGAACCTGATCGGTGGCCGCTACATCAAGGCGATGACCGGCTCGGCGCCCATCACCGACGAGCTGAAGGCGTGGGTCGAGAAGTTCCTCGGCATCCACCTGCTGGAGGGCTACGGCTCCACCGAGGCCGGCATGGTCTTCTTCGACGGCGTCATCCAGCGCCCGCCGACCCTGGACTACAAGCTGGTCGACGTGCCCGACCTGGGCTACTACCTGACCGACCAGCCGTACCCGCGCGGTGAGCTGCTGGTGAAGACGCAGTACCTCTTCCCGGGCTACTACAAGCGGCCCGAGGTCACCGCGAGCGTCTTCGACGAGGACGGTTTCTACCGCACCGGCGACGTCGTGGCCGAGATCGGCCCCGACCAGATCCGGTACGTCGACCGCCGCAACAACGTGCTGAAGCTCGCACAGGGCGAGTTCGTCACGCTGGCCAAGCTGGAGGCGGCATTCAGCAACAACAGCCCGCTGGTCCGGCAGATCTACGTGTACGGCAACAGCGCCCAGCCCTACCTGCTGGCTGTCGTCGTGCCGACCGAAGATGCCCTGGCCCGTTGGGATTCCGCCGAGCTGAAGCAGCGGATCAGTGACTCGCTGCAGGAGGTCGCCAAGGCCGCCGAGCTGCAGTCCTACGAGATCCCCCGCGACTTCATCATCGAGACCGAACCGTTCTCGCTGGAGAACGGGCTGCTGACCGGCATCCGCAAGCTGGCCTGGCCGAAGCTCAAGGCGCACTACGGCCCGGCGCTGGAAGACCTGTACGCGAGTCTTGCCGCCGGACAGGCCGACGAACTCCGTGAGCTGCGGCAGCACGGCGCGGAAGGCCCGGCCCTGCCGACCGTCATCCGCGCGGCGAGCGCGCTGCTCGGTGCGTCCGGCGAGGTGTCGGCCGACGCCCACTTCACCGATCTCGGCGGAGACTCGTTGTCGGCGTTGACCTTCGGCAACCTGTTGGAAGAGATCTTCGGCGTCGAGGTCCAGGTCGGCATCATCGTCAGCCCCGCCAACGACCTGGCGGCGCTGGCCGCCTACATCGAGAACGAGCGCAGCGGTGGCGCCAAGCGTCCCAGCTTCAGCTCGGTGCACGGCAAGAACGCCGTCGAGGTGCGGGCCGCGGACCTGACGCTGGACAAGTTCATCGATGCCGCGACGCTGGCCGCCGCGCCGTCGCTGCCGGGGCCGGCCGCCGAGGTGCGCACCGTGTTGCTCACCGGCGCAACGGGATTCCTGGGCCGCTACCTGGCGCTGGAGTGGCTGGAGCGCATGGACCTGGTCGACGGCAAGGTGATCGCCCTGGTGCGCGCCAAGTCCGACGAAGAGGCCCGGGCCCGTCTCGACGCCACGTTCGACAGCGGTGACCCGAAGCTGCTGGCGCACTACCAGGCTCTCGCCGCCGATCACCTCGAAGTCATCGCCGGCGACAAGGGTGACGAGAATCTCGGCCTGTCGCAGCAGGTTTGGCAACGGCTGGCCGACGAGGTCGACGTCATCGTCGACCCGGCCGCGCTGGTGAACCACGTGCTGCCGTACAGCGAGCTGTTCGGACCGAACGCACTGGGCACTGCCGAGCTGATCCGCATCGCGCTGACCACGCGGCAGAAGCCGTACATCTACGTCTCGACGATCGGTGTCGGGGACCAGCTGGCCCCGGGCACGTTCACCGAAGAGGCCGACGTGCGCGTGATGAGCCCCGTGCGCGCCGTGCACGACGGTTACGCCAACGGCTACGGCAACAGCAAGTGGGCCGGTGAGGTGCTGCTGCGCGAGGCGAATGATCTTTGCGGACTGCCGGTTTCGGTGTTCCGCTGCGACATGATCCTCGCGGACACGTCGTACGCCGGACAGCTCAACCTGCCCGACATGTTCACCCGCATGATGTTCTCGCTGGTGGCCACCGGCATCGCGCCGAAGTCCTTCTACGAGCTGGATGCCGAGGGCAACCGGCAGGCCGCGCACTACGACGGCCTGCCGGTCGAGTTCATCGCCGAGGCCATCGACACGCTCGGTGTGCGCCCCGCGGGCGAGTTCGTCACCTACCACGTGATGAACCCGCACTCGGACGGCCTGGGCATGGACGAGTTCGTCGACTGGCTGATCGAGGCCGGGTATTCCATTGCCCGCGTTGATGATTACGCCGAATGGCTGGCCCGGTTCGAGACCACGCTGCGCGCCCTGCCGGACCGGCAGCGCCAGGCGTCACTGCTGCCGCTGCTGCACAACTACCAGAAGCCCGAGCACCCGCACAATGGGTCGATCGCGCCGGTGGTGGTGTTCCGCGAGGCGGTGCAGGAGGCCAAGCTGGGCCCGGACAAGGACATCCCGCATGTCACCGCACCGGTGATCGCCAAGTACATCACCGATCTGCAGCTGCTCGGCCTGCTCTGACCCAGGGATTTGTGCACGATTTTCCGCGGTTGCCGCGGAAAATCGTGCACAAATTTTCAGGCGGCGTGCCTGGACAGCAGGGCATTCCGGATTTCGGCGAGCACCCGGTCGGGATATTCGGTCAGGTCGAGCCACGTGAACCGCAAAATCTGATAACCGAGCAGCGAGATGGCGTTCTGCCGCTTTCGGTCGTTCTCGAAGTCGTCAGCACTGCTGTGATAGGCCCAGCCGTCGACTTCGATGGCGAGTCTTGCTGCCGGAAACACGATGTCGACTTTGTATCCGGCGACCGGGCAGTTGGCCTTCCACCCGGTGATCTTGTTACGGCGCAAAAGTTTTACGAGTAGGCGTTCAGCCTGCGACCGGGCCCCGTCTTCGGCGGCCAGCAACAGTATCCGAGCCGCAGGCGATCCGTGTCGTCCCTTGTTGCGCAGGTGCACCTCCCAGAGTTTCTTCAGCTCGACGTGACGCTGCAACGCGGTGTCCATGAGTCTGGCGCCACCGCCGCGCCGCGTCGCGGCTTCGATGACGGTCAGTGGAAGCGCGGTGACTCGCAGTCCGTCGCGTTCGACGATGTCCTGTGGCTGCAAGTCACGGCGGCGGACCCGGATGCCGTCGCGCTTGCGGTGATTGCTGACCTTCGGCACGGTGACTTCCACCGTCTCCGGCGCGTAGTGAGTGATCCCCAGCCACCACGCGGCGGCCAGTCCGCTGGCGGTGGCCGCTGGGCCGTAGGACCACACTGCACTGCGGACGCGGGCCGCATCGCTGAATGCGCGATCGTCGACGAAGAACACTCCGGGGGCGCAGCGCAGCCAGTGGCCGGAGCGGACTCGGCGGCTGATGGCGTCATCGCTGATCCCTGCGGTCAGGGCTTGGGCGCGGGTGATTACGCCGTCGTGGCGGCGAAGGTAGTCGTCGAGCACACAGATTCGGACGTTTGCGGCGGCCCCGCGGTTCCATCAACGGGGATTTGTGCACGATTTTCCGCGCCAGCCGCGGAAAATCGTGCACAAATCCCTGGTTACGGGGCGATCAGGACACCGGCGTCGGAGGCGGCCTGCTGCAGTTCGTAGATGTCGAGGTCGGCCCAGTCGTTGATCGGCCCGGTGTAGGAGCCCAGCCACGGCACCACGCCGGGATCCGGTGCGACGCCGAGGTTGTAGGCCTGCATGCCGGGCAGGTGGTGCTCGAAGAAGTTACCGAGGATGTCGACGGCGAAGATGATGTTGTTGATCGGGTTCGGGCCCCACAGCGCGGACGCGTTGAACAGCGGGTTCACCGCATCCGGGTCGCCGATCATCACGATGTTGCCGTAGTGCGGCTTGCTGCCGCCGGTGGGGTCGTAGGCCGGCATGAACGGCTGCAGCCCCGGCAGGTCGGTGGCGAAGTACGCCGCGGTGTCGCCGTAGGTCTCGATGTTCACGAAGTTCGAGTTGATGCCGTTGCCCGGGACCGAGGTGTTCAGGCCGGGGCCTTCGAAGCCGATGCCGCCGCGACCTGTCTTCTGCGCGACGAACTGCGCCTCCCAACCACCCAGTGAGTGACCGGTGACGAAGATGTCGTCGGTGGTGTAACCCTGCTCGAGGGCCGCTGCTTCGACCTTCCGCTCGAACGCCAACGAATCCCAGAACGCCTGCGGCGTCGTGTGGGTGAAGATGATCTGCATGTCCGTGAAGATCTGCGACAGCGCGATCAGCGGGTGGAACAACAGGTTTGTGCCGCCCGTCGTGCCCTGGTAGGCGACGATGATCTGGCCCTCGGGCGTCACCCACGCCTTGCCGACGGCGCCGGACAACGGATTGAACGTCTGCATCTGAAAACCGTTGACGGTGAACGGCTTCAGATCGCCCGGCTGGGCGCCGAGCACATAGGCGTTGGCCGAGGCGTTCAGGAACTGCTCCACCGTCGGGGTGTCGCCACTGGTTGGCCCGGTGTAGGTCAGCTCCGGGACGACGGGCGCCGCGGTGGGCGTCTTGCTCAGCCCGAGCATGTCCTCGATGCGGCGGAACCCCGCGAACAGCGCCTCGGAAATCGGCGACCAGTTGAACGGGCTCTTGGGGCCGCTCTGCGAGACCGTCAGATCGAGCACCTGCAGAACGGTGTTGATGAGGCGACCGGGCAGCTGGATGATCTTCGCGATCGGGTTCAGCGGCTGCGGTGGCGTCGGCGTCGGCGTCGTCAGGGTGCCGACGGTGTTGTTGGTCGCGGACAGGGCGGCGAGCCGGGTGGTCGGCGCGGGCGTCTTGACCGGCGCGGGGGCGGTGGCGTCTGCGACCGGAGCCGGCGCGGCGGCCGACGCGGAGCTGACCGTCGCATCCTTGGCCGGAGCGCTCGCGGTGGCGGGCTGAAGCTTCGGTGCCTTTTTGCCGTCGCCAGCAGGCTTGACCGAATCGGAGCCCTTCTTCGCCGGTTTGACGGCCGGCTTGGGGTCGGGCTTGGCGGCCGGCTTCGGGTCGGACTTGGGCTCCGGTTTGGCTTCCGGTTCCACGTCTGACTTGGGGTCGGTGACCGACGTATCGGGCGCCGTGTCCGGCTTGGTGCCGGAGGCGTCCGACGTGCCGGCCTTGTCCACGCCGGTCTCGGCCTTGCCGGCTTTCTTGCCGGGCTTCTTCTTGTCCTTCTTGTCGGTGCTCGCCGGCTTGGGCTTGGCGGGGCCCGGCTTCTGCGGCCCGGACTGGCCCACCGACGCGCCGGGTGAATCGGTCGTGCCGGTCTCGGCCCAGGCGACGTTCTGACTGGTCGCCGCCGCGATACCCATGGCGGCGGCAAGCACTGCCAGGCGGTACCGGCCGGATTTACGCAGACTGAGCCCCGACTGTGTCCCCACCGGTGTCCCCTTTGACATCCCTGGTGCCCGCCCGCGCGCGCACGAATCTGACGACACTATGACATCGGGTGATGTCAGTCACGATCAGGTTTGCCAAAGTCGTGGATCACTGTGGCGGGATCAGCGCACCCGCGCCGCCACCGCCTCGGGCATCGGTTCGTACCGGGCGAAGGTGCGGGTGAAGGACCCGGCACCGTGGGACAACGACCGCAGTTCGATCGGGTAGCGGGTCAGCTCGATCTCCGGAATCTCGGCGTCGATGCCGGTGCAGGAATCGCCGGCGGTGTCGGTGCCCAGTACGCGACCACGCCGACCGGACAGGTCGCTCATCACTGCGCCGACCATTTCGTCGGGCACCACGATGTGCACGCTGTCGATGGGTTCGAGCAGATTGACCGACGCGGCGGCGGCCGCCTCCCGCAGCGCCAGCCCGCCCGCGAGCTGGAAGGCGTAGTCCGACGAGTCCACGCTGTGCGCCTTGCCGTCCAGCAGTGTCACGCGGATGTCGACCATCGGATACCCGCAGATGCCCCGATCCATCTGGGCGCGAACGCCTTTCTCGACGCTCGGGATGAATTGGCGCGGCACCGCGCCGCCGACGACCTTGTCGACGAACTCGAATCCGGCCCCTTCCGGAAGCGGCTCGACGGTGATGTCACACACCGCGAACTGCCCGTGCCCGCCCGACTGCTTGACGTGCCGACCGTGGCCTTTCGCGTTGCCGCCGAACGTCTCTCGCAGCGGCACGCGCAGTTCCGTGGTGTCGACGGCGACCCCGAACCGCCGCGACAGCGCGTCGAGGACGACCGCGGAATGGGCTTCGCCCATGCACCACAACACGATCTGGTGGGTCTGCGGGTTCTGCTCGATGCGCAGCGTCGGATCCTCGGCGGACAGCCGGGCCAGCCCCACCGACAACTTGTCCTCGTCGGTCTTGGCATGCGGCACGATCGCCATCGGGAGCAACGGCGCGGGCATGGTCCACGGCCGGCACACCAGCGGGGAAGCCTTGTCCGACAGGGTGTCCCCGGTCTCGGCGCACGTCAGCCTGGCGATGGCGCAGATGTCACCGGCGATCACCTCGGCCGCCGGGCGCTGCTTGCGGCCCAACGGGAACGACAGGGCGCCGACGCGCTCGTCCTCGTCGTGGTCCGCGTGCTCGGCGCAGCCCGCGGCGGGATCGGCGAACGAATTGAAATGGCCCGACACGTGAACCGTCGTGTCGGGCCTGATGGTGCCGGAAAATACCCGGACCAGACTCACCTTGCCGACGTACGGGTCCGACGTCGTCTTCACCACCTCTGCCAACAGCGGTGCGTCGGGATCGCAGGCGGGCGCGGGCTTCTCCACACCGGCCGGGGTGAACACCTGCGGTGGCACATGCTCTGGGGGAGAAGGGAATCCGCGTGCGATGACGTCGAGCAGTTCGGCCGCCCCGGTTCCCGTGGTGCTGCACACCGGGATCACCGGGAAGAACGAGCCGCGGGCCACCGCGCGCTCGAGGTCGGCAACCAGCACCGCGTTGTCGATCTGCTCGCCGCCCAGGTACCGCTCCATCAGCGTTTCGTCCTCGGACTCCTCGATGATGCCTTCGATCAGCGTCGCGTCGTCCCCGAGCAGCGAAACCAGCCCGTCCCCGTCGGGCAGGTACAGCGGAAGCACCTTGTCCCCGAACGACTCCTGTGCGGACTCCACCGCCCCGGTGAACGTCGCGCGGGCGTGGTCGAGTTTGGTCACCACGACGGCGCGCGGCATCCCGACATCGGCACATTCCCGCCACAACGCCTTGGTGGCGGCATCCACCACATCGTTGGCCGCCATCACGAACAACGCGCAATCGGCCGCCCGGAGCCCGGCCCGCAGTTCGCCGACGAAATCGGCGTAGCCCGGGGTGTCGAGCAGATTGATCTTCACCGGCCCGTGCTGCAGTGAGGCGAGCGCCAAACCGACCGAGCGTTGCTGCTCGACTTCGGCGGGCTCGTGATCGCAGACCGTGGTGCCGTCGAGCACCGTCCCGGCCCGCGTCAGCACGCCGGCATGGAGCAGCAGTGCCTCGACGAGGGTGGTCTTCCCGGACCCAGATGGCCCGACCAGGACCACATTTCGGATCGCGGCCGGACTGTCCGCGCTGGGCGCGGCGCCGGATGGGTTGTTCGTCTTGTCCGCCATGACGTGCCCCTATCGACGAGTCACGTCCACCATGCTCCTGTCGCGACGGTCGGCACAAGAGTCAAGCGTGCCAGGAACTCCAGCGGCTGATCGCGACCCGGATCACCGGGCCGTCCAGCGCCACCCGGTCGTACTGGTGGTACTTGGCCCGCAGCAGGGAGTAGCCGATCGCCATCTCGTCGCCGCTCGGGTGCACGGTGGCGATGCCGTCGGCGCGGGCCCACCAGAGGTGGGACCAGTCGTCGTCGTACTCCTCGGCGAGCAGGCTCACGCGCGGGTTGGCCGCGATGTTGTCCAACCGCCGCAGATGCTGCGTCGACTTCCGCTTGGCGTCCACCGCCGTATAGAGCCGGTCCCCGCTGACCGCGAAGACCACGGGGACCACATGCGGCTGGCCCTCGGCGGACACCGTCGCCAGCACGGCGACGGGCGCGGCGGAGAACAGGGCGGCCGGGTCGGACATCAGCGGTGCCGCGGAGTCGGGGCGACGCTCAAGGGCATCCGCGTCACGTTGATCTCCGGCGGACGCGTAGGAGCGGGCGGCGCAGCCGGCGGGTGGTACGCGGGGGGCGCCGCAGCCGGCGGTGGTTCGGCCGGCGGCGGGGGAGGCGGCGGCGGACTGGGGGTCGACGAGGTCACCGGGGCGTTCGTCGTTGTGGTGGTGGTCGTCGTGGTGGTGGGTTCCACTGGTGCCTCGTCGGAGCCGGAATCCCGGCGCGTGGCCAGGACCACCAGAGAGACGACGAGAGCGACCACCGCGACCGCGACGACGATCAGCAGCAGCCGGACATCCTTCTTGCGATACCAGGGTGGTGGTGGTTCGCGGAACCGCCAGGTGTCGGTGTTGAACGCGTCGAAGGTGTCGCCGGTCGGCTCCGGTTCGGGGATGACGAACGAGCCCGTCGTCGGACCGGCAAACGGACCCGTGCCGTGTGGGCCTGGGTCAAGGGCGCGGAACGGATCGGTGTCCGGGTCGTCGTCCGGCTCCTCGGCGGATGATTCCAGCACGCCGCCCGGCGATAGATCGCGCTCTGGGTCGTCGCTGTCAGCCACCTCCCAGATGCTAGGGGTGGCTCGCGCCAATTGCTCGGTATCGGCGCGCGTGTCCCGCTTTAGACGTCCTTGACCGGTTCGATGCCGAGGTCGCGGTAGCTGACGAGCGCGGCAAACGGCACGCCGCGCTTGGCGAAGCGGCCGGTGGCGATGTCGCCGCGGTCGACCATCGGGATGACGCCGGTGACCACCGCGCCGAGGGAGGTGACGCGGTCGTAGGCGATCTCGGTGGAGCCGCCGGTGCTGATCACGTCGTCGACCAGCAGGACCCGGGTGCCGGGTTCGATGCGGGTGCCCTCGATCCACTGCTCACGGCCGCGGGCCTTCTGCTCCTTGCGGACCGAGAACCAGGCCTTGCCGGTGACCATCGCGACGCCGTGCGCCAGCGGGTCGGCGCCCATGGTCAGGCCGCCGACGGCGTCGAACTCGATGCCGCGCAGCGCGGCGAGTTCCGCCACGGCCTTGCTGACCACCGTCAGGCTGACGCCGTTGTCGATGGCGAACTTGCCGTCGATGTAGTCGTGGCTGAGCTGCCCGCTCGCCAGCCGGAACGGCTCCTCGCGGCGCTCGTAGCCGCGCGTGCGGATCAGGTCGAATGCGGCTTCCCAGCTTGCGGGGCGATCAGACATGGTGCGAATCCTAAACCTGACGGGACAGCCGAGCCAATTCGACTGTCGCGGAACGTAATTCATCGATGGACTGCAGGGGCTGCGGGTATCCGACCCGGGTGTAGGCCATGCCGCGCGCAGTGTTGACCCGCAAATCCAGCCCGTAGCGGTCGGCGCCGGTGCAGGTCGCCGACTCGGTGTCGGGGTATCCGCCCAGGACCCGGGCCATGGCCGCCAGCGAGTCGGCGTGGTCGGCGTTCAGGTGCGCGATCGCCCCGGCAGCCGCGGGCGTCACCGGATCCGGCTGGGCCGCAGCGTAATCCGCGCCCGTCGTCGAATCCATCCGGCCGTAGCCACCGACCCACCGGACCCGGTCGACGTGCAGAACCCACAAGGCGAAGTCGCTGTAGTCGATGTAGTACTTGGCGGCCGGCACCGCCGCAACATGGGCGTCCCGGGCGGCGTCACGTTCGGCCCCCTCGGGCCGCGCCACCCGTCCGGCCAGGGTCACCCGGCCACCGGCCAGCGGGTCCTTGTCGGTGCTGGCCGCGATGATCGAGATACTGGCCCGCTGATCGCCGGCGAGGTTGCGGCCGTGCTCGGCGAGATTCGAGACGCACAGCACCGGCGCGCCGCCGAGCAGTCCGTAGGTGACCATCGACGCCCACGGATCGCCGTCGGCCGTCAGGGTTGCCAGGGTGCCGGTGTTCGTCGAGGCCGCGATGGTGCGGGCCTCTTCGGCGGCCGACGGCCGGTTCGGGTTGACGATTTCGGCCAGCGGCGGCGGGATCGTCGGAGCATCACCTGGGTCGCCATGATCGCGTGTCGCCACGTTTGCACCCTACCCAGGCGCGGGTACGTTAGTTCTCGATGGACGCCTCCAACGGTGGCGTGGAACATCCAAGCGCCGCGGACTTCGGACACGCGCGAGTCCTCCCAGAGGACCGCACCTGGTTCAAGCGCGCGGTTTTCTATGAGGTGTTGGTCCGCGCCTTCTACGACTCAGACGCCGACGGCTCAGGTGACCTCCGAGGTCTCACCGAGCGACTCGACTATTTGAAATGGCTTGGTGTCGACTGTATTTGGTTGCCACCGTTCTACGACTCCCCGCTGCGCGACGGTGGCTACGACATCCGCGACTTCTACAAGGTGCTGCCGGAGTTCGGCACCGTCGAGGACTTCGTCGCCCTGCTGGACGCCGCGCACCGGCGCGGTATCCGCGTCATCACCGACCTGGTGATGAACCACACCTCCGACACCCACTCGTGGTTCCAGGAGTCCCGCCGCGACCCCACCGGGCCCTACGGTGACTTCTACGTCTGGAGCGACACCAGCGAGAAGTACCAGGATGCGCGCGTCATCTTCGTCGACACCGAAGAGTCCAACTGGACCTTCGACGCCGTGCGCAAACAGTTCTACTGGCACCGCTTCTTCTCCCACCAGCCCGACCTGAACTACGACAACCCGGCCGTGCAGGAAGCGATGATCGACGTGTTGCGCTTCTGGCTGGACCTGGGCATCGACGGCTTCCGGCTGGACGCGGTGCCCTACCTGTTCGAGCGTCAGGGCACCAACTGCGAGAACCTGCCCGAGACGCACGCCTTCCTCAAGCGGTGCCGCAAGGTGATCGACGACGAGTTCCCGGGCCGGGTCCTGCTGGCCGAGGCGAACCAGTGGCCGGCCGATGTCGTCGAATACTTCGGCGACCCGGAGACCGGCGGCGACGAGTGCCACATGGCCTTCCATTTCCCGCTGATGCCAAGAATTTTCATGGCGGTCCGGCGGGAGTCGCGGTTCCCGATCTCGGAAATCCTGGCCCAGACCCCGCCCATCCCCGACCTGGCGCAGTGGGGCATCTTCCTGCGCAACCATGACGAGCTCACGTTGGAGATGGTCACCGACGAAGAGCGCGACTACATGTACGCCGAGTACGCCAAGGACCCGCGGATGAAGGCGAATGTCGGCATCCGCCGGCGCCTGGCCCCGCTGCTGGAGAACGACCGCAACCAGACCGAACTGTTCACCGCGTTGCTGTTGTCGCTGCCCGGGTCGCCGGTGCTGTACTACGGCGACGAGATCGGGATGGGCGACATCATCTGGCTCGGTGACCGCGACGGAGTCCGCACCCCGATGCAGTGGTCGCCCGACCGCAACGCGGGGTTCTCCGCGGCCAACCCCGGCCGGCTGTACGTCCCGCCGAGCCAGGATCCGGTGTACGGCTACCAGGCGGTGAACGTCGAGGCGCAGCGCGACACCTCGAACTCCCTGCTCAACTGGACGCGCACCATGCTCGCGGTGCGGCGGCGGCACGACGCGTTCGCCGTGGGCTCGTTCCGGGAACTCGGCGGCTCCAATCCGTCGGCGCTCACCTATGTGCGCGAGCTCGTGCGAGACGATGGTGAGGCTGACACTGTTTTGTGCGTCAACAATCTGTCCCGTTTTCCCCAGCCGGTCGAATTGAACCTGCAGCATTGGAACGGCTACACGCCGGTTGAGCTGACCGGCCAGGTCGAGTTCCCCCGCATCGGGGAACTGCCCTACCTGTTGACACTGCCCGGGCACGGTTTCTACTGGTTCTCGTTGCGTGCGCCCGTCGGTGAGGAGCCGTGATGGATCCACAGTTGACCGAATACCTGACCCAGCAGCGCTGGTACGCCGGCCGCAACCGGGAGCTCACCGGCGCCGAACCGGCGCTGGTGGTGGCGCTGCGCGACGACGTCGACCTGGTCTTGCTCGACGTCAGCTACGACGACGGCCCCGGCGAGCGGTACCAGCTGGTGCTGCGCCAGGGTGACGGCGAGGTCGGTGACGCCCTCGGTGACCCGGAAGTCGCGACCCTGCTGCTCGGCTTGATCGCCGACTCGGCGACGATCGGTCCGGTCTCCTTTGCCGCGGAGCCCGACGCCGAGCTGCCCGCGGGCGAGACGGCGCGCGTGATGGGCGCCGAACAGAGCAACACCAGTGTCGTGTTCGACGAAGCCGCCATCCTCAAGCTGTTCCGCCGCGTCACATCCGGCGTGAATCCCGACATCGAGCTGACCCGGGTGCTGAGCCGCGCCGGCAGCCCGCATGTGGCGCCGCTGCTGGGGACGATGTCGTTGGACGGCGGACCGGAGACGGCGCTCGGCATGCTGGCCCGCTTCGCCGACAACGCCGCCGAGGGCTGGGACATGGCCGTCGCCAGTACCCGGGACCTCTATGCCGAGGGCGACCTGTATGCCAACGAGGTCGGCGGCGACTTCGCGGGGGAGTCAGAGCGGCTCGGGCAGTCCGTCGCCGCGGTGCACGCGACGCTGGCCGCTGAACTGGGCACGGCCACGGCGCTGTTCCCGGTCGAGACGATGCTGGAGCGGCTGGCCGCGGTGACCGCGTCGGTGCCACAGGTCCGCGAGTACGCCGCGGCCATCGAGGGTCGCTACCGCGCGCTCGAGGGGCAGCCGATCACGGTGCAACGGATTCACGGCGACCTGCATCTGGGCCAGGTGCTGCGCACCCCCGAGACCTGGCTGCTGATCGACTTCGAAGGCGAACCCGGGCAGTCACTGGATCAGCGCCGGGTACCCGACTCACCGCTGCGGGACGTCGCCGGAATGCTGCGGTCCTATCAGTACGCGGCGTTCCAGCGGCTGACCGAGGGCGGCGGCAACGAGCAGCGCCGCAAGCAGCTCGCCGCCCGCGCGCGGGAATGGGCCGACCGCAACCGGGCGGCGTTCTGCGATGGCTATGCCGAGGGCGGCGGTACCGACGCCGACGCGGAACTGCTCGCCGCCTACGAACTCGACAAGGCGGTGTACGAAGCCGGGTACGAGGCCCGGCACCGGCCGCACTGGCTGGACCTGCCGCTGGGAGCGATCGCGAACATCGTCGGCGGTTAGGTGTACCAACCGCCGACGATGACCGTCAGGCCATGGCCTTGACGGCGGCCTGTGCCGGCTTCGGGGTCCAGTCGGAGCGGTAGACGCCGATGGATTCCTCGGGGTTCGAGCTGCCGGTGACGCGGTCACGCGTGGTGTAGATGTACGACGGGCCGGCATAGGGCAGCGTGCGCCACTTGGCCAGGAAGTCACGGATGTAGTCGGCCTGGGTGGCCTCGTCGACGGCCGAGTTGGGCTCGCCGTACTCGGTGGCCCAGATCTTCTTGCCGCCGTCGCCGTTGGCGGCCATGGCCTGATGGATGCCGTCGGTCTGGCTCAGCGGCGAGTTGGGCACGCCGGCGCCTGCCGAGAACTTCAGGTTGTAGTGGTACGGGTGGAACGACAGCGCGTCGAACGACCCGGCCGCACCCGCGCCGTACATGCGCTGGACGAAGGTGACGGGGTCCAGGGTCAGCGAACCGAACGACACGACCGCGCCGACGACACCGCCGATGACGACGGCGCCGCGATCGGCGGCCTTGATCTTCGGGTACGACGCCTTGAGCATGTCGGCGTAGACGGCGGGCTCCGGGCCCTGCGGGCCGGAGGTCCACGACATCACGGCGTTGGGCTCGTTCCAGATCTCGTAGGCGTCAACCCGGCCCCGGTAGTGCGCGGCGACCGCGCCGGCGAAGTCGCCGTATACCGCGGCGGAGGCCGGCGGGCTGCTGATCGGGATGGCACCGGGTGCGACGGCCCAGGCCGGTGTCGCGACGATCGCGCCGACCACCGACATGTGGCGGGCGTTGGCCGCCCCGACGACGGTGTCGACCTGGCCCCAGTTGAAGCTGCCCTGGGTGCCCTCGATGCCGGCCCACGGGATGATGATGCGGACGGTGCGCACGCCCGTCGCCGACATCAGGTCGAAGGTGTGGTTGATGTCGTCGGCGTTCATGCCGTAGACGTCGGAGTCGGCGAAGCCGACGCTGCTGGCCGACTGGCTGATGCCCGTCGGGATGAACGGGATGGTGGCCGGGCTGTTGGCCAGGGTTTCGGTGGCGGCGGCGGAAACTGCCGCGACGGTGAAGACTGCTGCAGCGATCTTGGTGACGTTGCGCAACGTTTACTCCAATCTGAGGCACTGCTGTTGATCTTGACCCCCGCCGGATGGGTTGAACCTAACAGCTGTTCAGGCCGCAGCAGGCAGGACCGAGCGATACGACGCCAATGCCGCAGCGTTCGTCACCGCACCAGGCGGCGCAGCAGGGCCGAGGCCGCGGCGATCCCCACCACCGCGGCTACGGCCAGGACCGCGATGTCCAGCAGGGTGTGGCCGGGCGTGCCCAGCAGAAGCGAGCGCAGCGCGTTCACTTCGTACGACAGCGGGTTGACGGTGGAGAGCGCGCGCAGCCAGCCCGGCATGATGTCCACCGGATACAGCGCGTTGGAGGCGAAGAACAGCGGCATGGTGATGGCCTGGCCGATGCCCATCAGGCGGTCGCGGTTGCGGACCAGCCCCGCCAGAGTCATTGACAGACAAGCGAAGAACGCCGACCCGAGCATCACGACCGCCATGGCGGCCAGGATGTGCAGCGGGTTGAAGCTGAGATGGATGCCCATCAGCAGGGCGATCACCAGAACCCCGATCACCTGCGCTATCGAGCGGACTCCCGCCGCGAACGCCTTGCCGGTGATCAGCGCCGAGGCCGGCGACGGGGTCACCATCAGTTTGGCCAGGATGCCGGCATCACGGTCCCAGACGATCTGGATGCCGTAGAAGATCGAGATGAACAGCGCCGACTGGGCGATGATCCCCGGCGCCAGGAACGACAGGTACGGCACGCTGCCGGTGTTGATGACATGCAGCCGCGAGAAGGTCTGGCCGAAGATCAGCAGCCACAGGGCGGGCTGGATCGTCCGGGTGACCAACTCGGTGCGGTCGTAGCGCAGCTTCTGCAATTCGACCAGAGCGAAGGCGCCCATCCGGCGGGCGAGCCCGCCGATGCGCCTGGCGCCGCGCGGTGCGGCGACGAGTTCGACGTCAACTGACACGACGGGCCGTCCTCCTTCCAGCGCGGACGTCCTTCAAGGTCTGGCGGTCGTCGTCCCCGGACAGGTCGGACCCGGCGTAGTGCCGGAACACGTCCTCGAGCGTGGCAGCCGGACCGAGCGCCGCCTTCAGATCGGTGGGCGACCCGACGGCCTGTAGAACGCCGTGGTGCATGAGGGCAACCCGGTCGCACAACGCGTCGGCTTCCTCCATGTAGTGCGTGGTGAGCAGGACCGTCATGCCGAACTCCCGCTGCATGTTCGCCACCTGCGTCCAGACACTGTCGCGCGCAATGGGATCCAGGCCGACGGTGGGTTCATCGAGAATCAGCAGCGACGGCCGGTTCACCAGCGCCTGCGCCAGCTCGAGCCGCCGAACCATGCCGCCCGAGTAGGTCTTGGCGGGCCGGTCGGCGACGTCGAGCAGCTGCATGGCGCGCAGCGCGTCGTCGACCCTGTCGCGGCGCTCGCGGCGCGGTACGTCGTACAGCCGCGCGAACAGGTCGACGTTCTGGCGTCCGGTGAGGGCGGATTCGATCGAGAGTTGTTGCGGCACATAGCCGAGGTTCTGACGGATATCCATGGTGCGGCGGCCGGCGTCGAGCCCGAAGATGCGCACCTGCCCGTGCTGCACGGGCGTCAGGGTGGTGAGCAGGCGTACCAGGGTGGTCTTGCCGGCGCCGTTCGGGCCGAGCAGTCCCATGGTTTCCCCCACGTCGACGGTGAGGCTCAGGTCGTCGACGGCGGTGAAATCGCCGTAGCGGTGCGTGACGTGGTCGCATTCGATGGCGGGAGTACTCATGGCCGGCTCTCCTGGAGCATTCGGGTCATCTCGGCCAGGACGGTCAAACCCTTTGACAGATCATCGATTTGCTCGGTGCTGAGTTGATTGAGCACGACATCGAGGGCGGCCCGGCGGGAGGCCCTGGTCTGATCGGCGAGCTGCTGGGCCGGCTCGGTCAGCCGGAGGCGCCCGATGCGGCGGTCGTCGGGGTCGACGGTGCGGACCAGGAGGTTGTCCGCGACCAGCTTGGAGACCAGTGTCGACGCGGTGTTGGCGGCCAGGCCCAGTTCCTGTGCGGCTTCCCGGACCGAGATGCCGGGCCGGCGGCCGACGAGTCTGAGCAGTTCGGCCTGCGACTGGGTGACGCCTGCGAAGCTCCCGCCGGCGGTCCGGCGCAGCTGCCGGCGGAACGTGCCGACCGTGTGGAACAGGTCGGTCGTGAGGTCCGGGGCGGGGGCGGTGTGGGCGGGCACGTCTCAACAATAGCTCTGTTACAGAGGTATTGCAGAATCGTGGTTTACTCGGGCGGTGTTCCCCGCATACCGCACGCTGCTGACCGGCTTCGACGGCGGTGTGGTGACGCTGACGCTGAACCGGCCCGAGCGGCGCAACGCCTTTGGTGACGGGATGCGGGAAGAACTCGCCGACGCCTACACCCGGTGCGACCAGGCCGACGACGTGCGCGCCGTCGTGCTGACCGGGGCGCCGCCGGCATTCTGCGCCGGGGCCGACCTGGCCGCGGGTGACGAGACGTTCGCGGCGCCGGGCCCGGAGTTCAGTGCCGCCGGCATCCCGGTTCCGGCGTGGTCGTTGAGCAAGCCGGTGATCGCGGCGGTCAACGGGCACGCCATCGGGCTGGGGCTCACCCTGGCGCTGCAGTGCGATATCCGGATTTTCGCCGCGGACGCCCGCTACGGCGTCGTGCAGGTGCGCCGCGGGGTGGTGGGGGACGCCTACTCGCATTGGGCATTGCCGCGATTGGTCGGCATCGCCCGGGCTGCGGAAATCCTGTTGACGGGAACGACTTTCGACGGTCGCCGCGCCGCGGAGCTCGGCATCGCGAGCCGCGTGCTGCCCGCTGATGAGGTGCTGCCGGCCGCGCTGGCGGTGGCCCACGACATTGCGGACAACACCGCGCCGATGTCGGTGGCCGCCAGCAAGCGGCTGCTCTGGGACTCGTTCGACCTGTCGCGCGACGAGGTGGGCCGGCGGGAGACGGAGATTCATCTCGCGGTGATGGCGCATGACGACGCCAGGGAGGGTGTGCGGGCGCTGCAGGCCGGGCGGTTGCCGCGGTGGTCGGGCCGGCCGGTGGATCCGACGCGTTAGGGGCGAGCGGAGCGACGGGAAGTGCCTCAGACGACCGTCACGCCGGAATCTCTCAGGGCGGCAACGGCATTCGTGGTGCCGTCGGCCGATACCCCGGCGGTGTAACCGAGCAGGACGCGGGTGCGGAACCCGGCCTCGGCGGCGTCGGCCGCCGTGGCCTTGACGCAGTAGTCGGTGGCGATGCCGACCACGTCGACCTCGTCGACCCCGCGGGTGCGCAGCCAGTCCGCCAGTGCGGTGCCGCTTTCGTCCTCGCCTTCGAACCCGCTGTAGGCCGCGGAGTGCGGGCCCTTGCGGAACACCGCCTCGACCGTGGAAACGTCGAGCTCCGGGTGGAACTGCGCGCCCGGTGTCCCGGCGACGCAGTGCGGCGGCCACGACGTCACGTAGTCGGGGTGGTCGGAGAAATGCGCGCCCGGGTCGATGTGATGGTCGGCCGTGGCGACGACGTGGTCGTACTCGCGGCGGGCCAGCAGATCGCTGATCGCACGCGCCACTTCACCGCCGCCGGACACCGCGAGGGAACCCCCTTCGCAGAAGTCGTTCTGCACGTCGACGACGATCAACGCCCGCATGTGTCCACGGTAGACCGCTTGCTGCGGTTCGCCCGTTGCCGTAGCGTCCGGACACGTGTCTGAACAGGCGCTTGAGCCCACCCGGCGCCGGTTGACGGCCAAACAGGCCGATACGGTCGACCGGCTGAGCCGTGCCGCCCTCGACCTGTTGCGCCGCGAAGGCTTCGCGGGGCTGACGGTCCGCCGGGTCGCGGCCGACGCCGGTGTCGGCGCTGCGACGGCCTACACCTACTTCTCGTCGAAGGAACACCTGGTCGCCGAGGTGTTCTGGCGTCGCCTGGCGTCGTCGCCGCCCGCGGCGCACGACTCCGACGATCCTGCCACGCGGGTGACCGAGGTGCTGCGGCACATCGCACTACTAGTGATCGACGAGCCGGAGTTCGCCGGCGCCGTCACCAACGCGCTGCTGGGCCGCGACCCCGATGTCGAGGTGCTGCGGCAGCGCATCGCCGCGGATATCCGCTCCCGACTGGCCGCGGCGCTCGGTCCGGACGTCGACGACGACGTCATCGAGTCGCTGGAGATGCTCTATTCGGGCGCGCTGGTCCGGGCCGGCATGGGGTTCACGTCGTACGACGAGATCGCCGCGCGGCTGGAGAAGTCAGCGCGGCTGATGCTGCGCTGACGATCGGGTGCCCAGCATCGCGAGCGCGGCGGTGACAGCAGGTTCGGTGAGCTCCGCGACGTCGCGGCCGTCCTCGACGAGCAGAGCGGTGAGTTCGCGGAGACCGCCGAGCAGGATCAGGGCCACCGGCCGGTCGATCGGGGCGATGCCGGCGCGCTGGAACCCCGAACCGCTGGTGAGGTCGACGACCATGTCGGTGAGATGCTCCATGGCCAGGCGATTGAGTGGCAGCGCGGCGTCACCGAGCGCCGGCGCCTCGCGGATCCAGCTCAAGGTGATCGCGGGCCGGGAGGCGATGTGCGCGACGTACGCGTCGACCGCGTTGCGCACCTGCTGCTCCCAGTCGGCGTCGGGATCGATGGCGGCGCGGATCCGGGCGATGAGGTCGTCGTTGTTGGAGCGCAGCAGTTCGACGAAGCACTCTTCCTTGCTGGCGAACTGGTCGTAGAAGGTGCGCTTGGAGGTCTTGGCGTTCCGGACGATGTCGGCGACGGTGGTGTCGCGGTAGCCCCGGGTCTCCAGGGAGGTGGCGAGCCCGTCGAGCAGCCGCCCGCGGAACGGCTGCGGAGCCGTCTGCGCCGCGTTGACCTCGCTGCCTGCCATCGCTCTCCCAAAACCCTTGTCACCTTTGGTACCAGCCGGTACCGTACCGGATAACCACGCGGTACACCGTGGTACCGCGTAAACAGTGGTTTGGAGCGTGCCATGACCGAAACCGTCACCGCTGAACTCACCGAGTGCGCCCCGGCGATCCATCTGCCACCGGCGACCGGAGTGCCCAAGATTCTTCAAGGCGTCGCGTTCGCGACCAATCGGCGCCGGTTCGTCAACCGGATGGTGCCGCGGCTCGGTCCGGTATTCACCTGTGATGCACCGGTTTTCGGCCGCGCCGTCATGGTGACCGACCCCCAGCTGGCCAAGCAGGTGTTCGCCGCGAACCCCGCCGACGTCGGCAACATCCAGCCGAACCTGTCCCGCGTCCTCGGCAGCGGATCGGTGTTCGCGCTCGACGGTTCCGAACACCGGCTGCGCCGCAAGCTGCTGACCCCGCCGTTCCACGGCAAGAGCATCAAGAATTACGAGCGCATCTTCGAAGAGGAGACGCTGCGTGCGGCGGCGTCCTGGCCCGAGGGGAAGTCGTTCCCCACGCTCGAACCGATGATGCACATCACGCTCAACGCCATCCTGCGCGCGGTGTTCGGCGCCGACGGCCACCACCTCGACGAGCTACGGCGCATCATCCCGCCGTGGGTTACCCTGGGGTCGCGGCTGGCGGTGCTGCCCATGCCGCCGCGCACCTACGGCCGCTTCACGCCCTGGGGCCGGCTCGCCGAATACCGGCGCCGGTACGACGAGGTCGTCGGCAGACTCATCGACACGGTCGCCGCCGACCCTGATCTCGACAGCCGCGACGACGTGCTGGCGCTGCTGCTGCGCAGCACCTACGAGGACGGAACGGCGATGTCCCGCAGCGACATCGCCGACGAACTGCTGACACTGCTGGCGGCCGGCCACGAAACCACCGCGGCCACCATGGCGTGGGTCTTCGAACGGATCTCCCGGCACCCCGAGGTGCTGCGCCGCCTCGAAGACGAGGTGGCAGCCGGTGACACCGACGAGTACCGCCAGGCGACCATCCTCGAGGTGCAACGCATTCGCACCATCATCGACTTCGCCGGCCGGCACGTGTACGCGCCGACCTTCCAGCTCGGGGAATGGGTCATCCCGCGGGGCTTCTCGATCATCGTCGCCATCGACCACATGCACGAGGACGCAAAGGAATTCGCCGATCCGGAGCGGTTCGACCCGGAGCGCTTCCTCGGGCGCCGGCCGCCGCTGGCGTTCCTGCCGTTCGGTGGCGGTACCCGGCGCTGCGTCGGGGCGGTGTTCGCGCAGGTCGAGATGGACGTGGTGCTGCGGACGGTGTTGCGGCACTTCGCCATTCAGGTCAGCAGCGCGCCGGGGGAGAAGGTCTTCTCGCGGGGTGTGGCCTACACGCCGAAAGACGGTGGCCGCGTGACCTTACGCCGGCGGGTCACCCCGCTGTAGGTTCATGCTGTGACCGAACGGATTACGCAGTACCGCCATGACGGACTGACCTTCGACGTGGTCGACTCCGGCCCCATCGACGGCGACGTCGTGGTGTTGTTGCACGGCTTCCCGCAGACCGCCGAGTCCTGGACTGCCGTGTCGGAACTGTTGCATGCCAACGGTTTCCGGACGTTGGCGCCCAATCAGCGCGGCTACTCGCCCGGTGCCCGGCCGAAGGGCCGGCGGCAGTACACGATCCCCAAACTGACCGATGACGTCGCCGCGCTGATCGAGTTGGTCGGCGGACCGGTGCACGTGGTCGGGCATGACTGGGGCGCCGCGATCGCCTGGGCGCTGACGGCGACCAAACCCGAGCTGGTGCGCACCCTCACCGCGGTGTCGGTGCCCCATACCGGTGCCTTCCTGAAGGCGATGGCCGTCGGGACGCAGGCGCTGCACTCGTACTACATGCTGATCTTCCAGCTGCCGTGGCTCGGCGAACGGTTCGCGCAGCTGGCGATGCCGCGCAGCGGAATGACCGATGAGGCGCTGGCCGTCACGCGTGCCGAGGTGTTCGACAGCGGGGCGCTGACCACCGCACTCAACTGGTACCGCGCCATGCCGTTCGTGAACCCCAAATCGGCGTTCACCCCGGTGACCCGGCCGACCACCTACATCTGGAGCGACGGCGACATCGCACTCGGCCGCAAGGGTGCCCTGCTGACCGAGCAGTTCGTCCACGCGCCCTACAAGTTCGAGATCGTCGAAGGCGCAAACCACTGGTTGCCGGACCAGCACCCCGAGCTCGTGGCCCGGCTGATCGCCGAGCGCGCCGCCACCTAGCGATTTGTGCACGATTTTCCGCGGCTCGCGCGGAAAATCGTGCACAAATCACGCTCGTTTGGGCAGTTTCCAGCCTGGCCGCGGGAAGTGGCAGGTGTAGCCGTTGGGAATGCGCTCCAGGTAGTCCTGGTGCTCCGGCTCGGCCTCCCAGAACGGGACGGCCGGCGTCACCTCGGTGACCACCTTGCCCGGCCACAGACCCGAGGCGTCGACGTCGGCGATGGTGTCTTCGGCGATGCGCTTCTGCTCGTCGTCGGTGTAGAAGATCGCCGAGCGGTAGCTGGTGCCGACGTCGTTGCCCTGCCGGTTGACGGTCGACGGGTCGTGGATCTGGAAGAAGAACTCCAGGAGCGCCCGATAGTCGGTCTGGCTGGGGTCGTAGATGATCTCGACGGCCTCGGCGTGGCCGGGGTGGTTGCGGTAGGTCGGGTGATCGTTGGTCCCGCCGGTGTAGCCGACCCGGGTCTTGAGCACACCCGGCTGCTTGCGGATCAGGTCCTGCATCCCCCAGAAGCAGCCGCCCGCCAGGATCGCGGTCGCAGTGTCGGTCATGTACGCCTCCTCGCTTTGATTCCAGAGAACCGAACTCCCGGCGAGTGCGCAAGTGCTCGACAAACGTCACTAGAACGTGTTCTAGTTTTCCTGTGACGGGCAACACCTTCAGTCGCGAGGAACTCATCGCGGCATTCGACGTCTTCGAGCAGACCGTGGACCGCGCCGCCCAGACGCGCGACTGGGATCCGTGGACCGACCACTACACCGAGGACGTGCTGTACATCGAGCACGCCATGGGCACCATGCACGGCCGCGAGGAGGTGCGGCCCTGGATCTGGAACACCATGGAGAACTTCCCCGGCAGCTACATGACGTCGTTCCCGTCGCTGTGGAAGGTGTACGACGAGGCGACCGGCCGGGTCATCTGCGAGCTCGACAACCCCATGCGCGATCCCGGCGACGGCACCATCATCGGCGCCACGAACATCTCGATCATGACGTACGCGGGCGACGGCCTGTGGAGCAAGCAGGAAGACATCTACAACCCCATGAAATTCCTCGAGGCCACCATGGCGTGGTGCAAGAAGGCCGAAGCGCTGGGCACGCTGCCGGAGGTGGCCGAGGAGTGGATGCAGAAGTTCGGCGGTAGGGGACGCCGGTGACGTCGCTTGTCATCGGGGCCAACGGCTATCTCGGCTCGCACGTCACCCGGCAGCTGGTGGCGGCCGGGGAGGACGTGCGGGTCATGGTCCGGTCGGGTGCCAACACCATCGGCATCGACGACCTCGCCGTCACCCGCTACGAGGGCGACATCTGGGACAACGACACCCTGCGGGCCGCGATGACCGGCGCCGACGTCATCTACTACTGCGTCGTCGACACCCGCGGCTGGCTCCGGGATCCGTCGCCGTTGTTCCGCACCAACGTCGAGGGCACCCGCAATGTGCTGGACGTCGCGGTGGCACCCGAAATCGCTTCGGGCCTCAAGAAATTCGTCTTCACGAGCAGCTACGCCACGGTGGGGCGCAAGCGCGGCTTCGTCTCCACCGAGGACGACATCGCCGACGAGCGCACGCTGCCGCCGTACGTGCGATCGCGCGTGCAGGCCGAGAAACTGGTGCTGCAGTACGCCCGCGAGCGCGGGCTGCCGGCCGTCGCGATGTGTGTGTCCACCACGTACGGCGGAACGGACTGGGGCCGTACGCCGCACGGCGCCATCATCGCCGGCGCCGCGTTCGGGAAACTGCCGTTCGTGATGAGCGGCATCGAGCTGGAAGCGGTCGACGTCAACGACGCCGCCCGCGCGCTGATCCTGGCCGCCGACAAGGGCCGGCCCGGTGAGCGATACCTGATCTCCGACAAGATGATCAGCAATGCCGAGGTGGCGCGCATCGCCGCGGCCGAGGCCGGGGTGCCGGCGCCGGCCAAGTCGCTGCCGCTGCCGGTGACGTACACACTCGCCACCCTGGGCACCGTCAAAGGCCGGCTCAAGGGCACCGACGAACACATGTCGCTGGCGTCACTGCGACTGATGCGCGCTGAGGCGCCCGTCGACTGCAGCAAGGCGAGGGCTGAATTGGGCTGGGAGCCAAGGCCCGTCGAGGACGCGGTGCGGGAAGCGGCGCGGTTCTGGGTGGGCCTGCGAAAGGCTCGGCAGGCCCAGAAATCCCGGGGCTGAACAACGCGCCGTGCAGCGTTAAGTCGTGGCGCGGCAAGGCCTACCGCGGCTAGCGTCGAAGCCATGACGGACAGATTGCAGGTGGACCTGACCGGGGCACCGCAGACCATGCTGGCCACGCTGTACGCCAAGGCACTGGACGCCGACCTGCCGAAGTCGGTGCTGCACGACACCTACGCCCGCGATGTCGTCGCCCGCATCGACTACGACTGGTCGCAGACCACGATCACGGCCGCCAGGTCGCCGGGGGTCACGCTGCGGTCGGCCTACTTCGACAAGACGGCCCGGCAGTTCCTGGCCGTTTACCCGGAAGCCGTTGTGCTGCACCTGGGTTGCGGACTGGACAGCCGACACTACCGGCTGGACCCGGGACCCGGCGTCGACTGGTACGACATCGACTACCCGGAGGTCGCCGAGCTGCGCCGTCAGCTTTACCCGGCCCGCGAGCACTGCCACATCGTCCCGGCATCGGTGACGGACCCGGCGTGGCTCGCCGGCATCCCGGCCGACCGCCCGGTACTGATGCTGGCCGAGGGCCTCACGATGTACCTCAGCGAGGCCGACGGCCAGGCACTGTTCCGTCGCATCGTGGCGCATTTCCCAAGTGGGGAACTGCAATTCGATGCCTTCAGCCGGCTCGGTGTGAAGCTGCAGTGGACGAACTCCGTGGTGCGCCGTTCGGGCGCGACGTTGAAGTGGGCCATGGACGGCCCCGACGACGTCCTGTCGGCAGTGCCGGGACTGCGGCTGCTGTCATGGGAGTCCGCCCTCGGCCCCGACGGCTACAACCTGCTGCCGACGGGACTGCGCGTGATGGCCGCCGTCATGCGCGCCGTGCCCGGCATGCGCCACATGTCGCAGTACCACCGGTATTCGTGGGGCTGACCGCCCGGCCCGGTCAGGCGGCCTCGGCGCGGGCCTTCAGCCGCTCGAGCGTCAGCCGGATGTTCTCGGCGTTGGCCGCGTCCCGGTCGGCGACCCCGGTGAGCGAGGCGGCGAACAGCTTCAACAGACCCGGCCGGTTGTCCCACGTGGACTCGGTGACCCGGCAGCCGTTCGGCGTCTCGGTGATGTCGTAGCGCCAGTGCGCGATGGGCACGATCGAGGACTTCACGGCGAAGCCGAACGTCTTGCCCGGCTCGGCTTCGGTGACGGTGCAGCTGGTCGTCCAGGTCTTCGAGCCGTTGCGGTTGTGTCCCTTGAACACCGAACCGGGTACCGCCGAGGACCCCTTCTGCCACTCCATGGTGTGTGCCTCCTCGGCGAGCGAGGCCAAGGTGGGCAGATCGGTCAGCAGCGCGTAGACAGCCGACGGGCTGGCGGCGATCTCGATGGCGGCGGTGACGGAGGCGGGTCCCTGTGCGGTCATGGCGCTGATCGTAGACAGACCGTCCTGGGGTTGGGCAAGCGGTAATTGTCGGTGGCGCAACAAGAATGCTCGATCTTTGCGGTAACCGTTTCGGGGTATCCCGGCGATATACCGCGTGACGGCACCTTCCAACGAAGGAGTTGGGTTGATATGAGCAAAAAGACGTTTGTGGCAGCTACCGCGCTCACCACCGGTGTGAGCGCGGCGATTATGGGATTAGGAGTCAATATCGCGCAGGCGAAGCCTGCACCCTGCCCGCCGATGCAGGTATGCAACGGTCCGGGTAACGGACACGGACCGGGTGGCGGCGGTCCGCCCGGAAACCCCGGCGGTCCACCTGGAAACCCCGGCGGTCCACCTGGAAACCCCGGTGATCCCGGCGGCGGGCCGGGTGGGCCACCGCCAGGTAACCCGGGCAATCACGACGACTGGCACCCGGGCGACAACGACAATGGCCGTGGGGACTGGCATCCCGGCGACCAGGGGAACTGGCACCCCAGGCCGGGCGACCCGGGACCGGGCGACTGGCACTGGCGTGGCGGCCCGCCGCCGTGGGGCCATGGTCCTGGGCCGTGGGGCTGGGGACCACCGCCCAGGCCGAACATCATCTGGGTGGCGCCCCCGCCGTGGGCACCGCCGCCGCCCCCGTTCGACTACTGGGGCTACACCGTCTACCCGGTGTGGGATCCAGGCTTCATGGCGTGGGGTTTCTGGTTCTTCGGCATCTGGATTGCGCTGTAATCCGTCAGTAGTTGCCGTCTGATGGCTGGGCCTGTCACTGGTGACAGGCCCAGCGTCATGTCGGGAATCGGCGCCGCCGGGAAAGGTGTTGCACTGAACATGACCGAGCGTCCCGTGCTCGAGCCCAGTGCGGCTCACCCCATCACCATCACGCCGACCGCCGGACGTGTCACCGTGACGGTCAACGGCCGCGTGGTTGCGGACACCACTGACGCACTCACTCTGCAAGAGTCGAATTACCCAGCGGTGCAATATGTTCCGCTCGCCGACGTCGACCAGACGGAGCTGTCCCGAAGTACGACCACCAGCTACTGCCCGTACAAGGGTGACGCCGGCTACTACCACGTCGGCGGCGTCGAAGACGTCATCTGGACGTACGAACAGCCGTACCCCGCGGTGGCTGAGATCGCCGGCCGGGTGGCGTTCTACCCCGACAAGGCCGACATCGTGGTGCACCCCGCCTAACCTGGAGCCGTGCCCACCGCCAGCCTGGCCCTGGACGGCCCGGCCGGCCTCGGCCTGACGTTGTCGCCGCTGCGCCGCGGAGGGACCGATCCGACCTTCCGGACCGTCGACGGCGTCATCTGGCGGACCAGCCTGATGCGCACCGGCGGGGTCACCGCGCGCCTCAGCTCACCCGATCTCAGGACCGTCGACTGCGAGGTGTGGGGCGACGGCGCCGCCGAGTTCCTGGACCGCCTACCCGCGCTGGTCGGCGCCGAAGACGACGCCACGGGATTCGCACCCACCGAACCGACCATTGCCGAGGCCTGGCGCCGCGTGCCGCACCTGCGCGTGTGCCGGACCGGACGGGTGCTGGAGGCACTGGTCCCGGCGATCCTCGAGCAACGGGTGCAAGGCCGGGATGCGTGGAATTCGTTCCGCAAGCTCACCGTGCGGTATGGCGCACCTGCGCCCGGCCCGGCGCCGGCCGGCATGCGGCTGCCGCCGACTGCCGAGGCGTGGCGCCGCATCCCGTCCTGGGAATTCCACCGCGCGAACGTGGATCCGGGCCGGGCCCGCACCCTGGTCGGCTGCGCACAGCGGGCCGACGCGCTGGAGCGGCTGACCGCCGAGACCGCGATCACGGCCCTGATGTCGTTGCCGGGAGTCGGGCTCTGGACGGCCGCCGAGACGGTGCAGAAGGCGTTCGGCGACGCCGACGCGCTCTCGGTCGGCGACTATCACCTGGCCAAGATGGTGGGCTGGACCCTGCTGGGCCACCCGATCGACGACGCCGCGATGGTCGAACTGCTGGAACCGCTCCGGCCGCACCGGCATCGGGCGGTACGGCTGCTCGAGGCCAGCGGCCTGGCGCGCAATCCGAGATTCGGTGCGCGCCAGGCGATTCCCAGCCTGAAGGAAATCTAGGCGGCGGCCACGACGTCGGCTTCGTGATCCGTCTCGGCCGTGCCGAACAACAGCGGATAGGCGATGCCCGCGATGGCGGCGCCGACCAACGGCGCCAGCCAGAACACCCACAGCTGCGTCGGCGCCCCGTTGCCGTTGAAGAACGCGACGCCGGTCGAGCGGGCCGGGTTCACCGAGGTGTTGGAGATCGGGATCGAGATCAGGTGGACCAGGGTCAGGGACAGGCCGATGGACAGTCCGGCGAAGCCCTTCGGCGCCCGGGCGTCGGTGGAGCCCAGGATCACGAACAGGAACATCGCGGTCAGGACGATTTCGGTGATGAGCACCGACGCCAGGCCGAAATGTTCCGGGGAGTGGTCCCCGAAACCGTTCGCGGCCATGTTGCCGGTCGCCGACCAGCCCTTCTGGCCGCTGCCGATCCAGTAGATGACCGCGCCGGCGATGAGGCCGCCGATGACCTGGGCGATCCAGTACCTAGGCAGTGCCTTCCAGTCGATCCGCCGGGCCAGGGCCGCGCCGAGCGTGACCGCGGGATTGAAATGGCCGCCCGAGACGGTGCCGAAGGCGTAGACGCCCGTCAGTACCGTGAGGCCGAAAGCTATTGCGACACCGAGGAATCCGATGCCGATAGAGGTGTGTTCGGTGGGATTGGCGGCGAAGACCGCGGCGCCGCAACCGCCGAGCACGAGCCAGAAGGTGCCGACGGCCTCCGCCGCCAGCTTGTGTGTCATCGTGGGAGCACTCATTTGGTCGAACCCTCCAATTCCTGTCGAAAAAGCCGGGTCAGCAAACAGCATTTCGAGGATCCCACCGGTGGGCGGCCGGGAGCCCGGCTGTTGCTGAATAGCAGCTCAAAGGTGACCGGCGGGTGCCCGCTGACCGGCCCGGAATCTAAGAATCTGAGCAATCTTTGCAGCAAATAAACTTTTGGTAACAGCCTGCGTAAATGTGACTTCTAGCAAACCATATTGCGGTGTCGTGACCAGTGGTGCAGGTGGGCCCCGTCGGGGTGTGACCGGAATTGATTGGCGAAAACGCAAGGGCTCCAATAAAATTGGCCCTACCGACCGGTAGCTTTAGAGTGCTGTGCAACACAGTCACAGCAACCTCATTAGGTCTGCCTAAGTTGGCATGTCAGGCCGGGTTTGTCATATCGTTTTGTCTCAATCGAGGCGAGCGGGACGGCCCGTCGTTCAGTGCTGCACGCTGGCATACCGTCGCTCAGTCCGCTGACGCCGTTGAAAGCGGCGGTCAAGCGATGCTTCGTAAAGAAGATGGTGAAGGGTTAGGTGGGAATGGCGCCGCAGCACGGCGGACCCAGCAAGGTCGGGCTGTACAACCCCGCGCATGAGCACGACGCCTGTGGCGTCGCCATGGTCGCGGACATTCACGGACGTCGGAGCCGCGACATCGTCGACAAGGCGATCACGGCACTGCTGAACCTGGAGCATCGCGGTGCCGCAGGTGCCGAGCCGAACACCGGCGACGGCGCAGGCATCCTGCTGCAGGTTCCCGACGAGTTCCTCCGCGCCGTGTGCGCCGAGGAAGGCTTCGAGCTTCCTGCCGAAGGCAGCTACGCCACGGGCATCGCTTTCCTGCCGCAGTCGGCCCGCGACGCCAAGCTGGCGTGCGAGGCCGTCGAGAAGATCGTCGAAGCCGAGGGCCTGCAGGTCCTGGGCTGGCGCGATGTGCCGTTCGACGAGTCGTCGCTCGGTGCGCTGGCGCGTGACGCCATGCCGACCCTGCGGCAGATCTTCATCGCCGGCGCCGACGGCATGCAGCTCGAGCGCCGCGCCTACGTCATCCGCAAGCGCGCCGAGCACGAGCTGGGAACCAAGGGCCCGGGCCAGGACGGCCCCGGTCGCGAGACGGTGTACTTCCCGAGCCTGTCGGGCAAGACCATCGTCTACAAGGGCATGCTCACCACCCCGCAGCTCAAGGCGTTCTACCTGGACCTGCAGGACGAGCGGATGAAGAGCGCGCTGGGCATCGTGCACTCGCGCTTCTCGACCAACACGTTCCCGTCGTGGCCGCTGGCGCACCCGTTCCGCCGGGTCGCGCACAACGGTGAGATCAACACCGTCAACGGCAACGAGAACTGGATGCGGGCCCGTGAGGCGCTCATCCACACCGACGTGTTCGGGTACCACAACGACCTGAACAAGATTTTCCCGGTCTGTACGCCGGGCGCCTCGGACACCGCACGGTTCGACGAGGCGCTCGAACTCCTGCACCTGGGTGGACGTCCGCTGCACCACGCCGTGCTGATGATGATCCCCGAGGCATGGGAACGCAGCGAGACCATGGACCCCGCCCGCCGGGCGTTCTACCAGTACCACGCATCGCTCATGGAGCCGTGGGACGGACCCGCGTCGGTGTGCTTCACCGACGGCACCATCGTCGGCGCGGTCCTGGACCGCAACGGCCTGCGCCCCTCGCGCATCTGGGTCACCGATGACGGGCTCGTCGTCATGGCCTCTGAGGCCGGCGTCCTGGATCTGGACCCCTCGACCGTCGTCAAGAAGATGCGCCTGCAGCCCGGCCGGATGTTCCTCGTGGACATGGCCGAAGGCCGGATCGTCGACGACGAGGAGATCAAGGACAAGCTCGCGGCCGAGCACCCCTACCAGGAGTGGCTCGACAACGGCCTGTTCCACATCGACGATCTGCCCCCGGGCGACTACGTCAAGATGCCGCACCACCGCGTGGTGCTGCGCCAGCAGGCGTTCGGCTACACGAACGAAGAGGTCAATCAGCTGATCGTGCCGATGGCCCGCACCGGCGCCGAGGCGCTGGGCTCCATGGGTACCGACACCCCGATCGCTGTGCTCTCGCAGCGGCCGCGGATGCTCTACGACTACTTCCAGCAGCTGTTCGCACAGGTCACCAACCCGCCGCTGGACGCCATCCGCGAAGAGGTCGTCACCAGCCTCTCGGGCGTCATCGGCCCCGAGGGTGACCTGCTGAACCCGGACGAGAACTCGTGCCGGCAGATCGTCGTGCCGCAGCCGATCCTGCGCAACGGCGACCTGTCCAAGCTGATCTGCGTCGACCCCGACCACGAGATCCGGGGCCGCAAGCACGGCATGCGCGCCGCGGTCATCAGCTGCCTGTACCCCGTCGCCGACGGTGGAGAGGGTCTGCGCCGCGCCCTGGAGGACGTCCGCACCAAGGTGTCGCAGGCCATCCGCAACGGTGCCCGCATCATCGTGCTGTCGGACCGTGAGTCCAACGAATGGCTTGCGCCGATCCCGTCGCTGCTGTCGACGGCGGCCGTCCACCACCACCTGGTCCGGGAACGCACCCGCACCCAGGTCGGCCTCGTGGTCGAGTCCGGTGACGCCCGCGAGGTGCACCACATGGCCATGCTGGTGGGTGTCGGCGCCGCCGCCATCAACCCGTACATGGCCTTCGAGACCGTCGAGGACATGGTCGACCGCGGTGTCATCACCGGTCTGACCAGCGACCAGGCCAAGGCCAACTACGTCAAGGCCGCCGGCAAGGGTGTGCTGAAGGTGATGTCCAAGATGGGCATCTCGACGCTGGCCTCCTACACCGGCGCCCAGCTGTTCCAGGCCGTCGGCATCAGCCAGCGCGTGCTCGACGAGTACTTCACCGGCATCTCCTGTCCGACCGGCGGCATCGACCTCGACGACATCGCGGCCGACGTCGCGGCGCGGCACAGCCTCGCCTACCTCGACCGGCCCGACGAGTGGGCACACCGTGAGCTCGAGGTCGGCGGCGAGTACCAGTGGCGCCGCGAGGGCGAATACCACCTGTTCAACCCGGACACGGTGTTCAAGCTGCAGCACTCCACCCGCACCGGGCAGTACTCGGTGTTCAAGGAGTACACCAAGCTGGTCGACGACCAGAGCGAGCGCATGGCCTCCCTGCGTGGCCTGTTCACGTTCAAAGAAGGTGTGCGCGAACCGATCTCGATCGACGAGGTCGAACCCGCCAGCGAGATCGTCAAGCGGTTCTCCACCGGCGCGATGAGCTACGGCTCGATCTCGGCCGAGGCCCACGAGACGCTGGCCATCGCCATGAACCGCCTTGGCGGACGGTCGAACTCGGGTGAGGGCGGCGAGAACGTCGAGCGCTTCGAGCGGGACGCCAACGGCGACTGGCGGCGCAGCGCCATCAAGCAGGTCGCGTCGGCCCGCTTCGGTGTGACGTCGCACTACCTGACGAACTGCACCGACATCCAGATCAAGATGGCCCAGGGCGCCAAGCCCGGTGAGGGCGGTCAGCTTCCGGGGCACAAGGTGTACCCGTGGGTGGCCGAGGTGCGCCACTCGACCCCGGGTGTCGGCCTGATCTCGCCGCCGCCGCACCACGACATCTACTCGATCGAGGATCTGGCGCAGCTGATCCACGACCTGAAGAACGCCAACCCCGAGGCCCGTATCCACGTGAAGCTGGTGTCGGAGAACGGCGTCGGTACCGTCGCCGCGGGTGTCTCGAAGGCGCACGCCGACGTGGTGCTCATCTCCGGGCACGACGGTGGCACCGGTGCGACGCCGCTGACCTCGCAGAAGCACGCGGGTGCACCGTGGGAGCTGGGCCTGGCCGAGACGCAGCAGACCCTGCTGCTCAACGGTCTGCGCGACCGCATCGTCGTGCAGGTCGACGGTCAGCTCAAGACGGGCCGCGACGTCGTCATCGCCGCGCTGCTGGGCGCCGAGGAATTCGGTTTCGCCACCGCACCGCTGGTGGTCTCGGGCTGCATCATGATGCGCGTCTGCCACCTCGACACCTGCCCCGTGGGTGTGGCCACCCAGAACCCGGTGCTGCGCGAGCGGTTCACCGGCAAGCCGGAATTCGTCGAGAACTTCTTCCTGTTCATCGCAGAAGAGGTCCGCGAACTCATGGCGCAGCTGGGCTTCCGCACCATCAACGAGATGGTCGGCCAGGTCGGCGCGCTGGACACCAGCAAGGCCATCGCGCACTACCGCGCGCAGAAGCTGGACCTGACCCCGGTGCTGTACGAACCGGAGTCGGCCTTCATGAAGCAGGATCTGTACTGCACGTCGAGCCAGGACCACGGTCTGGACAAGGCGCTCGACCAGCAGCTGATCGCCGAGTGCCGGGACGCCATCGAGTCCGAGGTGCCGGTCAGCCTCGCCATGAAGATCACCAACGTGAACCGCACCGTCGGCACCATGCTGGGCCACGAGGTCACGAAGGTTCACGGCGGCCAGGGTCTGCCGGACGGCACCATCGACATCACGTTCGACGGCTCGGCGGGTAACAGCTTCGGCGCGTTCCTGCCCAAGGGCATCACCCTCCGGGTGAACGGCGACGCCAACGACTATGTCGGCAAGGGTCTTTCGGGTGGACGCATCGTGGTGCGCCCGTCGAAGAACGCGCCCGCCGGCTACGTGGCCGAGGAGAACATCATCGGCGGCAACGTGATCCTGTTCGGTGCCACCAGCGGGCAGGCGTTCCTGCGCGGTGTGGTGGGCGAGCGGTTCGCGGTGCGTAACTCGGGCGCCGTCGCGGTCGTCGAGGGCGTGGGCGACCACGGTTGCGAGTACATGACCGGTGGCAAGGTCGTCATCCTCGGCGAGACCGGCCGTAACTTCGCCGCCGGTATGTCCGGCGGTATGGCCTTCGTCTACGACCCGAAGGGCGCCCTGCCGGGCAACATCAATGGCGAGATGGTCGATCTCGATGCGCTGGACGCCACCGACGAACTGTGGCTGCACGAGATCATCACCGCCCATGTCGATGGCACCGAATCGGCTGTGGGACAGCGGATTCTGGCCGATTGGCAGAATCAGAAGGAGCAGTTCATCAAGGTGATGCCTCGCGACTACAAGCGGGTACTGGAGGCGATCGCCGGGGCCGAGGCCGCCGGCGAGGACGTCAGCGAAGCGATCATGGCGGCCGCTCGTGGCTGATCCGAACGGCTTCCTCAAGCACACCCACCGTCAGACCCCGGTCCGCCGGCCGGTCGACCTGCGCCTCAAGGACTGGAAAGAGGTCTACGAGGAGTTCTCCAAGGAGACCCTGCAGGTCCAGGCCTCGCGCTGCATGGACTGCGGTATCCCGTTCTGCCACAACGGTTGTCCGCTCGGGAACCTCATCCCCGAGTGGAACGACCTGGTGTACCGGGACCGCTGGCGCGACGGCATCGAGCGCCTGCACGCCACCAACAACTTCCCGGAATTCACCGGGCGGCTGTGCCCGGCGCCGTGTGAGGCGTCGTGCGTCCTCGGCATCAACCAGGACCCGGTGACGATCAAGCAGGTCGAGGTCGAGCTGATCGACAACGCCTTCGACCAGGGCTGGGTCAAGCCGATGATCCCGGACGTGAAGACCGGCAAGAAGGTCGCCGTCGTCGGTTCCGGACCGGCCGGTCTGGCCGCTGCCCAGCAGCTGACTCGCGCCGGCCACGACGTGACCGTGCTCGAGCGGGCCGACCGCATCGGTGGTCTGCTGCGTTACGGCATCCCGGAATTCAAGATGGAGAAGCGGCACATCGACCGTCGTCTGGAGCAGATGACGGCCGAGGGCACGCAGTTCCGGACCAACGTCAACGTCGGCGTCGACATCACCGTCGAGCAGCTGCAGGAAGACTACGACGCGGTGGTCCTGGCCGGCGGCGCGACCGCATGGCGTGACCTGCCGATCCCGGGCCGCGAGCTCGAGGGCATCTACCAGGCCATGGAGTACCTGCCCTGGGGTAACCGCGTGCAGCTGGGCGACGACGTCCTCGGACCCGACGGCGAGCCGCCGATCACGGCCAAGGGCAAGAAGGTCGTCATCATCGGTGGCGGTGACACCGGCGCCGACTGCCTGGGCACCGCCCACCGGCAGGGTGCCGAGAGCGTCCACCAGTTCGAGATCATGCCGCGTCCGCCGGAGGAGCGCGCCGAGTCGACCCCGTGGCCGACCTACCCGCTCATGTTCCGGGTGTCCTCGGCACACGAAGAGGGCGGCGAGCGCGTCTTCTCGGTCAACACCGAGGAGTTCGTGGGCACCGACGGCAAGGTCTCGGCGCTGAAGGTGCACGAGGTCGTCATGAAGGCCGGCAAGTTCGAGAAGGTCGAGGGTTCGGACTTCGAACTCGCGGCGGACATCGTCTTCCTGGCCATGGGCTTCGTCGGCCCCGAGCGTGAGGGCCTGCTGACCGAGCTGGGCGTCGAGCTCACCGACCGTGGAAACGTGGCCCGGGACAACGACTTCCAGACCACCGTGCCCGGCGTCTTCGTCGCCGGTGACATGGGCCGCGGTCAGTCGCTGATCGTGTGGGCCATTGCCGAGGGCCGCGCCGCGGCCGCCGGCGTGGACCGCTACCTGATGGGTGAGTCGGCGCTGCCGAAGCCCATCAAGCCGACGGCTGCGCCGCAGCGCTGATCTGACAATCAACCGTGGCCCGGTGGTGCGATGCACCGCCGGGCCACGGTTTTTTCACGTCAGGAACGCAGAACCGGTGACTCTCACGCTGCATGGGTGGTGCAGATTGGCGACGGGCGCCGCACGCACTGCTCGATAAAATCGGCCGGTGAGCAGTGGGGGAGGGCCGACGCGACTGCCGCATCCAGTGGTGTTGGGTGCGGTCGCGGTCGCGATACTGGCGTTGGTGGTGCACAACCAGCTGGTGCCGTTCGATGTGAAGTTCTTCGGATTGATGGAGAACGACTTCGACCTGTCGACGTACCGAGCTGCGGTCGATGGGCTCTGGCACGGCAAGCCGTTGTACGAGACGCCGGCGTTGAAAGAGGCGTGGTTCGTCTACCCGCCGTTCGCGACAGTGCTGCTTGCCCCTTTCGCGTTGGCCGGCTTCGAAGTCGCGAAGTGGTCGCTGTTGGTCCTGTCGGTAGGGCTTTTGGCGCTGTTGGCTTGGCGCACAATGCGATTGGCCGGCGTTCGCGCTGACTGGCGACTGGCGACGGTCAGCGCGGCACTCGGCGTGACGGTCATAGATGTCGAGCCGGTGCAGGCCACGCTCTGGTGGGGACAGATCAATGTGCTGCTCATGGCGATGGTGCTGCTGGATCTGTTGCGGCCCAAAGCTTCCCGTTCTCGAGGTATCGGGTTGGGGCTGGCGGCGGGCATCAAGCTGACGCCGCTGGTGTTCCTGCCGTACCTGCTGCTGACTCGACAATGGCGTACTTTTGCCGTTGCCACAGGGACTTTCGTGGCAACGATGGTAGGTACCTGGCCATTCCTTCCGGCGGACAGCGGTTGGTTCTGGAGTCACCTCGGAGATACCACGCACATCGCGCCTATCGATCACCTGGCGAACCAGTCGATCAACGGCTTTCTCGCGCGCTTCTTCGCACCACTTCCACGGCCTGAATGGTTGTGGATCACCCTGAGCCTCTTGGTCCTGGTTGCCGGACTGGCGGTGGCGTGGTGGGCCCACCGCCGCGGCGAGCAGGCCCTGGCTCTCGTGGTGGTGGGCCTGACCGGTTGTGCCGTCTCGCCGTTCAGCTGGGCTGCGCACTGGGTCTGGTTCGCGCCGGTGATCTTCTGGCTCGTCGGGAAAGCCTGTACGACGCAGGGTGGTTGGGCTCGGGGCTGGGCGTACCGTGCCGCCGGCTTGTTCGCGGCGGTGTTCATGTGGACGCTGCACAAACCCGGCCGGAACCACACCACGATGTACTTCAGCGGCGTGTACTGGAATTTCCTCGACCTGCGGCCGTTCTGGATCGGCCAAGTGATGAGCGGCTGGTATCCGCTGGTGTACCTGTGCTTCCTGATCGGTGCGGTCGGTTGGTTGCGGTTGAGTACGTCGGAGCCGCGTGTGGTGGGCGCGACGGCCATGAGTGCCGACGATCTCGGGGACTACCCGCCGGAATTCCTTGACGACGAGGTGCCTGCTCGCGTCTAGCGCGGTCGGGGCGCGCCTCGGTACCTGATGATGCCGTTGATAACGACTCGATACCGTCGGGTGTGTCGCGTGAGGCTGGTGTGACTGGAGTTGCACAATTGATCGGTTCGGGTCCCGATCGACCAGAACTGAATACTTATGGCGAACTACACCAGCGCACCCGCATCCCTGTTCGCCGGCTCCGAGCTGAGCCGGCGACGTTTTCTCGTGGGCTTGTCGGCCTCGGTGGTGGCCGGCGTGGGCCTGGCGCGGTGCGCCGTCGACGGGCCGGCCGCGACCGTGGCCGCAGCGCCGCCGAAGGCTCCCAAGGAACCGGTCCAGTGGGGCATGGGATTGGCGTTACCAGGTGGTGGCGAGCTCAGCAGCCTGCCGGACGTGGCCGGCAATCGCGTGGCGATCACGCTCGACGACGGCGTGAGTTCCGAGGTGGTGCGCGCGTACACCAAGCTCGCACGGGACACCGGCATGCGGCTCACCTATTTCGTCAACGGCCGCTACCAGTCGTGGACCGAGAACCGGGACCTGATGCTGCCGCTGGTGGAGTCGGGCCAGATTCAGTTGGGCAACCACACCTGGTCGCATCCGGACCTGGCGAAACTGTCCAAGGACGAGATCGTCGACCAGTTGGAGCGCAACCACAAGTTCCTGCAGTCGACCTTCGGGATCGACTCCCGGCCGTACTACCGGCCGCCGTACGGCAGCCACAACGCGATCGTCGACAAGATCGCCGCGGAGCTCGGCTACTCGACGCCGACGATGTGGACGGGATCGCTGGGCGACGAGAACATCGTCACCGAGGACTACATCCTCAAGATGGCGGGCAAGTACTTCACAGAGCAGACCGTGGTCATCGGCCACCTCAACCACCTGCCGGTGACGCACGTCTACGGCCAACTGGTCGATCTGCTGAAGGAGCGCAATCTGCGCACCGTCACGCTGGACGACGTGTTCCGGAAGCCGCGCGAGCTTCCGGTCTGATTCACCCGAGTGACGTAGCTCATATTGTCTGTTGGGTCACTTGCCCGGCTGGTCACTCTCTTAAATTAAGAGTGCATTAAGGGCTTCTTCCGCAACATGAATCACACCAGTCACACGCGACACGCCGCTGTTACTTTCGGCGCGCCTCCAAAGGTTTGCCGATGACCGGCGTTGTAATGAAATCGCGGGGGCCTTGCGATAGTCTGGCCCCACGGTGCAACCAATCGCCGACCGCAGGAGTGATCACCGTGTACAACAACCCGCTATCGCGTTCACGCATGGGACGTATTGCCTGGTCCCTGCTCCGCCACCCGGTCAAGAGCCGTGAGTTTCCGGCCAAGAACGAGCGTCTGGTCACCGCTGCGGACATGGTCCGCTTCGGCGTCTAGCGCTCGCTCGACCGCTCTGGCCGACGGTATTCGGCAGTAACGTCAGCTGCTTTGCTGATCGTTATCGATTTGTGACCTCCGCGATAATTAAGAACGCACACCCGCCCGGAACCGAATTCTCGGCTCCGGGCGGTTGCCGTATCTCAGGCAGTGAGCAGGCCTGAGTCCCGGATGGCTTCGGCCAGCGGCTCCAGCACGGCCGGGTCATGCGGTTGGGGGATGTAGATGATCGCCAGGTCCAGGCCTTCGGCGCCCAGGCCCGCAGCCTCGTCGACCACCTTGCGGTAGTCGCGGTCCTGGCCGAGCCGGACGTGCGCCGACAGGGTGATCTCCTTGGGGTCCCGGCCGATGTCGGCGCAATGCGCGGCGAGCACGTCGCGCTTGCGGGCGAACTCTTCCGGCGTCCCGCCGACGAAGTTCCAGTGATCGGCGTACTTGGCGGTGATCTTCAGGGTTCGCTTTTCGCCGCTACCGCCGATGCAGAACGGCGGATGCGGCTGTTGCGGCCCCTTCGGCTCGTTGCGGGCGTCCCTCAACTGATAGAACTTGCCGTCGAAGGTCGTGGTGTCCTGGCTGAGCAGGCCTTTGAGCACCTCGCAGGCCTCTTCGAAGCGGTCGAACCGCTCTTTGACCGAGCCGAGCTCGATGCCATAGGCGCCGGACTCCTCTTCGTTCCAGCCGGCGCCGATACCCAGTTCCAGCCGGCCGTTCGAGACGATGTCCAGCGCGGACGCCATGTTGGCCAGCACTGCCGGGTGCCGATAGTGGATGCCGGTGACCAGGACGCCGACCCGCAGCCGTTCGGTGGCCTGCGCCAGCGCGGTCAGCGTGACCCAGCCCTCCAGGCAGGGGCCGGTCGAGTCGGAGAAGATCGGATAGAAGTGGTCGAAGGTCCAGCCGGACTCGAACACGTCGATGTCGTCGGCAGCCTGCCAAACGGCGAGCATGTCCGACCAGGTTGTGTCTTGCGGTGAGGTTTTGAAGGCGAATCGCACGCTTATTGAAACTAGTCACGACGGGCTCCTAATTCCTGTGAGTTTCCTCCGCGCATTGGCAGACTGGATGCCATGGACCCAGTGGCCGCGCTGCGGGAGATCGCCTTCTACAAGGACCGCGCTCGTGAGGAATCCCGTCGCGTCATGGCCTATCGCAAGGCCGCGGACGTGGTGGAGGCGCTGACACCCGAACAACGCGAGAAGCTGGGCCGCACCAACGGCTGGCAGACGCTGGCCGGCGTCGGACCCAAGACCGCAGCCGTGATCGCGCAGGCCTGGGCCGGTCGTGAGCCCGACGCGCTCGTCCAACTTCGTACGGCGGCAGCCGATTTGGGCGGGGGAGCGCTGCGCACGGCGCTGAAGGGCGACCTGCACCTGCACAGCAACTGGTCCGACGGCTCGGCGCCCATCAGCGAAATGATGGCCACCGCACAGCGTTTGGGCCACGAGTACTGTGCGCTCACCGACCACTCGCCGCGGCTGACCGTGGCGAACGGGCTCAGTCCGGACCGGCTCCGTCAGCAGCTGGACGTCATCGACGAAATCCGGGACCGGTTCGCACCGATGCGGATTCTCACCGGCATCGAGGTCGACATCCTCGAAGACGGCTCGCTGGATCAGGAACCCGAACTGCTGGAGCGGCTGGACGTGGTGGTGGCCAGCGTGCACTCCAAGCTGGCCATGGACGCCGCCGCGATGACCCGGCGCATGGTCCGCGCGGTGTCCGGTGGTCAGGCGAACGTACTGGGCCACTGCACCGGTCGCCTCGTCGAGGGCTCGCGTGGCACCCGGCCGGAATCGAAGTTCGACGCGGAAGCGGTGTTCGCGGCGTGCGCCGCCAATGATGTTGCGGTGGAGATCAATTCGCGCCCTGAGCGGCGCGACCCGCCGACCCGGTTGCTGAACCTGGCGTTGGACACCGGGTGTCTGTTCTCGATCGATACCGATGCGCACGCGCCCGGGCAGCTGGACTTTCTCGGTTACGGGGCGCAGCGGGCGCTCGATGCCGGTGTTCCGCAGGACCGGATCGTCAACACCTGGCCGGTCGAGCGACTGCTGTCCTGGGCCGCCGCGTAGCGTCTGGCGCATGGTTCTCGGTACCGCAACCGTCATCACGCTTTTCGCTGCCGGCCTGATCTTCCTGCTGGCCCTGATCCTCGGCATCTGGAAGTACCGGCAGATGGCCGTCAACCCCGACCATCTGGCGCACCCCTACGTCGACATCGCGCACCGGGCCGCGCTGATGTACTCGTTCTCCACGCTGCTGGTGGCGGTGTTCGTCCAGCTCAGTTCCTGGCCGGCGTGGGTGAACCTCACGGCCGCAATGGTTTTGGTGTTCTTCTTCGTCGTAGCCATTGCCGCGTACATCCAGCATGGGCTCCGGCAGGACACCACCAACCAGTTCGAGCACCCCAGCGGTGGTCTGCACGCCGGGATGGTGGCGCTGATCCTGGGTGAGGTCGGCGGATTCCTGGTGCTGTTGTCGGGATTTGTGGTTGCGCAGTTCTGAACCCGGTGTGCGGGCATACTCGGTGAACATGGCACTTCGATCGAAAGCGCGTCGGGTCGCCACGCTGGCTGCGGCAGTTCTCCTGGCCTCGTGTTCGTTTCGCGTCGGTAGCGGGGCCACCACCATGTCCAAGGACAAATTGGAGACGGCGGTCAAGAACAAGCTGAGCACGCAGACCGCGTCGAACATCGATTCCGTGTCCTGCGACGGTGGCATCGAGGCCGCCATCGGGGCCACCCAGACCTGCACCGTCGTCACGGGCAAGACGAGTCGCCACGCGACGGCGCGAGTCGCGGATATCCGGGGTTCCGACATCGCACTCAGCATCGAAATCATCCCCGGTAAGTGACGCTGCACGACCGGCTACTGCAGCTGAACAGTCCGGCGCGCCCGTGGCTCATCCGTGACGGCGCTCCCGAGGGCGTCGACCTCGTGGCCGAGTGGAAGTCCGGCGATCCGGACTGGCGACAGGTGCTCGAAGACCTGGCCGTGGCGCTGACCTTCCAAATCCATCTGCGCCTGGATGCCGAGAACCGGCTCTTGCACGCGGTGGATCACCTCGTCGAATGGCGCCAGGACGCCGAAGGCCAATGGATCGAGTGCCACGACACCGGCGACCTGCGGCTGTTCTGGTCGGGCAATTCGAACTGCATGCACCACCTGATCACGACCGACGACATCAAAATTCCGATCCAGCAGTGCGTCGCCGATGCGGGATGGATGTATCCGGTGGGTTAGACCTCGTCAGAGAAGTCGGCCGTTAGCCAGCGGTCGGGGCGGACAGTGAACAAGACGGTGGCAACACCTGCCATCGAACGGACGAACTCGCGCCCGGCCTCTTCGCCCAGATAGCGGATCGCGATGGCTTGCCGTGCGTCTTCCGGCGCGGGTGTGGCGGTGTCGACGACCGAGCCTTCGACGATCACGTACTGGTACGGAGGCTCTTCCCGCTGGACCACGAGCGAGACCACGCCCGCCTGCTGGATCAGCTTCGCCTTGCGGCTGCCGGCGCCGGTGTTGATCCGGATCAGCCCGTCGGAGGTGACGTCGTACCAGATGGGGACACTCGACGGCGGACGGCCATCTTCGGCGGCAACGGACAGCACCCCTACGTGCTTGTCGGCGAGGAACTGTTCACGCTCGGCTTCGGTCAGTTTTCTCGGCATGACTCCGCCAACGCCGCTTCGTTCCGCGCTATTCCGGCAGCATCGGCATTTCCCAGCCGGGGTCCTTGCCGACCAGCACGCCGCGCGTCAGGCACGCGTTGCCGAACTTCTGGCGCACCAGGTCGACGGCGCAGTCCACCGCGGCGGTGTCGGGTTCGCCGTCGAAGGGCAGCTCGAGCTGCTCGGTGCCGGCGGTGTCGACGTTCGACACCGAGAACCCCATCAGCGTCAGGCCGCGTTCGGCGATCATCGGTCCGGCGGCCGCCACCAATCCACGTGCGGCCGTGAGGATTTCCTCGGTCGACGCGGTCGCGCGGTGCATGGTGTGCGAGCGCGTCACGCGACTGTAGTCGTCGAACCGCAGCCGCAGGACGACCGTCCGGCCGGTTCGGCCGCTGCTGCGCATGCGGCGGGTGATGCGGTCGATCAGGTTGATGATCATCGCGTCGATGTCGTTGTCGGACATGGTGTTTCCACGCCGTCCCACCGCGCGCTGGGCGCCGACGGACCGTCGTCGCACGCCGGTGGTGACACGCCTGCGGTCGATGTTGTGCGACAACGCGAAAAGCTGACGCCCCATGGCCGCGCCCACCATGGCGCCCAGCGCCGACTCGGTGAGGGCCGCGACGTCGGCCACCGTCTCGACGCCGTGTTCGCGCAGCTTCTCCGCAGTCTTGGCGCCGACGCCCCAGAGGTGTTGCACCGGAAGCGGATGCAGGAAGGCCTGCTCGCGGTCCGGCGGCACCAGTAGTAGTCCGTCGGGCTTGGCTTCGCGGCTCGCGACCTTCGCCAGAAACTTGGTGCGCGCGATGCCGACGGTGATCGGCAGCCCCACACGCTCACGCACCGCTTCCCGCAACGCTGCCCCGATCTGCACCGGGGTGCCGGACACCCGGCCGAGGCCGCTGACGTCGAGGAAGGCCTCGTCGACCGACAGCGGCTCGACCAGCGGCGTGGTGTCATGGAAAACCTTGAAGACCTCGCGGCTCGCCTCTGAATAGGCGGACATCCGCGGCGGCACGACGATGGCCTGCGGGCACAGGCCGCGGGCCTGATGCCCGCCCATCGCGGTGCGCACGCCGAACGCTTTGGCCTCGTAGCTGGCCGCCAGCACCACACCGGCGCCGACGATCACCGGCCGGCCGCGCAGCGCGGGATCATCACGCTGCTCGACCGATGCGTAGAACGAGTCGAGGTCGGCGTGCAGGATCGCGGCTGCTTCAACATCCGACACTCGCCAATCTTCGCACATATGTTCGCATCGATGAGCGCCTGGCGCTCGGCTAAACAATTGTTTACATTGGTGAACATGCATTCACCTATGGTCGACGACCGGACCGCGCGGGCACGGATTCGCGACGAGGCCCTGCGCCTGTTCGCCGAGCGCGGTGCCGACGCGGTGACGATGCGCGACATCGCCGCCGCGGCCGGTGTCTCGCCCGCGCTGCTGGTCCGGCACTACGGCTCGAAAGACGGACTGGTGGAGGCGGTCGACAACTACGTCGTGCAGACCCTGGAGGCGCTGCTGACCGAGGTGACAGCACCGGTCCAAGACGGCACGCAGCCCTCCGCGACGCCGACGCTGCTCGAGGCCTTCGCCGTCCACCTGCCGCCACAGTCGCCGATTCCGGATTACCTGGGCAGATCGCTGATCGTCGGCGGCGCAATGGGATCCGTTCTGTTCGCCCGGTTGTACGCCATCAGCCAGGACGCGCTCGGCGCGATGGTGGCGGCCGGAACGGCGGATGCCGGCGACGATCCGGCGGTGCGCGCGGCCTTCTTGTTGCTCAACGACCTGGCGGTGCTCATGCTGCGTCGGCGCGTCGCCGAAGTGCTCGGGGTCGACCCGCTGACCGCCGCCGGCATGGAGCGCTGGGCCACCGAAGCCTTCGCCATCTACCGCGATGGCCTGACCGGATCGCCTGGCACCACGTGAGCGGCCTCATCGACAGTGCGCGAGAAAGGTAGGGAGACAACAATGTCCACGCCCCGTACTGGTGGCTTGGCGGCCGGCGGCGCCAGGCTGCTGCGGTGCCGACGTCTGGTGCGCGCGCCGATCTGGATCTATCGGACCCACGGGGGCGCGCTGTTCGGTTCACGGATGCTGATGCTGGAACACACCGGACGCACGTCAGGGGCCCGCCGCTACGTCGTCCTGGAAGTCATCGACCATCCGTCGGCCGATACGTATGTGGTGGCCTCCGGCTTCGGCACGAAAGCCCAGTGGTTCCGCAACATTGAGGCCAATCCCCGGGTGCGGGTCTACGTCGGCAGCCGCCCGCCGATGCCCGCGACGGCGCGGGTGCTGCCTCGGTCGGCCGCGGACCGCGCGCTGGGTGCGTACATCGAGCGCCATCCGCGCGCCTGGGCCCGACTCAAAGGCGTCCTCGACCAGACCTTGGGTACCGAAGTGAGCCCAACCCACACGGCGCTCCCGATGGTCGAGTTGCGGCTCGACACGACCTCATGAAGATCGCCATCAGTGGCGCGGGCATAGCCGGGCCGACACTGGCCTATTGGTTGTCCCGCAGCGGCCATGACCCGGTGCTGATCGAGACGGCGCCGCAGCTACGCACCGGCGGCTACCTCATCGACTTCTGGGGCGTCGGCTACGCGATCGCCGAGCGGATGGGCTTGGCGGACGCAATACAGCGGGCAGGCTACGGGATCGAGCAGGTCCGGCTGGTCGATGGCCGCGGCCGCAAGACAGGCGGGTTCGCCGTCAGCCCGTTCCGGCGGGTCTTCGACGGGCGATACATCAGCTTGCCGCGCGGCGAGCTGGCGAGGCTGATCTACGAGGCAGTCGGAGACGACGTCGAGACGGTGTTCGGCGACCGGATCACCGTGATCGAACAATCTGACGAGGGAGTGGAGGTCGTGCTCGAACACGGCGGGCACCGCGAGTTCGACCTAGTGATCGGCGCCGACGGCATTCATTCCACGGTGCGCAGTCTGGTTTTCGGCACTCACCCCACATTCCAGAGGCAGCTGGGCTATTGGGTCGCGGCATTCGAATCCGACGGATACCACCCGCGCGATGAACTCGTCTACCTCGCCCACGGCAGGCCTGGGCGCGTGGTCGCCCGGTTTGCGCAGCGGAACGATAAGACCCTGTTCCTGTTCATCGTCTCCGACGATCAGCTGATCGCTGCGGAGACGGCCGACGGCACCGGTGTCCGGAGAGCTTTGCGGCAGGTTTTCGGCGATGACGGATGGGAGTGCCCGGCGATCCTCGCCGCGCTGGATCGGGCCGAGGATCTGTACTTCGATCGGGTCAGTCAGATCAAGATCGACCGCTGGTCGCAGGGGCGCGTCGCACTGGTCGGGGACGCAGCTTCGTGCGTGTCGTTGCTGGCTGGCGAGGGAACCGGACTGGCGATGCTCCAGGCGTACGTGCTCGCAGGCGAACTCGACCGGTCCGGCGGTGAGCACGGTGAAGCGTTTCGCCGCTATGAGCAGCTGGTCCGACCGCTGATCGAGGGCAAACAAGAGTCCGCCAGAGCTTTCGCGGGCGTATTGGCACCGCGGACCTCGGTCGGCCTCTGGACCCGTAACCGCGTCAGCCGGCTGCTGGATATCCCGGCACTGGCGGCCTGGGTGATCCGGCGGGAATTCCGCGACGACATCGAATTGCCGGATTACGCGATGTAGCGCAAGAGTGGCGGACTTCAGCCGTAGATGCTGCTCAGCCAGATGTGGGTGAGGGTGTTCACGACGTCGTCGTGCGCGACGGCGCCCGGCTCGCCGGCCAGGGTGGCCATGATCATGCGCTCGTTCATCAGGTTCAGCGAGGTGGCCAGATCCCGGGCGGGCAGGGTGTCCGGCGCGGCGCCGCGCGCGCGTTCGGCGGCGATCAGTGCGGCGGTGAGGTTGATCCACTTCTGCATGAGCCCGGCCCAGAACTCGCGGAGTTCGGGAACTGTTCTGACCGCTTCGACGCCGGCCCGGGCGGTGGCCGGGTGCGAGCCGAACGAACTGAAGAAGATCTCGATGCCGTGCCGAATGGCCTTCTTCGGGTCCGCCGGCATGTCCTCGAGCGCGCCGTCGAAGCCGGTGTCGGCGCGCTTGATCAGCGGATCGAGCAACGACAGCAGCACGGCTTCTTTCGACGCGAAGTAGAAGTAGAACGTCGGGCGGGAGATGCCGGCGCCTTTGGCAAGGTCATCGACGGAAATCTCGGAGAACGAGCGCTGCTCGAGCAGGGCGGCTGCGGTGGCGAGGATGGCCGCTTCGCGCTCGTCGCCCGAGGGGCGTGCCGCACGACGGCCCCGGGGCGCCCGGGTCTGCGCAGCGGTACTCACGCAGTTGAGCCTAACAGTTTGTCGAGTTTTTCAACACACCGTTGACCGACTCAACACCATGTTGATACCGTCGGTACCATGATCGAACACTTCGATGTTGTCATCGTCGGTGCCGGCATCTCCGGCATCAGCACCGCCTGGCACCTCCAGGACCGCTGCCCCACCAAGAGCTACGTGATCCTGGAGCGCCGGGAGAACATCGGCGGCACCTGGGACCTCTTCAAGTACCCCGGCATCCGCTCGGACTCCGACATGTTCACCCTCGGCTTCCGGTTCAAGCCGTGGGAGTCGGCCAAGTCGATCGCCGACGGCCAGTCGATCTGGAACTACATCAACGAGGCCGCCGACGAGAACGGCATCCGCCAGCACATCCGCACCGGCCAGCGCGTCACCTCGGTCGACTGGTCGGACGCCGAGAACCGCTGGACCATCAACATCACCGCCGGCGGCGAGGAAAAGCAGATCACCGCGTCGTTCCTGTCGGTGTGCAGCGGCTATTACAACTACGACGAGGGCTACTCGCCCGAGTTCCCCGGCGCGGCCGACTTCAAGGGCCAGATCGTGCACCCGCAGCACTGGCCCGAGGACCTCGATTACACCGGCAAGAACGTCGTCGTGATCGGTTCCGGCGCCACGGCCGTCACGCTGATCCCGTCACTGGTGAACGGCGGCGTCGGGCACGTGACCATGCTGCAGCGCTCGCCCACCTACATCGGTGCGCTGCCGCTCGAGGATCCGATTGCGAAGCAGGCCAACAAATATCTGCCGAAGCACCTGGCGCACTTCGTGAACCGCTGGAAGCAGATCGGTTACAGCACCGGGCAGTACCAGATCGCCCGCAAGTTCCCGGCCGTGTTCAAGAAGGCGCTGCGCCAGATGGCCGAGCGCCGGCTGCCGGAGGGCTTCGACTACGACAAGCACTTCAGCCCGCGCTACAACCCGTGGGACGAGCGAGTCTGCTTGGCGCCCAACGGCGATCTGTTCAAGGCCATCCGCTCGGGCAAGGCCGGCGTCGTCACCGACACCATCGAGACCTTCACCGAGAATGGCATCAAGCTGACCTCCGGCGAGGAGCTGCAGGCCGACATCATCGTCACCGCAACGGGTTTGAACATGCAGCTGTTCGGTGGCGCGACCGCCAACCGCAACGGCGAGCCGATCGACCTGCCGTCCTGCATGACCTACAAGGGCCTCATGCTGTCGGGCGTGCCGAACATGGCGATCACCTTCGGCTACACCAACGCGTCCTGGACGCTCAAGGCCGACCTGGTGTCCGAGTTCATCTGCCGCGTGCTGAACTACATGGACGCCAACGGATTCGACCGCGTCGAGCCGCAGCACCCGGGCGACAGCGTCGACGAGCTGCCGTTCATGGACTTCACCCCCGGCTACTTCAAGCGGGCCATGGACAGCCTGCCCAAGTCGGGTTCGGAAGCACCGTGGAAGCTGAAGCAGAACTACTTCTTCGACATGCGGACCATCCGGTACGGCAAGGTCGACGAGCAGGCGCTGCAGTTCACGAAACACCGTGCCGCAGTGACGGTTTGATCCGTCAGACGAGAAAAGCCCCCACCTCGCGGTGGGGGCTTTTCCGTGTTGATGTCACGGTGTCACGACGACGATGCCGTCCTCGTCGCAGTAGGCGATGTCACCCGGGACGAAGGTGACGCCGCCGAAGGTCACCTCGACATCGCGCTCACCGGCGCCGGTCTTGGTGCCCTTGCGGGGGTTCGTGCCCAGCGCCTTGATGCCGACGTCGATGGTGCGCAGCGTCGAGGCGTCGCGCACCGGACCGTTGACGATGACGCCCGACCAGCCGTTGTCGTGCGCGAGGCCGGCGATGATGTCGCCGACGAGGGCGGTGTGCAGTGATCCGTCGCCGTCGACCACGAGGACGCCGCCGTCGCCCGGCGTCGACAGGATCGACTTGAGCAGGGCGTTGTCCTGGAAGCACTTCACCGTGGTGATGCGGCCGGCGAACATGGTTCGACCGCCGTAGTTCTGCAGCTGCAGATCGCAGCTGCGGACATCGGGATAGATCTCGTCGACGAGGTCGGCAGTGGCGCGGGGTTCGATGGTCACCCGCCGATTATCTCAGGGCGCGGAGTCAGCCGGCGGCGCGGCGTCGGGCCAGCAGCACGACGAGCAGGGCCAGGACGCTCGCGACGATCACCGCGGTGACCGGCACCTGCGAGCGCTGCGGCACGGGCGGAGTCAGGTCGAGCACGGGCAGGGGTGCGGGTGCCGGGGTCTCGGGAGCGGGCGGCTGGGGCGCGGGCGCCTCGGAAGGCGGGGGTGCGGGTGGCGCGACCTTCGGTGGAGCCTTCTTCGCCGGGGCCTTCTTGGCCGGCGCGGTGGTTGCGGCCTTCTTGGCGGGCGTCTTCTTCGCCGGCACCTTCTTGGCGGGCGTCTTCTTGGCTGGAGCCTTCTTCGCGGGCGCCTTTTTCGCGGGCGTCTTCTTGGCCGGCGTCTCCTTCGGGGGGACGCCGGGTTGCGACTCCTCGTCGGGGGACTTCTGCTCGTCTGCCATGCGGGTGCTCCTCCGGGTGGGTCAGGACACCCCGAGGCGGGCCAGGACGTCTGCGTCGATGCCGTCGAGCTGGCTTTCGATGGCGGCGTGCGCGGTCCGCCGCTGCGGCGCCGGCATGTTCTCCGCCGCCGTCACCGCGGCGGACAGATCGGCGAGCTTGCTCGACAGCGTCGCCACGAACTGCTTGGTCTCGGCGTCCTTGGGCTTGTTCTCGGCGACCTGGCGCAGCGAGCGCTCCGCACCGGCGATCCGGGCGGACAGCGCGCCGCCGGCGCCGGAGAACTGCCCGATCTGGCTCAGCGGAACACCCAGTTGGTCTGCGCGGCGCTGGTCGATGAGACCGCGCGCGGCAATCGCGGCCCGGTACGCCACGGGCACGACAACGGGGGTGAGGATTCGCGACACCATCAGCAGCCGGCGAATCTTGGTCGGCGACAGCAGCTTGCCTTCACGGACCGCCTGCAGCTGCGTTTCAGCAACCTTGAGTGCCATCTTGTCGCTGTCCCGCTGGGCTTTGACGCCGGCCCGGTCCCGTTTCGTTTGCCGACGGCCTTCCGCCTTGATGCGCCGGGCCTCGTTCTTGGCGGACAGCCGTGCCTCGAGTTTCGCCTTCGCCTTGATCGCCTTCGCCTCGGCGCGACGGGTTGCCCGGCTCTTGCGTCGCTTGAACAGGCCCATTCCGGCTGACCTCCCGGTCGTCTCGACACGTGTGCACGATCTTGCTGCGATGGTGACGTCACCTTATCGTCCGTGGGCCCGAATCGGGCATCGGGCCATGGGTCGAATTCCGCCGCAATTCGGGGGTGGAATTTCCCACATTTCTCGCTACTTTATCCAGCAAACAAAGTCCGACGGCTGTGCGACAATTATTAGGAATTCATCGGAGCGGGTTTTTGATGCCATGAAAGCAGAGGGAACGATGGCGCCACGCCAACGAATAGCTACAGCTGCCGCGCTGATGGCATCTGGGCTGTTGATCGCTGGCCTGGGTGGTGCGAACGCCTTCGCTGATACGGCAGCTTCTGGTAGTGACTCGAGTGGCCACGGTGGCGGGGCTTCTCACGGCGGCACGAAGCCCGGTGGCAGCTCGTCCGCTGGTGGCGGGCACAAGGCCCCGGCGCGGCCGGCCAAGCCGACGGACGGCCAGTCACAGGCGCCGTCGCCCGGTGGCGCCGGTTCTGGCGGCAAAAAGGATAAGCGCGGTGCCTCCGGCGGCGTTGCCAAGAGTGGTTCTGAAGCCGGTGTTCACGACCCCGGCAAAACCGGTGAATCCGGCAAGAATGCGTCTGAAAGCAACGCCCCCAGCAAACAAAATAATGTCGCTTCTCCGGGGCGGCCCGAGGATTCTGGAACGCCGAACGCGGCCGCTGGCGAACATCAGCCGTCGGCCGGCTCGTCGACTCAGCAGACGGAAACCGGTGCGACGTCCGGCACCACCGCACCCGCGACGACGGGCGGGACAAGCCAACCGCAGCCGGCGGCCGCGACCGGTCCCGCGCCCGCGACCGCGGCGAGCGTCCCCGCCATCCGGTTCCCGAGCCTGCCCAACATCTTGAGCCTGCCGTCGCTCCCGGGTCTGCCCAAGCTGCCAGGCCTGCCCGGCCTGCCCACCGCAGGCGGCGTCAAGCCGGGAAGCGGTTCGGACAGCCCCGCGTCGCCGACCGCGTCACCCACCAAGGCGACGGTCAAGGCGACCCCGGCCGGACCGACCACCAGCATCAACCTGATGGGTCTGACGTTCTCCCTGCCGTCCGCGGCTGTCCACACGTCGCCGACCGGGGCCGTGCAGAGCATCGATCTGACGAAGATCCCGCTGGCGTCGCTGGTGCCGCGACTGCCGAAGTGGGATCAGCTCCCGCAGCTGCCCGACATGTCGAACATCCCGGTGCTGGCGCAGCTCGCCGCGATCCCGGTTTTCGTCCTCGCCCACATCGAGCCGGTCTATGACTTCGTCGCAGGGCTCACCAACGCGACGCTCGACGCCGCGACGTCGCTGCCCTTCATGCAGACGTCGCTGTCGATGCTGAGTGCACAAGTCGTTCCGACGATGAACCTGAACGTCGGGCGCCCGAACCGCATGCCGGTGCCGGCTGCGGGCCTACCGCTGGCGCCGGTGCTGGATACGCCGGCGTTTCCCGCGCTGAAGCTCGACAACCCGGTCGTCGTCAGCGCCCCGGCAGAACTCCCGGCGGTGCGGTCGCCGCAGCCGACCACGTTCGGCACCAAGAACGAGATCATCGCTGAACCCGCGTTCCGCGCCGGATATCCTGACTACCTGCGCGCAGCCGGTCTCAGCGAGGTGGCCGCGGTGGCCGTTCCCGGCTTCACCGGCATCCTCATCCTGACGGGCGCCGGTGGCCTGGTCGGCTACCGGCAGGCGCGCGCTGGTCACGTGGTCCGCCGCAGCGGCACTGCACGATTTATGACCTGAGGCAATGGGTCTGCGGCACAATTGATGGCAACCGTGCCAATCGCAGCGAAAGGGGGTTCGGCATGCCCGCGAGCCGCCGTGTCACACGCGCAGTCAATTCGGTGCTGGATCTTGCCCCGCGACGTGGCGAGGTCTCACTTGCCCGTCTCGTCGAAGCAGTCAGCGAGGACCGTGGCCGCCCGATCGAGGTGACCATGGCCGACCTGCCGCCCGGCGTCTGTGGGCAGTGGCGCCAGTACAACGACCGCGACGTGTTCCTCTTGCAGAAGGGACTGCCGGCCGGTGACCGGACCCTCGCCCACGAGCTCGGCCACCTGGTGCTGGGTCATGAGGGCGTGTCCGTCGTCGAGGCCGCCCGCGACTCCATGGAACTGGCGAGTTCCGATCTCATCGGCTACATGCTGAATCAGCGGACCGGCTGTATGGGGCCCGCCGGTGAGGAAGCCGAACAGGAAGCCGAGGATTTCGCCGCGTTGCTCATCCACCGGCTGGGCCGGCTGCCTTCTGACCGCTCCTCGATCGTCCAGATCCGTCTCGGCGAGGCGTTTGGTTGATCATCTGGGTTATCGCCGGCCTGCTCGGCCTGGCGACCGGCCTGCGTATCGGTTGGGCGCTGGTCAACAAACAGTCCCTCGTCAGTGCCGCGATGATCGTTGCGCTGGGCAGCCTCGGCCTGGTCGCGGCACTGAACTGGGAGCCGCTCACGCTCCTGCTCGACACCATCCTGCATTGGCCGAACGTGTCCAGCATGCTCAGCCAGGTGGCGCTGATCGCTTGTGCCGCAGGCAGTTGCGTGATGATCACCTCCGCATCGTCGAGTCGTAAACCGCTCGTCATCCGCCGCATCGCCCTGGCCCAGTACGGCGTCGCCGGGGCGATCGCGTTGCTCACGCTGGTGCTGTTCTTCCTGACCCCGCAGCAGCCGGAGATGGCGCCCGAGGAGTACCTGCGCAGAAATCTGGGTTCGGGCGGCAACTCGTTGTCGTGGCTCTTGCCGTTGTTGTACGTGTTGTTGGCGCTGACGCTGGTGGCGTGGGCCGGGGTGCGTAATTCCAACCGCACCCGAAGGGGCCGCGCCCTGTTCGTCTTCAGCGTCGGCATCGTGCTGATCGTGCTGGCCAGCGCCTTCATCCTGTTGCGGGCGGTGGGCAGCACTCAACTGGTCGGTGTCGGCGCGGCGGCGACGATTCTCGGCTGCGCCATGCTGGTGGTGGCCAGCGGCTCGCTGCTGCCCAGTGTCGAGGACTGGTTCGGGGCGCGGCGCGAACTGCGGACCATCGCCCCGCTGCTCGCCGAATTGAGCCGCCGCCATCCGAACATCGGGATCGGTGTGCGGCCCCGCGGTCCGCTGCTCTTCCGGGTGGCCGAGCAGATGTCGCTGATCTCCGATGCGCTGTACCTGGAGGCCACCGCCGTCCTGGACGGTGCCGGTGAGGCCGCCGGTTCCGGACGCGTCGACGTGGCGCCGGATGTGCAGGCGCGGCGGGTGGCCAGCTGGATTTACGACGGCCGTAGCAGCCGTCCGAAGGGCGGTTCGCGGACGAAGTTCCCGGGGCCGAGCTGGCTCAGGCAGCCCGCGACGTATTCGGATCGGGAGTGGATTCTGGCGATTGCCGCGCAGTACCGCGAGCTGGATCGGCAGGGTAAGGCGGATGCGCCCGGAACCGCCCCGAAGGCGTCCGTCGGGCGCGTGAAAGCAGTACGACCAGCGGATTAACGGAATCCGCTGGTCGTAATGTGGTCGAGCCCGATAGGGCTAACCGGTTCAGCTGTCGAGGTTCTCCTGGCGACGCAGCTCGTCGACCTTGTTGGCGAGGTCCTTCTTGGCTTCGGGGGACAGGCCGACCGTCCGAGCGGCAATCCGGCGGATGCCCTCGTCGCGCATGTTGGCGAGCCAGGTCAGCTCCTTGTCGAGCTTCTCGTAGTACTCGTCGTCGGTGAAGTAAGCCGGCTTGATCCGGAAGAAGTTGGCAAGCGCAGCCATGTTCGCGACAGACGGGTTGGTCCGGTTGCCCGAACGCAGCTGCGACAGGTACGGGGCCGACATGGTCACACCCTCGGCCTTGAGTGCGGCGATCACCTCGGCAGATGTGTGGGGGCCGCGTCCGGGCGGGTAGACGGTGTCAAACAGCCGGTTCAGCCGAGCGGCGAACGTCATGCTCATCGGTTATTCCTCCACTTAGCGATATCCGCAGGCGTCAGTGTCACTATTTGCTGACTATCGTAGCGAGAGTTGCGCCGGGAACCAAGTGCAAACCACGGAAAAGTCGCTCCAGCTACCAAATTTGTCGGCTCAAAGGGCTCCGAGCTGGGGTTCTGGGGGTGGATCCCGGTCCCGGTCGGCGGCCTGATGAGGCAAATTTTGACGCGTGTGCTATTTTGCCCGGACCTCGGCTGCACGTCGCGTCACAATCGCTGTCGGGCGGGGGATGATTCAGCAATCCGGGTGTCGGGCGCTCGGTGTCGTCCGAAGTGTTTGCCGTTAGCGTACCGACGATTAACCCGAGCGGCAGGACGTGGCAACCGCGTGAGCAGGAAGGGGAGCGCCCTGGGCCGCCGGCCGGCGACATGGCGAATTACCCGACCTCTTTGCTGTTAACCCACCGTTGGGTCAAGCGGCAAGCAGCATCGCCAGAATGGCGGTGTCGGGATGGCTGATGGGATCGACGCCGACCCTGCTGACCATCGAGGTGATGGTGCCGTCGGCTTCGGCTTCGACCCACGCGGCGCGATGTTCCAGTCCCAGGTAAGGCAGTCCCGGTAGCAGCAGGCACCCCGACGCGGCGCCGTGGCACTCCGGTAGGGAGGGTGTCGTCTCGGCGGGCGGGTGGAGCATCAACAGGGCCGTCGGCTGATGGTCGGCGAAGTATCCCGGTGTCACCGCTGCTTCGCCAACAACGGGCCCTTCCGCGAGGACGAGGCCGACGGTGCCCGGCTGTGGATGTTCTGGCAGTTCCTCGCGCGTACCGAAGACGGTGGTGGTTGCCAGCAACCCGGGCAGCGAGGCGACCCGGACGGCGACCATCAGTAGCTGGGCCCATTCCTTGGTGGAATCGGGCCACCGGCCGGACACCACGAACCCCTTCAACGCGCCGCCGGAATGGAACGGTGCAATCTCGACGGCTTGCCCAGACCTCTCCATGGCTGCCCTCCGGTACCTCGATCAGCAATCAGTCGATACGGCAGTGGATCGCTGATTCCAGGGTGCGGCAGTGACGCGTTAGCACGCAAGATGGCCCGAGTGCCAGAAGTGTCACGTGGGCCGAATGTGGCTGCCGGCTCGCGAGATGGGGGCTTCGGTGGTAAACGAGAACGGGGCGCCGCGCACATGCGCGACGCCCCGTTACCGGAAAGCGTGAGATCAGCCGAAGATCAGACCGTTGGTCTTGGTCGTGGCGGCGGCGAAGCGCTCCTGCACGTCGGCCCAGTTGACGACGTTCCAGAAAGCCTTGACGTAGTCCGCCTTGACGTTCTTGTACTGCAGGTAGAAGGCGTGCTCCCACATGTCGACCTGCAGCAGCGGGATGATGCCCAGCGGCACGTTGGCCTGCTGGTCGTACAGCTGGAAGGTCAGCAGACGGCCGCCCAGGCTGTCGTAGCCGAGCACCGCCCAGCCCGAGCCCTGCAGGCCGTTGGCGGCCGCGGTGAACTGCGCGCGGAACTTGTCGAACGAACCGAACTGGTCGTCGATGGCCGCGGCCAGCTCGCCGGTCGGCTTGTCGCCACCGTTGGGGGACAGGTTCTTCCACCAGATCGAGTGGTTGACGTGGCCGCCGAGGTGGAAGGCCAGGTTCTTCTCGTTCAGGAAGATCGCGGCGTGGTCGTCGCCGGCCCGCGCCTCTTCGAGTTTGGCCACCGCGTCATTGACGCCCTTGACGTAGGCCGCGTGGTGCTTGCTGTGGTGGATCTCGTTGATCTGACCGGAGATGTGCGGCTCCAGGGCGCCGTAGTCGTAGTCCAGGTCCGGCAGGGTGTACTCAGCCACAGGATTCCTTCCTTAGATGATCGCGTGCGGGATCAACGACCCTAGTTGGGGTTCGTCCACAGATCCCAGACCACATTGCTCCATCGCTGCGCGCACCGCAAGGACACCCCCGGAACAGGGGTGGGATCGGTGCCTGTTGGGCCTTTAGACCAGAACGATCAGAACGAGCACGACGAGCAGGACCAGCGCGATGATTCCGGCGCGGACACACGCGACGAGTTGGCTGTGTGTGCGGGACGGGAACGCCGATTGCCACTCGGGCGATGCGCCCGAACCCGGACGCAACGGATGTGCCGCCATTGCATACTCCCTGACCTGCCAGAACAACCCTGAGTTCCCGATTTCGAGCGGAGTGAGGATTGTCACAACCCGATGTTGTGACGCCGATCATAACTGTTTGCCGGCGGGACGGGGAAATCGGGCCCCATCGGCGGCGGGCCGGATTTGCGGCCCCGGATTTACTTAGCCCGGCAAGCTTTTTCGCTCACGCCGCGTGTCGGCCTGTTGATCAACGGGGACCAATGGCCCCTTGTTTATCCCCAGTCAATTATGCGTTCGGCGCGCTGTGGCCGGTAAGGCCGTCGGCGGGCCTCCCGTCGCCCTGTGGATGAACCTGTGGAAACTGTGGATAGTTCTGCGATTGCTGTCATGGCGTGCTGTGGTGGCGTGAGCCCCGCCCGTGCCAGCATGTACGCATGGATGATGATGTGCACGTGCCGCAGATCGACGTCGATCAGTTGCCCACCGCGTTCGACTCGGACGCGGTCCTGCTCGACGTGCGGGAAGACGATGAGTGGGCCCGTGGCCACGCCGCAGGGGCCCAGCACATCCCGATGAGCGAGGTGCCCGCCCGGCTGGGGGAGATCGACGGTGATGCCGCGCTGTACGTCATCTGCCATGCCGGCGGCCGGTCGCTGAAGGTCTCGCACTACCTGGCGCGCAACGGGTTCGAGCCGATCAACGTCAACGGCGGCATGCTGGCCTGGTCCGGGGCCGGCCGCGCGATCGTCACCGACGACGGCGCTCCCGGCGCCGTCTGACGGGCCCGTAGGCTGGTCCCGTGATCCAGGTCTGTTCCCGGTGCTCGACGCGTTGGAACGTGCGTGATCGCCAGCGTCAGTGGTGCCCGCGCTGCCGCGGTCCGCTGCTCGCGCCCGTCGCGCACACGCCGGCTGCCGGGCAGACGAAATCGTCGCGCGGCTATCGCTGGATCGCCGTCCGGCCGGGTCCGGCGCCGAAGCCACGCCGGCATCAGCCGCCGTTGGGGCCGACCCCGCATTACGACCACATCCCGCGCTGGGGCCTGACCGAAGAGTTCGCCCAGGCGCCCGGGCAGCCCGCAGAGTGGGAGCAGACGCATCGCGGACCGTCGACCGCGGTGGTGCAGACGGTCGCGGCCATCACGATGATCGCGCTCGGCGCCGCGGCGCTGATGCACGTCGTGCGCTACATCCTGCTGCTGATCAACCGCACCGTGCTGCTCAACCCCTGGGTGGCGATCGGGGGCAGCTGGCTCGGCGTCGCGGCCAGCGTCGTCGCACTGTTCGCGGTGCTGGCGACGGCGATCGTGTTCACCAACTGGCTGATCGCCCGCCGCGCGGCGGCCTATCACCGCGCGGGTACCACCGAGCCACGCCGCCGCTGGGTGCTGCGGGTCGGCTGCCTCGTCCCGGTGGTCAACATGTTCCTCGCGCCGGTGTTCGTCACCGAGATGGCCACGGTCGAGAACCGCATGAGCACGTTGCGCCGCCCGATCGGCATCTGGTGGGCGATCTGGGCCGTGTCGGGTCTGGTCGTCGCGTGGTCCATCGTGGGCATGTTCGCGACCGACCCGCAGGGCATCGCCGACAGCACCGAGGTCACGATCATCGCGTACCTGATGGGCATGCTGTCGCTGGCGACGGTCCTGCGCGTCTACCACGCCTTCGAACGCACGCAGGCCGACGCACCCGCACAGCGCTGGGTCGTCGTCGACGCGGAGCAGGCCGAAGAATCAGGTGCCCAATCGGCGGTTCCGGTTGAGCCCACAGCGGAGGAACCGGCAGCATAGGACCATGGGCGTGGACGGCACTGGCGGGACGGACGGCACACGCCACAGCTCTTTCGTGGTGGCACACCGTGGCGCATCGGCCGAGCGGCCCGAGCACACGCTGGCGGCCTACGAACTGGCGCTGAGCCAGGGCGCCGACGGCCTCGAATGCGATGTCCGGCTGACCCGCGACGGACATCTGGTGTGTGTCCACGACCGCAAGGTGGACCGCACCTCCAACGGCACCGGGCTGGTCAGTGAGATGAGCCTCGCGCAGCTGCGCGAATTGGATTACGGCGCATGGCATCCCAGCCGGGCCGACGGCGGCCAGAGCTCGGCCGGCCTGCTCACCCTCGACGACCTGATCCGGCTGGCGCTGGACTGGGGCCGGCCGGTGAAGCTGTTCATCGAGACCAAGCACCCCGTGCGGTACGGCGCACTCGTCGAGAGCAAGGTGCTCGCACTGCTGCACCGGTACGGCATCGCGGCGCCGGCCTCCGCCGACCTCGCCCGCGCCGTGGTGATGTCGTTCTCGGCGGCCGCGGTGTGGCGCATCCGCCGGGCCGCACCGATGCTGCCGACCGTGCTGCTCGGCGAGACGTCGCGATACCTGGGCGGCAGCGCGGCGACGACGGTCGGTGCGACGGCAGTGGGCCCGTCCATCACCACGCTGCGTGAGCACCCCGAACTGGTCGACCATGCCGCCGCGCACGGGCGTGCGCTGTACTGCTGGACCGTCGACCATTACGAGGACGTGCGCTACTGCGCCGATCTCGGTGTCGGATGGGTCGCCACCAATCACCCGGGCCGGACCAAGGACTGGTTGCAGAACGGGTTGACCGGCGCGGGCCGGGACTCCGGCCAGGACGCGGAGGCCTGACGGCTAGAGGTTGCCGCCGGCGGCCTCGGGCGCGGTCGGGTCGGCGGCACCCGTGCCGGCCAGTTCCCGGGCGACGAAATCCTCGAGATTGAACAGGTTCTCGCCGGCGCGGTCGGCGATCTTCACGAGCGTGGTGATGGTCGCGACCTCTTCGACCTGTTCCTTGAGGAACCACTGCATGAACTGCTCGCCGAGGTAGTCGCCCTCTTCGCGGGCGACGCTGGCCAGCCGGCTGATCTGTTCGGTCACCACACGTTCCTGGGTGAGCGCGAGCTTGAGGGCCTCGGTCGGTGAGGCGAAGCTGTTGCGCACCGGGTCGACGCCGGGGATCTCGACGTCGATGTCGCGGTCGAGCAGATACTTCACCAGCATCATGGCGTGATTGCGTTCTTCGACGGCCTGCGCATAGAAGTGCTTCGCCAGCTGTGGGAGGTCTTCTCCATCGAAGTAGACCGCGACGGCAATGTATTGCTGAGACGCGCCGAATTCGCTCCGAATCTGTTCCTGGAGCAGTTGGTGGAATTTCGTCTCGAGGCGCGTCACGTCGGTCATGAAAATGAAGATAATGCAGGTCAAATGGCCTTGTCATGCAAGGTCAACCTAATTCAGGAAAGCATATCCTTACCCGCTGTGACGTATGCAATATCCATTAATTCGAATTGCTGAATACAAATAGAGGTGAGGCTTGGCTGGCATCCGGCGGAATTACGCGGGATGCAGCCAGCCCAAATGACGGGCGGCCAAGGCATAACCCACGAACGCCACCGCATCGATCACGCCGTGCCCGATGATCAGCGGCCACAACCGGCCGGTGCGCCGCCAGGTGTACCCGAACACCAGGCCCATCGCGATGTTGCCCAGTCCGGCGCCGAACCCCTGGTACAGGTGATAGGTGCCGCGCAGCAGGGCCGAGAGGACGAGGGACTTGGTCGCGGAGACGTCCAGCTGGCGCAGGCGTGTCAGCAGGAACCCGACGACGATGATCTCTTCGGCCCAGGCGTTCGCGAACGCCATCAGCAGCAGGACCGGAATGCGCCACCAGGTGTCACCCAGCGTGCTCGGGACGACGTCGACGCCGATGCCCAGCGCTCGGCCGGCGACGTAGAGACCGAGACCGGGCAGGCCGATCAGCGCGGCCAGTCCCAGGCCGCCCAGTAGGTCGGGGCGCCACCGGAAGTGCCCCAGCCCGATCGCGGCGGGCCGGAAGCCGCTGCGCCACAACAGGTACAGCGCCAGGAAGCCCCAGCTGACCAGGGTGAAGACCGGGCTGAGATTGAGCAGGAAGTCGATGAAGTCGATCGGGGAGCGGCGGTGGTTGAGCGCCACCTTCTGTCCGGACAACCCGAGGATGACGGCCTCGGCCAGGCTGACGACAGCCGTGTAGGCCGACAGGCCGAACGTCACCGCCAGCACCACGACGATCTCGATGCGCAGCGCGCGACGTTCGGTGTGCTCCTGCTGCGGCCCGGTCATCGCAGCTACGGTAACCGGGGCGCCCTCAGATCTTGCGCGCGCGGAGCCCGTTGAGGAACGGGCAGCCCATCAGGGTGCGGATGGCCCGGCTCAGGCTGGTGACATCGTCGACGGGCTTGGTGAACGGCAGCCGGACGTCATGGTCGCCGTCTTCGCGTTCGACGCGCAGCTGGACGCCGTAGCGGTCCAGGCCCAGCGGGCGCACGTGGCCGTGGCGCAGCGTCACCGGCAGCCGGCTGGCGAGCCGGTCGACCATGTCGCGGTGCGCACTCTCCATGTGCTGCACCCAGTGCGACTCCATGGCGCAGAACGGATCGGGCCGGGCTGCCAGGAGCGCGCCGACCGGCACCGACTCGGCGCCGGTGGCGTCGGCCACCACGACGGACTCGATCTCGAGCCGGACCAGCGTGTGTGGGTCTTCGTGGTCCGCTCCGGCATTCACCTGGAGCAATGCCGGGTGTGGATTCTCCGACGCGACGAGGTCGAGCATGGCCGGGACGCGCGCCGCGGGCACGTAGTGGAGGCGGCCGCGGAACCAGACCAGTGCGCGCACCCGTTCGCGCAGCGGTAGGGCGGCCAGGTCGGTCAGCTCGAGCATGGCGGCGACGCCGCGCGCCCCGGCGGCCGTGACGGTGGCAGCGAGCAGGCCCGACGCCGGCACGGTCAGGATGACGGAGCCGTCGGCCAGTAGGTGGTGCACCGGCGTGGTGGTCGGCGTGACGCCGTCGGCGGCCAGCGTCGCGTCGGCGGCCCGGGCACACGCGCTGCGGACGCGTTCTGCCGTGGTCGGTGCTGCGATTGTCGTCGTGAGGTCGCGCATGTCCCGCCTTCGCTAGTAAGTGAGGTAAGCCTAAGTTAACTACCGGATGGTGTTGGCGCAAGGCCTACCGAAAGGCCCGCGTCGCGAGCCTCGCCCGGCCGGCAGCCAGTAGGGTTGCGGCGTGGCACGCATCGCCTATCTCGGGCCGCAAGGCACCTTCAGTGAAGCGGCCATGCTGCAGTTGGTCGCCGACGATCCGGATTTCGAACCGGTCGCCTGTGACAGCACGGGCGCGGCGCTGGAGGCCGTGCGCATGGCGGCCGCGGACTACGCGTGCGTGCCGATCGAGAACTCCATCGAGGGCTCGGTGCTGCCGACCATGGACAGCTTGTCCTCCGGCAGCGGGGTGCAGATTTTCGCCGAGCACACGCTCGACGTCGCGTTCAGCATCGTCGTCCGACCGGGCGTCACCGCCGATGCGGTGTCGACCATCGCGGCGTTCCCGGTGGCCGCGGCCCAGGTACGCCGCTGGCTGGCCGAACAGCTGCCGCACGCCACCCTCGTGCCCGCGATCTCCAATGCCGGTGCGGCGCAGCAGGTTTCCGAAGGTCTGGTAGATGCCGGTGTCAGTACCGCGCTGGCGGCCGTACGGTGGGAACTGGACTCATTGGCCGACGGTGTGGTCGACGAGCCCAACGCCAGAACGCGTTTCGTGCTCGTCGGGCGCCCCGGCCCGCCGCCGCCGCGCACCGGTGCCGACCGGACGTCCGTCGTGCTGCGGTTGCGCAACGAACCGGGTGCCCTGGTGGCTGCGATGACGGAGTTCTCGATTCGGGACATCGACCTGACCCGTATCGAATCTCGGCCCACGAGAACGGAATTGGGTACGTATATCTTTTTCTTGGATTGTGTCGGACACATCGACGACGCGCCGGTCGCCGAGGCGCTGAAGGCGTTGCACCGGCGGGTGGCCGACGTGCGGTACCTGGGGTCATGGCCGACCGGGGTGGCTGCCGGTGCGGCTCCGCCGGTCACCGATGAGGCGGCGCAGTGGCTGGCGGGGTTGAGAGAGGGGCAACGCGGATGAGTGGCCGTTTGGTTCTGGTGCGGCACGGGCAGTCGGAGGCGAACGTCGCCAAACGGCTGGACACCCGGCCGCCGGGGGCGTCGCTGACCCAACTCGGTCGCCAGCAGGCCCGCGACTTCGGAATCGACTGGGCACATCCCGTCGGCCTGGTGGTGCATTCGGTCGCGGCTCGCGCACAGCAGACCGCCGCCGAGATCGCCGACGGCCTGGGCCTCGATCCGGTCGAGGCACACGGTATCCACGAGGTACAGGTCGGCGACCTGGAGGACCGCAGCGACACCGACGCCATCGAGCAGTTCGACGCCATCTACGAGGACTGGCAGCGGGGCAAGCTGGATGTCGCGATGCCGGGCGGCGAGACCGGCCGCGAGGTGCTGGACCGGTATGTGCCGGTGCTGACGAACCTGCGGGTGCGCAGCCTCGATGATCACGACCGGGCCGGCGACATCGTGGTGGTGAGTCATGGTGCGGCGATCCGGCTGGTCGCCGCCCACTTGGCCGGTGTGGACGCCGATTTCGCGTTGGAACATCACCTGCTCAACGCCGAATGCGTCGTGCTCAGCCCGATCACCGACGGGCGGTGGAGCTGCGTGCAGTGGGGCGTGAAGACGCCGCCGTTCTACCCGGGTCACGACCCCCTGGCGCCGCCGGCACCCGACCCGATGGCCTGACTATCCCGCGGCGCGCAGATCCATCGCGGGTTCTGCGCAGCCGCACCCGACCACGTCGCAGTCGATGCGCAGGGTGTGTTCGGATTCGGGCAGCGCGCACGTCTCGTCGGTGCATTCGGCCGGCAGGCCGACGTGCACGATGACCGTGCCGTGGCAGTGCGCCAGCCCATCCACGCAATTGCGGCAGGTGGTGCTCATGAACTCTGTTGTAGCACCGCGGTCCGACAATGCCGCGGTGCCGCGCGGCTCAGCCCCAGCCCAACTCGTGCAGCCGCTCGTCGTCGATGCCGAAGTGATGGGCGATCTCGTGGATCACGGTGATGGCGACCTCGTCGACAACCTGCGCTTCGGAGTCGCACATGTCGAGCAGGGCGTCGCGGTAGATCGTGATGGTGTCGGGCAGCGCGCCCGCATACAAGGAATCGCGCTCGGTCAGCGCGACGCCTTCGTACAGCCCGAGGATGTCGGGATCGTCCGGATTACGCGGCCGCACCAGCACCACGACGTTGTCGAGCGCTGCGGCGAGCCGGGGCGGGATCAGGTCGAGCGCGTCGGACACCAGTTCCTCGAACCGCTGCCGGCCCATGCGTACCGGCATGGCTACGGCGCGGGCGCCGGCACCACCGGTCCGGGCGGCGCACCCCCACCCACGGGTCCGGCCGGCGGCGGCGCGGGCGCCTCCTCGAGCGGCGGGCCGTCGAGCGGCGCACCCGCCCCGGGCGGCGGCGCGGGCGCGGGCGGCGGACCGTTGAGGAACGTGTTGCCCTGCTGCTGTTGCGGGGTACCGGGCGTGTTGCCGTTGGTGTTCGGGTTCGACGTGTCGGTCTGGCCCGGCATGTGTTGGTTGCCCTGTGGCGACTGCGAGGTCTGCTGGCTGCGCTGGTTCTGGCCCGACTGGCTCGACTGACCGGACTGCGAACCCGACGATGACGACGACGATGATGACGACGAGCCCTGCGACGACGTGTCCACCGGCGGCTCGACGACCGGGATGGGCGGCAGGTTCAGTCGCTCCTCCGGGATGGCCGGCGGCGCGACGGGCGACTGCCCGTTGATCAGCAGCGGTCCCTTGGCGCTGTTGATCAGCGTCGACCAGCCGCCGTTGCCGAGCGAGGAACCGATGCTGCAGGACACCTGCCGGCTGCCGGCGGTCCAGCTGGGCAGCGCGATGGAGCTGTAGATCAGCGTCAGCGTGGTGGCGCGCAGCTGCACCGGGGCCAGGTACTCGTCGGTGGCCCGGGTGCAGTTGTCCTTGATGTACGCCAGCTGGTCGGGTTCGGCCGGCATGACGTCGTGGTACTTGTCGGCCAGGTTCACCGCGCCGGTGACCTCCATGGCGTGCGGCGCCGAGCAGTCGACCGGGATGTCGATGGGCTGGTTGGTCGCCGGGTCGATGCCGAGGCAGGTGCCGGCCGGCCACACCTTGGACTGGTCGACGTCCGCGACCTTGCCCTTGTAGGCCAGCTGCTGGCTGTTCGGGCCGAGTAGCTGCAGGCCGCACAGCATGCGGCGCTGTCCCTTGGTCTTCCAGGCCTTGTCGCCCGACCAGACCAGGCTGACCGCGAACTTGCCGTTCGGATCGAAGCGCGGGCCGAGGTAGTCGCGCGCCGCGTTCTGGCACTGTTCCTGGCTGATCTGCTTGATCCGGGCGTCCGACGGCGGCGCGGCGTCGGGGCCGTATTCACTGCCGGGGAACGTCCGCATGTCCAGGGACTCGGCGACCTCGAAGCGGTGTTCGTTCTTGCAGTCGACGATCTCGACGGCGTCCGGCGAGCGATCCGGCCAGTTCAGACACTCGCCGGGCTTGGCGTGGTCGAGGGTGTCACTGACGCGGCCGGCGTTGACGCGGCCGGTGTTGAAGCCAAGCCCGGTCGGGCCGAGCGAGCCATCCGGCAGCACGGTCAGGACACCGGCGATGAGCAGTCCGCCGAGCGCGGTGAGGACGAGCGCGCGCTGCGTCCCGGTGGCCTGCATGCCGTGCATGCGCTGCCGCCAGGTGGTCGTCGTCTTCGGCGCGTCTGGGGGCGTGTCCAGGCCCTGCTCGACTGCCGGGGGTGCGTCCAACATCGGTTCCATTGTGACAGCCGCCGTAGGAGCTGTGACAAGAGTTGCAGTTGTACCGTTATGTGGTTGTGGCCGGACCCCGCTACAGGCCCTCGACATTCCACGGCCGCGGCGAGAAAAGTAGTCTGACGCCCGTGATCGACCTCAAGTTGCTCCGCGAAGATCCGGACCGGGTACGGGCATCGCAACGGTCCCGTGGCGAAGACCCGGCCCTTGTCGATGCGTTGCTGGAGGCCGACGCGGCCCGTCGGGCCGCCATCGCGGAGGCCGACACCGCCCGGGCCAACCAGAAGGCGGCGAGCAAGCTCGTCGGCGCGGCCTCGCCGGAGGAACGGCCCGCACTGCTGGCGAAGGCCAAGGAACTGTCCGCGGCGATCAAGGACATCGAGGCCAGGCAGGCTGAGGCGGAGGCGGCGTTCACCGCCGCGCACCTGGCCATCGGCAACGTCATCATCGACGGCGTCCCCGCCGGCGGCGAGAGCGACTTCGAGGTGCTCGAGATCGTCGGTACCCCGACGGAGATCGAGAACCCGAAGGACCACCTGGAACTCGGCGAGGCCATCGGCCTGCTTGACATGGAGCGCGGCGCCAAGGTGTCGGGCTCGCGGTTCTACTTCCTGACGGGCCAGGGCGCCCTGCTGCAGCTCGGCCTGCTCCAGCTGGCCGTGCGACTGGCCACCGAGAACGGTTTCACGCTGATGATCCCGCCGGTGCTGGTGCGCCCGGAAGTCATGCGCGGCACCGGATTTCTGGGTGCGCACGCCGACGAGATCTACCGCCTCGAGGCCGACGATCTGTACCTCGTCGGAACCTCGGAGGTGCCGCTGGCCGGCTACCACTCCGACGAAATCCTGGACCTGTCCGAAGGCCCGCTGCGGTACGCCGGCTGGTCGTCGTGCTTCCGCCGGGAAGCCGGCAGCTACGGCAAGGACACCCGCGGCATCATCCGGGTGCACCAGTTCGACAAGGTCGAGGCCTTCATCTACTGCAAGCCCGAGGACGCCGAGGCCGAGCACCAGAAGCTGCTCTCCTGGCAGCGTCAGATGCTCGCCATGATCGAGGTGCCCTACCGCGTGATCGACGTCGCCGCAGGCGATCTCGGTTCGTCGGCGGCCCGCAAGTACGACTGCGAGGCCTGGGTGCCGACGCAGCAGGCGTACCGCGAGCTGACGTCGACCTCCAACTGCACGACGTTCCAGGCCCGGCGCCTCTCCACCCGCTACCGCGACGAGAACGGCAAGCCGCAGACGGCGGCGACCCTCAACGGCACGCTCGCCACGACCCGCTGGCTGGTCGCGATCCTGGAGAACCACCAGCAGCCCGACGGCAGCGTCCGGGTACCCGACGCACTCGTGCCGTACGTCGGCACCTCGGTGTTACAGCCCAAGTAGGAACCACGTCGGCGGGGGGCATGACGGTGGCACAACCGGTGCGGGTGACGGTGCTCGGTCCGGTGCGGGCATGGGTCGGTGACGATCCGGTGGATCTGGGCGCGCGCATGCAGCGGGCGCTGCTGGCCCGGTTGGTGGCCGCGCGCGGACACACGGTGTCCGTCGACCGGCTCATCCACGATCTGTGGGAGGGCGAACCACCGCCCAAGGCGCTGTCCGCGCTGCAGGTCTACGTCTCGCATCTGCGCCGCGTGCTCGAACCCGGCCGGCAGCGCCGGGCGCCGGCCCGCGTCCTGGTCAGCGCGGCGCCCGGATACTGCCTGCGGCTGCCGGACGACGCCGTCGACTCGTGGTTTTTCGAAGCGAAAGTGGCTGCGGCACAGGATGAATCAGATCCATTGCGGCGTGCGCAATTGCTCGACGGCGCGCTGGCCGGCTGGGCCGGCGAGCCGTTCGCGGGGGCCGGTGACGCCTTGTGGGCGGTGCCGGAGGTCTCGCGGCTGACCGAGCTGCGGTTGGCCGCAGTGGAAAGTCACGCCGCCGCACACGTCGAGCTCGGGCGGTACGGCACCGCCGTCGCGGCGCTGGAAGGCCACGTCGCCGCGCATCCGGGCCGGGAAGGCGCGGCCGCGGTCCTGGCGACCGCCCTGTACCGCACAGGTCGGCAGGCCGACGCGCTCGAGGTGCTCCGGCGCACCCGCGAGCACCTGATCGACGAGTTGGGGCTGGAGCCGGGCCGCGCCCTGCGCGATCTCGAGCGCGACATCCTGCGTCAGGCCGACCATCTGGAACCGTCACGGCCCGTGCCGCTCCCGTCGACCGCGACCGCGGTCCCGGACGCCGCGCCGCGCGAGCGCACCGGGCAGGCGGCATACGGCCGCGCCGAGGAGCTCGCGACCATCGACGCCGTGGCGCGCCGCGTCGCCGCCGGCGCCAGTGCGGTGCTGTGGGTCGGCGGTGAGGCGGGCTCCGGCAAGACCACACTGGCGGCGACCGCCGCGGCCCGGCTGCGCGCGGCCGGCTGGCGGACCGTGCACGGCCGGTGTCAGGAAGTCCACGGCGCGCCGGCGGGGTGGGCGTGGACCGAGGTGCTCCGCGATCTGGTCGATGCGACGGATCAGGACCGGCAGGCGCTGGCCCCGCTGCTGCACGACGACGCCGCCACCGACCAGGGCACGTTCTGGCTGGGGCAGGCGGTCGCCGATGCGTTGAACGCCGTCGCCGACCGGCAGCCCCTTGCGGTCATCCTCGACGACCTGCACCGTACCGACGGCCTCACGCTGGAGCTGCTGCGCCTCGTCGCCGACCGGATTCAGGACCGTCGCGTGCTGGTCATCGCGACTTACCGCCCGTCGGAGGATCGCGGCGAACTCGAGGTGGCGCGGGCCGCGCTGACGGTCCACACGTCAGCGCACCTGATCCTGGGCGGCCTGGACGCGGCGGCCACCGCCGCCGTCGCCGCCGACTGCGGCCTGACGACCAGCGGCGAGGCGCTGCGCCTGCTGCGCGAACGGACCGGCGGCAACCCGCTGTTCGTGCGGGAACTGGCCCGGCTGATGGCCGCCGAGGGGCCCGACGCGGTGTGGGCTTCGGTGCCGGTGGGCGTGCGTGACGTGCTGCGGCGCCGGCTGGCCCGGTTGCCCGGTCCCACGGTGACCGCGCTGCGCCAGGCCGCGGTGCTGGGCCGCGACATCGACGTCGACCTGCTGGCCGAGCTGGGCCGCAGTGACCCCGACGATCTGCTCGACGCCCTGGAACCGGCCGTGCTGCTGGGCCTGCTCGACGAGCCGACGCCCGGCCGGCTGCAGTTCGCGCACGGTCTGGTCCGCGACACCCTGTACGAGGACACCTCGAAACTGCGCCGGTCCCGGTTGCATGCCGCGGCGCTGGAGCTGCTGCGCGCACCGGGCCGCTCGGTCGACCCGGCTGCGCTGGCCCACCACGCCGTCGCCTCCGCGACCGCGGAAACCGCTTCGGCGGCAGCCGATTTCGCCACCACCGCGGCTCGCGACGCGAGTTCGGTCGGGGCCCATGCCGAAGCCGCCCGGCAGTGGCGGGCCGCGGTCCAGATGCTCGAACTGGCCGCCAGCCGGCAGCTGGCGCCGAGCGTGGCGATGCTGGATCAGGACATCGAGGTTCGCTGCGGCCTGATCGCCGCGCTCGCGCAGTCCGGCGACGCCGTCACCGCGCGCAGTGAGATGAAATGCGCGCTGCAGCTGGTGTCGGGCCGGTCGCGCGATGACCTGGTGGTGCGCATCCTCACCGCGTGGGACACCCCGCTGGTGTGGCGTGACCGCGAGTACGACGAATCCGACGGCCAGATGATCGGGCTGCTGCGGCACGTGCTGGCCGGCGACGTTTCCGCGGCGGACCGGATCCGGCTGCTCAAGGCGCTCTACGTGGAACTCGAGGGCAACGACCCGGACGGCGCGCTGGCTGCCAGCACCGAGATGCTCGCGCTGGCGCGTCAGGTGTACGCCGACGATCCCGGGGCGGGCCGCCTGTTGTGCACCGCGCTCAACGTGCACGCGTTCTGCGCTCTCGGACCGGACCTCGACGACGAGCGCGACGTGCTCGCCGCCGAACTGCTGCAGGCCGCCGAAGCCGCCGAGCAGGCCGACTATCAGGCGGTGGCGCACTGGTTGCTGTCGCTGGCCGCCGGCAACCGCTCCGACCTGGCGACGGCGAAGCGCCACGTCGATCTCGCGGTGGCGCGCGCGAGCACGGGCCAGCTGGTCCACCTGCTCGGCGTGCTCGGCCTGTTCCAGGCCCGGATGTACCTGCTCGCCGGCCGGCTCGACGAGGCGGTGAGCGCATACACCGACCTGGCCGCGCGGATGGCCGAGAACGGCGCCGCCAATGGCGCGAAGCTGGCGATGGTCGGCCGGGTGACGGGTGAGTTCGGCCTCGGCGACCTGGGCACGCTGGCCGACGAGCTGGTGTTCTTCTACCGCGAGATTTCGGTCGCCGCGTTGGACGCGGCGGTGCTGGCTCTGTTCGCCCGGGGCCGCGAGGCCGAGGCCCGGGCGCTGTGGCCGGACCGCAAACCGATCGAGCGGGCCTATTTCTGGGTGCCGTTCACGGTGTTGCGGGTCAACGCCGCCGTGGCGATGGGTGACCTCGACGAGGTGCGGGCCCGCACTGCCGAACTCGAGCGCTACTCCGGCAGCATCGCCGGGCTCGGGGTCGACGGGCTGATGGTCGGCCCCGTCGACGACGCGCTGGCCGCGGCCGCCGAGGCGCTGGACCGTCCTGACGACGCCCGCCGGTACCGCAAGGCCGCCGAGACGCTGCGGGCGCGGCTCGCGGCCGAGGCCCGCAGCTTCATCGACTAGCCGGCCAGGGCCTCGAGCCGGCTCTCCGCGAGGTCGCCGAAGACGGTGCGCATCACGCGCCGATGCCGGAACATCAGCACCGCGAGGAACGCGCGCAGCCCGAGGCTCAACTTGCCCGCCATCGAGGCGCGCTCGTCGTCGGTCATCACCGCGAGCGAGCGCGGGCCGTCGAACGACATCCGGCTGCCGGCGCGGGCGGCCGCCTCCACGTCCTCCCAGTCGTCCACCGACACGTGCTCGGTGATCAGGGGGAACAGGTCGAGTTCCTCGTCGTTGATGTGCTCGGTCAGCAGCGCGGTGAGCTCGGCCAGTTCGAACGCCATCAGGAACGCGACCTTGCGGTCACCGTTGGACAGCCGGAACGCCGCGGCACGGGCCCGCAGCTGATCCAGGCGTGGGTCGAGCGCCGCGTGGTCGTCGGTGAGTTCACTCAGATCGAGATGATCGCCGACGCTGGCCTGGATGACCGGCCACAGCACGGTGTCCTCGGTGCTGTGGTGGTGATGGATCGAGTCGCACAGCAGCTCGATGTACTGCGAGATGGCGCGCGCCCGCGCGGGTGTGCAGATGACGTCGCGGTCGCGCACGGCCTTGGCGAGCTCGGTGAGCCGGACCAGGTCGACGAGCATGGCGCGGTGCGCCAGCGTGATGCCCAGGAGGTCGGGCTCGGGTTCGCCAGGCCGGCGGGGTGCGACGGTGACGGGGTGGACGGAGGTGGGCACGGCAGACTCCTCGTGATCGGTTGTGCACAGCCTGGTGCCCGTGACTTAAGCGCGACTTGGTTGTGGCTTGTTGGTGCTGGTCACGACCGCAGTAGGGTGGCAGCCATGAGCGATCTCGACCTCGACGACATGCGTGGCTGGTTCGGCTTCGGGGTGGCGGGCAACTTCGCCGGACACCTCGAACAGGCCGGGGAGGCAGTCGATTTCGTCAACGTCCGGTCCGAGGGCGGGGCGCCGAAGGGCATCTTCCCCTGGTACGCGCCGGGCAGCGACACGTTCCTCGGCGAGTTCCCGCTGTCGACCGACGCGGTGATCCTGCCGGTGAGTGACACCCCGCTGAACCTGCAGATCGAGCCCGAGGTCGGGCTGGCGTGCGAGGTGTCGTGGTCGGGCGACCGGGTTGTCGGGCTGCGGCCGTTCGCGCTGGGCGCGTTCAACGACTGCTCGATCCGCCGGCCGAACGCACCGAAGATCAGCCACAAGAAGAACTGGGGTCCGGCCTCCAAGGGGGTGGCCCCGCGGTTCTTCGCGATCGACGACCTGAGCCCCGACGGACCGACGTCGTCGCTGCGGCTGGCGAGCTTCCTCGACGATGGCAGCGGTGTCGAGCAGGCGTACGGCCAGGACAGCCCGCTGCTGGGCTACTCGTACTACGGGACGCAGCTGCTGGACTGGATCGTCGACCGGCTGGCGAACCAGAAGGGTTCGGACGACACACCTTTGGAGGATGTCGGCGCCCTGATGGTGGCCGCGGGGCACCCGGCGCACCTGCTCGTCGGCATCGGCGCGACGCGCTACACCGAGCTGGGGGAGTCCACCTACCTCAAGCCGGGCGACCGGGCCATCGTGCGCGTGTACGACACCGCCTCGGACGACGTCTCGGAGTTGCTGCAGACGGTGCGGACCGCGAATTAGCCGGGTTCACCTCGCCGATTTCGGCGTAGCATTGGTGCACGTCGGGGCCATCGGCCGGAGGTGTCCATGATGTTCGACTCGACCCGCTCTCTCGTCCTCGCGTCCACGGTGATGCTCGCGTTGGGCTTCAGCGCTGCTGTGGCCGCCGCCGATCCACCCGCTCCCGGTACCCCGTGCGGCCAGGACAAGGTGATCACGTCCATCAACACCTGCGAGCCGCTCAACTCGTCGTGTACCGGCTACGACGGCATGCTCATCGGCCGCGTCGCCGCGGACGGGCGGTGCGTGATTCCGGGGCTCGACGGCACCAGGTGGTAGCAGCCGCCATTTGGTCACTGTCGGCGAGCGGCCTGCTCTCCCAGTAACTCGTCGAGCGTCGCCAGAAACTCCTTGGGCCGCAACGGGGTACAGGCCGGCGCCGGGGTGGTGCCGACGACGTCAAGGGTCACCAGCGTCGACTTGATGGGCCGCCAGATGTCCAGCGGCAGCCAGCGGCGCGGGTCCGTGCCGCCCCAGATCAGGAACCGGTCCATGATGAAGCCGAGCGACTCGGCCTTGTAGCCACGGACCGCGCTGAGTGGGATGATCTTCGACGTGCCCGACGGAAAGTGGTAGCGGCGCAACGTGATCGCCTGCCGGTCCAGGAAGATCTGGCCGTCGTCGTAATGCGCGTCCGGGCGAGCGCCGGACTGGGCGCTCGTCACCGCTTGGCGCTCCGCAACTCATGACCCTTGGAGGTCAGGCAGCGGCCGTTGTCCAGGTTCCACTGCCAGCCGTGCAGATTGCAGGTCAGTGTGTTGCCCTCGACGATCCCGAACTTCGACAGGTCGGCCTTCAGGTGCGGGCACCGGCGCTGAATTTCGTAGCCGCCCAGCTCGATGGACGCCGAGGTGTCGTGCGCCTCGGCGAACCAGCCGTCGGCGTAGGCGATGCGCTCGTCGGTCAGGCACTTGAAGAACGTGTACAGGTACTCGTTGTAGCCGCCGACCCGCCACGCCTGGAACCGGGTGGACAGGAAGATGGTGTTGACCCAGTCCGGCTCGTCGTCGCGCAGCACGGTGCGCACCAGCTCGGGTGCGATACCGAAGCCGTAGCGGAACTTCTCGTCCGGAATCGCCTCCCGCACAGCCCGTTTCGGGAAGTCCAGGACCACGGTCTGAGATTCGACCCCAGTGCCGATCCTCAATTCAACCGGATAGCCGATGCCGTCGCAGATCTGGTCGCTCTGCACCATGATCGGTTCGAACTTGGCGCGCAGTGGCTCCAGCAGCGAATCGCCGGAAGCCGGTGCCCAGGAAGCCTTTTCGGCAGCCAGCACGGGCGCCATGCGCTGCGCGTAGGCCTCGATGTAGGCGGCCTTGCCGGTGGTGAAGATCGCCTCGGCCTCGGCGTCCGGAATGGGGTGCACAAGCGAGTCGAGCGCCGACCCGGTGAACGTCGCCACGGTGCCCGGGATCATCAGCAGCCCACCGTTGTGGCCGTGGCTGCGCAGCTGGTCCAGGAACACCGCCTGGTCGGGGAAGATGTTGGCCGGATCGTCGTGATCGTCGTTCAGCCAACGCAATTCGGGATCCAGGAAGCATGGCGGCCCGGCCGACGGCACCACCCAGGTGGCGCCGACCTGCGCGATGTACTGGCGACAGCGGTCCATCTGGCGCTGCCGCTTCTGGGTGCCGAAGGCCTCCTTGGCCCGGGCCGGCATGTCGTAGACCATGGGGTACCAGATGGCGCCCGAGTACTGCAGCATGTGCACGTCGACGTCACCGAACTCGGTGGCCACCATGTCCAGATCGATCGGGCGGGCGTCGTTCATGTTGAACGCGACGGTCTCGCCGTCGGACACCACGAGGCCCGAGTCGCCGATCGGGCCGTCGGCCGGGGCGCGCAGGGCGATGATCATGATGTCCAGATCACCCTTGGGCCCGCTGACGCGGTGCTTCACCGAATCGGTGGTCTCGAAGAATTTGTGGAAGCCCAGGGCCTCGAGCTCGCGACGCAGGTCCGGCACCGGGTAGTCGGGCAGCAGCACCGTCGCGTCCTTGTTGACGTGCGCGCGCAGGTGCTCCGGGTCGAAGTGGTCCTTGTGCAGGTGGCTGACGTACAGGTAGTCGCAGTCGCCGAGCGCATCCCAGTCCAGCCGGCTGTTGTCGGGGAACGGGAACCACGACGCGAAGTAGGCAGGGTTCACCCACGGGTCGCAGAGAATGCTGCCCGCGGCGGTATCGATCCGGAATCCGGCGTGTCCAACGCTTGTGACCTGCACAAATGCCCCTTTTGGCGGTGACGAGTTCGCCAGCGAGTCTAGCTGGATTCCGGAGCGTCCCAGAGCGAGCGGTAGTAGTCGATGCGTTCGTCGTCCCGCGCCACCCCGTAGGCGTCCAGCAGGGCGGCCTCGTAGTTGCCGGGGTAGTTCCAGTCCAGGGACATGGTGGCGATCGCGAGGTCGGCCCACCGGTCGGCCACCCCGAGGTCCCCGATGTCGACGTGCCCGACGAACGCGCCGTCGTTGCTCATCAGGGTGTTCGGCGAGCACGCGTCACCGTGGCAGACCACGAGGCGGTCCGGATCGGGGACGTCGACGACCCAGGAGGGCCGCCCGAACGGGCAGTCCGCGACGGGCAGCGCGTCGTGCATGGCCCGCAGGCCGGCCCCGATCGCGCGGGCCGCGGTCTCGGGATCGTCGGACCACAGCGGGTCGACGGCGGAGCGGCCGGGCAGGCCCGCGGTGTGCAGCCAGCCCGGTCCCGCGCCGAGCACGCGCGGGACGGCTATGTACCGGACGGCCCAGCGCAGCCGGACGGCCTCGTCGGTCAGCAGCGGCGCGTGCTCGGCGGGATAGGTCTTCACGTACTCGGCGCCGGCGCCGATGGCGAACGTCACGCCGCCGAGTTCGTTCTCCCAGACCGCGGTGACGGGACGGCCGGCGGCGAGGGTGTCGACGACGTCGGGAACAGGTACGGGTCCGCTGGGGAAGGTCACCCACCCGACCTTTCCACGCACGGTACCGACGGTCCGCACTAGGCTGATCCCCGTGGAACCGGTATATGGCACCGTGATCAAGCTGGCGCGCACGGTGTGGCGGGCGCAGGGTCTGACCTTCACCGTGACGGGCGCGGAGAACCTGCCGGTCAGTGGCGGCGCGGTGGTGGCGATCAACCACACCAGCTACTTCGACTTCACGTTCGCCGGGCTGCCCGCCGTCATGCAGAAGCGCGGCCGCAAGGTGCGGTTCATGGCGAAGAAGGAAGTCTTCGACAACAAGTACGGCGGCTGGCTGATGCGCAAGATGCGCCACATCCCCGTCGACCGCGGCAGCGGCGCGGACTCCTACGCCGAGGCGGTCAAGCAGCTCAAGGCAGGCGAGCTTGTCGGCGTGTACCCCGAGGCCACCATCAGCCGCAGCTTCGAGATCAAGGCGTTCAAGTCGGGCGCGGCCCGCATGGCCATCGAGGCCGACGTGCCGATCGTCCCGCACATCATCTGGGGTGCCCAGCGGATCTGGACCAAGGGTCATCCGCGCAACATGCGCCGTCCCAAGGTGCCCATCTTCATCCACGTCGGTGAGCCCATCTACCCGACGCTGCCCGCCGCCGAGCTGACGGCGCTGCTGCACGCCCGCATGCAGCACCTGCTGTCGGAAGTCCAGGACCGCTACCCCGAACATCCCGCGGGCGAGTTCTGGGTGCCGCACCGGCTGGGCGGCGGCGCGCCGACGCTGGCCGAGGCCGACCAGATGGACCTCGACGAAGCCCGCGAGAAAGCGGCGCGTCGGGCGGCGCGGCAGGCGGAAGGGGCGCCGGAGTAGCGCCATGGAGCCAGTTTTCCGCGGCATCGAGATTGCCGCCAAGGCGGCCGTCGCCGCCACGGGAACCCGGATCACTTACCAAGGGCTGGAACACATTCCGGATACGGGCGGTGCGGTGATCGCGATCAACCACACCGCGTACGTCGACTTCTTGCCGGCCGGGTTGGCCGCCACGCATCGGCGGCGCCGGGTCCGCTTCATGCTCAAGGCCGAGGTGCAGCAGGTGCCGATGGGCAATTTCCTGGTCAAGCGCGCCGGGCTCATCCCCGTCGACCGCAGCTCCGGTGGCGACGCATATCCCATCGCCGTCGAGCGACTGCGCGCCGGGGAACTGGTCGGGGTGTACCCGGAGGCCACGATCAGCCGCAGTTTCGAGCTCAAGGAGTTCAAGACCGGCGTGGCGCGGATGGCGCTCGACGCGCAGGTGCCGATCATCCCGGTGATCGTCTGGGGCGTGCACCGGATGTGGACCAAGGATCACCCGAAGCGGCTGGGGCGCAAGAAGATTCCCGTCATCGTTCGGGTGGGTGCGCCGATCGAGGCGAGCGGTCCTGTCGCGCAGGTGATGGCGACGTTGCAGCAGACGATGACCGAGCAGTTGCACGCCGTCCAGGAGGAGTACCCGCACCCGCCGGGTGAATACTGGGTGCCGAGCCGATTGGGCGGCGGCGCCCCGACGCCCGAGGAGGCCGAAGTGCTGGAGAAGGCCGAGCGGGCCCGCCGGGCAGCTGGGGGCCGGTGATGCTGCCCGCACTGATTGCCACCGACGTCGACGGCACGCTGCTCGACACCCATGAGCGGGTGACGCCGCGGACGCGCGCCGCCGTGCAGGCCGCCGTCGCGAACGGCGCGAAGTTCGTGCTCGCCACCGGCCGGCCGCCACGCTGGATTCCCCCGGTGGTCGACGCCCTGGGACTGTCGCCGATGGCGGTGTGCGCCAACGGCGCGGTGCTCTACGACTCCGCGGCCGACCGGATCGTCTCGGCCCACACCCTGAGCCCGGATGCGTTGGGCGAGTTGGCCGAGATCGCCACCCGGGTGATCCCCGGCGTCGGGCTGGCGGTCGAACGGGTGGGCCGCACCGCGTTCGACGAGTCGATGCCGCAGTTCGCGAGTTCGCCCGGCTACGAGCATGCCTGGCACAACCCGGACAACACCGAGGTCTCGGTCGAGGACATGCTCAGCGTGCCGGCGGTGAAGCTGTTGATCCGCAAGGCCGGCGCGCACAGCGCCGATCTGGCCGCGGCGCTGGCGCCGCACGTCGGCGTCACGGGTGACCTGACCTATTCGACCAACAACGGGCTGATCGAGGTCGTGCCGCTGGGCATCAGCAAGGCGACGGGCGTCGCCGAGATCATCCGGCCGTTGGGCCTCACCGCCGAGGACGTCGTGACGTTCGGCGACATGCCCAACGACATCCCGATGCTGACCTGGGCCGGGCTGGGCGTGGCGATGGGCAATGCGCATCCGGAGGCCCTGGCGGCCGCCGACGAGGTCACCACGACCAACAGTGACGACGGGGTGGCCCGGGTCCTCGAACGCTGGTGGCTCTAGTCCGAGCCCGCTAGCTCTGCATCTCGATCCGGCTGAACCGCTCGAGCTGCACCGGCTCCTGCTTCGGCGGCGGCGGAAGTTCTTGTGGGACACCGTCGATGACGCGCGTCACGGTGCCGTTCTCGCGGTCGAAGTTGAGGGTGCCGTGCTGGAAGTTCTGCACGATCCACTGGGGTTCGGCGATCTCGCCGCTGGTGGGCAGCCCGAGGGCGCCGCGTTCGAAACCCAGTGCGCCCCAGGCGTCGTACAGCGCTCCGGTGAGCGGCTGGGCGCCGGTGTTCGGCGACCAGTACATGGCGCCGTGGTCGAAGGTCGCGTAGCGGGTGTGACCGTCGGCCGCGGCCTCCGGTGAGGTGGCGACACCGAGAGGGCCGGACGCCCCGCCCATCGCCTGCCACTTGTCGAAGATGGCGCCGCCGCGCAGCATGTCCATCGCGCTCAGGGCGCCGGGCGGCGCGGTGAAAGAGGCTGCGATGTCCCGCAATTCGCCCATGGCGGCATAGGCGGCGTTACCCGGGCAGTCGGTGTTGCCGACATCGCGGTGGGTGAAGATCGTCGGCAGCGTCGGCGTCGCGCCGGCGGGGAAGTGGGTGAACGAGCCGCCACCCGACGTCAGCACCACGCTGCCGAGGGGGTTGACGTGGTCCAGGCTCAGCCGCCAGCCGATGAGCCGGCCGGTCATCTTGAGCTGCAACGGCGTCGGGGGCACGGCGTCGAAGTCACCGAGCATGGCCACGCCCCAGGTGTCGACGTTGAAGCCACCGGTGTGCGAGCCCTCCACGGGTCGCGTCATGCCGCCGAACCGGCCCTCGAAGACCTGTCCGTACTTGTCGACCAGGGCGTTGTAAGCGATGTCGCACCAACCCAATTCGCGGGTGTGGTACTCGTAGATCGACCGGACGATGCCCGCGGAATCCTCGGGCGCGTAGTCGTTGCTGCCTGCGGTGTGGTGCACGATGGCCGCGCGCACGCCCGGGTCGTAGACCGGTTGTCCGCAGCGGACGCTCTCGTTGGCGCCCCACTGGGCGCGGCTGATGATGTTGGGCGGCTGGTTGGGCGCCGACACCGCGGTCGGCTGGAACTGCACGTCCGCGGGTGCCTCCGGCGGGCTGATGAGCACCGCTTTCATGCTGGGGCCCAACGGCTTTTCGACGTCGACCGGGCGGTATCCCAGGCCGGGGCCCTGCGGCCGGTCGCCGGCCGGCGGCGTGGCGGCGGCTTCGGCGGGCCGGGTCACCGCGATCTGGACGGTGTTGGTGCGGCCGACGAACACGGGTTCGGTGCCGCGCGTGGTGGCATGCGCTTCCCCGACGCCGTCGGGCGCCTCGACCTCGTACCAGGGGCCCCAGGTTCCGTCGGCCTTCTGGGCGCGCACGCGCGCCGAGGTTCCGGTGAAGTCCGACGCCGTGAGGGCGACCAGGGAGAAGGGCGTGTCCTGGTGAATTTCCCGGACGGTCTGTCCGCCGCCGACGCCGGCCAGTGGCTGCGTGTGGAGCTCGGGTGCGGACGGTTTGTCGTCGGTCAGGCCGGGGATGCCGGGGATGCCGCTGACGGCCAGCGGCACCATCACGACGGTCGCCGCCAGGGCGGACAACAGTATTGACGGTGCGGGACGACGGCGCGGCACAGCGCGAATGTTACGTATGTGTCAGGTGTTACCCGTGTTTCGACACGGATTACTGGGCTGTCAATTCTCTGCAAGACGCCGCAACGGCACCGCAGAGCCTTGTGGCTTCTGCGGTGCCGTCTCGGTTACAGGTCTTCAGTTGTGTATGACAGATGTCACGCGGGGGCCGGCAGTGCCGGTGCGGCCGCAGCGGCTGCCGCGGGGGCGGCCTGGGCGGACTTCACCGCTGACGTGATGGCCGGCACGACCATGCCCTTCAGCAGGTCGATCGCCTGCGTCGCACCCAGCTGGTTGGCCGCGCTGGTCAGGTCGCTGATCAGCCCGCCGCCACCGCTGCTCGGCGCCGCGCCGAGGCCGAGGCCGTCACCGCCACCCAGGCCGACCGACGGGTCGCCGAGGATGGGGTAGCTGCCACCGAGGCCCTGGCCCGGGCCGAGGCCCAGGCTCGCGTTGGGATCGGTCATGGGCATGCCTGCGGTGCCGAGGCCCGCCGGGCTCGCGCTGATCGACGGCGTCGTCAGACCCGTGGCGTTCAGGCCGGGAGCGGTCAACCCGGGCGTGCTCACGCTCGGGAGGGTCGCGCCCTGGGTCGTCAGACCCGCGCTGGGCAGGGCGCCCAGGCCCGGGGTCAGCGATGACGGGCTGGTGGCGCCCAGGCCGGTCGGCGGGGTCAGGCCGGGTGCGGTCGCCCCGGTCGGCGGGGTCAGGCCAGGCGCGGTCAGCCCGGTCGACGGGGTGGTGCCCAGGCCCGGGGTCAGACCGGCCGGCGGAGTGAGCCCACCCGCCGGGGTGAGGCCGGCCGGCGGGGTCAGGCCGGGGGTGGTGCCCAGGCTGGGGCTGGTACCGAGGCCGGGGGTCAGGCCGGTCTGCGGGGTCAGGCCACCGGTCAGCGGGCTGGGGGAGCTCGCGGCTCCGCCCATGAGGTTCGGCAGGTTGACGCCGAACTGGGACAGGCCCTGCGACAGCGCGGACATGACCTCGTTGGGCAGGTCGGTCACGAGCGCGGCCTGGACGAATTCCCGGTGCTGCGGTGTCGGGTTTGCCGGGGTCATCTCGGCGACCGCCACGAGTGCGATCGGACTTGCGACGGCCACGGCGGCGACTGCGCTCATGGCTGTCGAGAGCTTGCGTCGACGTCGGTTAGGCACGGAAGTCTCCTCAATCTGTGGGGTACGGCTCGAGCTGGCTTGCTGAGTCGTCGGTACTGACGCAATCGATGTTAAAGCTGTGATTAGTGGGATTAGAGTGACGATGCGGAATCGTGAGCGAATTGCGACCGGCCCGCGCACTGCCCGACCCGACCGGGTGTTTTCGGGCCGAACGGCCTCTGTCGGATACCCTGAACGCCGATGACCTCCGCTGATTCCCGGGGCGCTGCGACCCAGTCCTCCGGCCCTTATGACCTCATCGTCGTCGGCTCCGGATTCTTCGGACTGACGATTGCCGAGCGCGCGGCAACCCAACTCGACAAGCGGGTGCTGGTCGTCGAGCGCCGTCACCACCTGGGCGGCAACGCCTATTCCGAGGCCGAGCCCGAAACCGGCATCGAGGTGCACAAGTACGGCGCGCACCTGTTCCACAACTCCAATCAGCGGGTGTGGGACTACGTGCGGCAGTTCACCGACTTCACCGGCTACCAGCACCGCGTCTTTGCCATGTACGACGGCCAGGCCTACCAGTTCCCGATGGGGCTGGGTCTGGTGTCGCAGTTCTTCGGGCGCTACTTCAGCCCGGACGAGGCCCGCGCCCTGATCGCCGAGCAATCCGCCGAGATCAACACCGACGACGCGCAGAACCTCGAAGAGAAGGCCATCTCGCTGATCGGCCGGCCGCTCTACGAGGCCTTCGTCAAGGGCTACACCGCCAAGCAGTGGCAGACCGATCCCAAGGATCTGCCCGCGTCGATCATCAGCCGCCTGCCGGTGCGCTACAACTTCGACAACCGCTACTTCAACGACACCTACGAGGGTCTGCCGGTCGACGGGTACACCGCCTGGCTGGAGAACATGGCCGCCGACGAGCGCATCGACGTGGTGCTGAACACCGACTGGTTCGACGTGCGCGACCGGCTGCGGGCCGAGAACCCCGACGCGCCGGTGTTGTACACCGGCCCGCTCGACCGCTACTTCGACTACTCCGAGGGGCGGCTGGGCTGGCGCACCCTGGACTTCGAGATGGAAGTGCTGCCCATCGGGGACTTCCAGGGCACGCCCGTCATGAACTACAACGATCCCGACGTGCCCTTCACCCGCATCCACGAGTTCCGGCACTTCCACCCCGAGCGGGATTACCCGACCGACAAGACCGTCATCATGCGGGAGTACTCGCGCTTCGCCAACGACGACGATGAGCCGTACTACCCGATCAACACCGATTCGGATCGCGCGATCCTGGCGGCCTACCGCGCCAGGGCCAAGGCCGAAACCGAGGAGAACCGGGTGCTGTTCGGGGGCCGGTTGGGCACCTATCAGTACCTCGACATGCACATGGCCATCGCCAGTGCGCTGAACATGTACGACAACGTGCTGATGCCGCATCTTCGTGACGGCGTGGCACTCGCCGGTGCAGAAAGTAGCTGAAGACCATGAGCGACATCCCATCCGGCGCACTGGCGTCGGGAGAGTCCCGTGCGGTGAGCCTGCTGTCGCGGGTCATCCTGCCCCGTCCGGGTGAGCCCCTCGACGTCCGCAAGCTGTACATCGAGGAGTCGTCCACCAACGCCCGGCGCGCGCACGCCCCGACCCGCACCACCCTGGAAATCGGTGGGGAGTCCGAGGTTTCGTTCGCCACCTACTTCAACGCGTTCCCGGCCAGCTACTGGCGGCGCTGGACGATCCTGACGTCGGTGGTGCTGCGCGTCGAGCTGACCGGCAGCGCCCGTGTCGACGTCTACCGGTCGAAGGCGACCGGCGCGCGAATCACCGTGGGCGGCAGCGAGATCGCCAGTGGTGAGGACGGCCTCCCGGCGGTGGTCGAGTTCGAGATCGGCCTGGAGCCGTTCGAGGACGGCGGCTGGATCTGGTTCGACATCACCACCGACAGCGCGGTGACGGTGCACAACGCCGGGTGGTACGCCCCCGTGGAAGCGCCGGGCCGCGCGAACATCACCGTCGGTATCCCGACCTTCAACCGCCCGGCGGACGCCGTCAACGCCCTCGCGGCGCTGACGTCGGATCCGTTGGTGGACAAGGTGATCGGTGCGGTCGTCGTGTCCGATCAGGGCGCCAACAAGGTCAAGGACCACCCCGACTTCGCGGCGGCCGCGGCGCCGCTGGCCGACCGGCTGGCCATCCACAACCAGCCGAACCTCGGTGGCTCCGGCGGCTACAGCCGCGTCATGTACGAAGCGCTGAAACACACTGACTGCGAACAGATTCTGTTCATGGACGACGACATCCGCGTCGAGCCCGACTCGATCCTGCGGGCGCTGGCGTTCAACCGGTTCGCCAAGACGCCGACCCTGGTCGGCGGCCAGATGCTCAACCTGCAGGAACCCTCGCACCTGCACGTCATGGGCGAGATGGTCGATTCGGCGAATTTCATGTGGACGCACGCCATCAACGCCGAGTACGACCACAACTTCGCGAAGTACCCCCTCGCCGACGAGGAGGAGTACCGCAGCCGGATCCTGCACCGCCGCATCGACGTCGATTACAACGGCTGGTGGATGTGCATGATCCCGCGCGCGGTGGCCGAGGAACTCGGTCAGCCGCTGCCGCTGTTCATCAAGTGGGACGACGCAGACTACGGCCTGCGTGCCGGCGAGCACGGCTACCCGACGGTGACCCTGCCGGGGGCGGCGATCTGGCACATGGCGTGGAGCGACAAGGACGACGCCATCGACTGGCAGGCGTACTTCCACCTGCGCAACCGCCTCGTCGTGGCGGCGCTGCACTGGGACGGCAACATCCGTGGCCTGGTGGCGAGCCACTTCAAGGCGACCATGAAACACCTTCTGTGCCTTGAGTATTCGACGGTGGCCATCCAGAACCGGGCGATGGACGACTTCCTCGCCGGGCCGGACAACCTGTTCACCATCCTCGAGTCCGCGCTGCCCGAGGTGCGCGCCATGCGTGCCGAGTACCCGGACGCGGTGGTGCTGGAGAGCGCGACCTCGTTGCCCGCGCCGTCGGACAAGAAGTGGCGCCGCAAGGTCAAGATTCCCACCAGCTTGCCCGCCATCGCGGTCCGGCTCACCCGCGGCGTCGTGAACCAGCTCAAGCCGCACGACCCGGAACACCATGTGCGGCCGCAGATCAACGTCGCGACGCAGGATGCCCGCTGGTTCTCGCTGTGCATGGTCGACGGTGTCACCGTCACCACCGCCGACGGCCGCGGTGTCGTCTACCGCCAGCGCGACCGCGAGAAGATGTTCGAGTTGCTGCGTGAGTCGCTCAAGCGTCAGGCGCTGCTGGTCCGCAAGTTCAACCGCATGCGGAAGGTGTACCGCAACGCCCTGCCGGAGCTGACGAGCAAGGAAAAGTGGGAGACCGTGCTGCTGGCCTCCCAGCCCGAGTCGGCTGGTGCCCGGTGAGCCTCGAAGGTATCGAGGGTGATGCCATCGCCAGTGCGCCGCGCGGCGAGGACGCCATCCTGGTCGGTGTCCAGTCCGCGCTGACCGGTCGTCCCGGCGTCCTTGCCGGCGCCCGGGCGCTGTCGTACTTCGGTGAGCACAGCCTGGGCTGGTTCGCCGTGTGCGGTCTGGGCGCGCTGCTGCAGCCGCAGCGCCGCCGGGCCTGGGTGACGGCCGGTGTCGGCACGTTCCTCGCCCATGCGGCCGCCGTCCTGATCAAGCGGGTGGTGAAGCGCGAACGCCCGCAGCACCCGGCCATCGCCGTCAACGTCGGCACCCCGAGCCGGCTGAGCTTCCCGTCGGCGCATGCGACGTCGACGACCGCCGCCGCGATCCTGATCGGCCGGGCCACGGGCCTGTCGCTGCCGTGGTTCCTGGTACCGCCGATGGCGTTGTCCCGCTTGGTTCTCGGCGTGCACTACCCCAGTGATGTGCTCACCGGTGTCGTGGTGGGAACCGTGGTCGCCGAATCAGTCGGGGCGGTTTCGGAGCGAACTGCCAAGCGCGAACCGAAGGCTGGGGTATGACCGAACAGACGCAGGAGCTGGGGCCGCCGAAGAATCTGGCCGCCGGCATCGTCAAGGCGCTGCGGCCGCGGCAATGGGTGAAGAACGTCCTGGTTCTGGCCGCACCGCTGGCGTCGCTCGGCGTCGGGGCCCACTACAGCTACAGCGAGGTTTTCAAGGCCGTCGGTGTCGCGTTCGTGGTGTTCTGTATGGCCGCGTCGTGTATCTACCTCATCAACGATGCCCGTGACGTCGAGGCCGACCGGGTCCACCCGACCAAGCAATACCGGCCCATCGCCGCCGGTGTCGTCTCGGTACAGCTGGCCTACTCGCTGGCCGTCGTGCTCGGTGTCGGCTCGCTGGCCATCTCGTGGTGGCTCACGCCCAGCCTGGCGATCGTCATGGCGGTGTATCTCGCGACGCAGCTGGCTTACTGCTTCGGTCTGAAACATCAAGCGGTGCTGGACATCTGCATCAATTCGTCGGGATTCCTGATCCGCGCCATCGCCGGTGGCGCGGCCGCCGGCATCCCGCTGTCCAAGTGGTTCCTGCTGGTGTTCGCGTTCGGCTCGCTGTTCATGTCGGCCGGAAAGCGTTACGCCGAACTGCAACTCGCCGAACGCACCGGCGCCAAGATCCGTAAGGCGCTGGAGTCCTACACCAGCAGCTACCTGCGGTTCGTCTGGACGCTGTCGGCGACGGCCGTGGTGCTCTGCTACGGCCTGTGGGCCTTCGAGGGCAACAAGGGCCCGTGGTTCGCCGTGTCGATGGTGCCGTTCACCGTCGCGATCCTGCGCTACGCCGTCGATGTCGACAGCGGAGCAGCGGGTGAACCCGAGGAGATCGTGCTGAACGACCGCGTGTTGCAGCTGCTGGGCGTCGCCCTGGTCGCCACGCTGGTCGCCGCGATTCTGCCCGGACTGGTCCGGTGATCGACTCGCCCGCTCGGCAATTGCTGCGCGGGCCGGTCTTCCCGTATGGCCGGGCCGCGCGGATCAGCCTGTGGTTGAGCGTCGCGGTGTCTGCCGCGTTGTTCGGCTGGGGCGCCTGGCAGCGCCGGTGGATCGCGGACGACGGCCTCATCGTGCTGCGTACGGTGCGAAACCTGTTGGCCGGCAACGGTCCCGTCTTCAACGTCGGTGAGCGCGTCGAGTCCAACACGTCGACGCTGTGGACCTATCTGGTCACCCTCGGGGCCTGGATCGGCGGCTCGGTGCAGCTCGAGTACGTGGTCCTGGCATTGGCGCTGACGCTGAGCGTGGCGGGCCTGGTCTTCGCGATGCTCGGCACCGGCCGGCTGTACGCCCCCGGACTGCGGGGGCGTCGCGCGCTGTTGGTGCCGGCCGGCGCCCTCGTCTACATGGCCGTGCCGCCGGCGCGTGACTTCGCGACGTCGGGCCTGGAGAACGGCCTGATCATGGCCTACCTGGGGCTGCTCTGGTGGATGATGGTGTGCTGGTCGCAGGCCTTGGCCGTGGCCCCGCCCGAGGCCCGCGAAGCCGATGCCAACGCCACCAGCGCCCGGTTCGACGGCGCCCTGGCCTGTCTGGCCGGCCTGTCGGTCCTGGTGCGGCCCGAACTCGCCCTGATCGGCGGGGTGGCCCTCGTCATGCAACTGGTCGCGGCCCGGGGCCGGCGCCGCCGCCTCGTCATCGTGGTGGCCGGCGGCCTGCTCCCGATCGCCTACGAGATCTTCCGGATGGGCTACTACGGCCTGTTGGTGCCCATCACCGCGCTGGCCAAGGACGCCACCGGCTCCAAGTGGCAGCAGGGGTTCGTCTACCTCGGCAACTTCAACCGGCCCTACCTGTTGTGGATCCCCGCGGTGCTGACCGTGGCGCTGGCGATTGTGTTGTTCGTCACTCACAGCCGGCCCTGGTGGGGCCAGACGGCCCCGCGCGGCTACAGCTCGCTGGCCCGCCGGGTTCAAAGTCCCACTGCCGTAGTGATTTTCATGGCCGGCAGCGGCCTGGTGCAGGGGCTGTACTGGCTGCGTCAGGGCGGCGACTTCATGCACGGCCGGGTGTTGCTGGTTCCGCTGTTCTGCCTGGTCATCCCGGTTGCGGTGATTCCGATCGTGCTTCCCGACGGCAAGAACATCGCCCGCGAGGTCGGCTACGCGCTGGCCGGCACGACGGCGGCCCTGTGGCTGGCGGTGGTCGGCTGGTCGCTGTGGGCGGCCAACTCGCCGGGCCTCGGATACGACGCCACCCGCGTGACCTACTCGGGAATCGTCGACGAACGGCGCTTCTATTCGCAGGCCACCGGGCATGCGCATCCGCTGACGGCCGCGGACTACCTGGACTACCCGCGCATGCGAGCGGTGCTGGCGGCCATCGACAACACCCCGGTCGGTGCGCTGCTGCTGCCGTCGGGCAACTACGACCAGTGGGACGTGGTTCCGGCCATGCCGCCGCCGGTTCCGGACCCGACGTCGCCGCCGCCGCCGAACTGGTTCGAAAAAGGTCCACACACAGTCTTTTTCACCAACCTGGGCATGATGGGCATGAACCTGCCGCTCGAGGTCCGGGTGATCGACCAGATCGGGCTGGCCAACCCGCTGGCCGCGCACACGGCACGGCTGGACGACGCGCGCATCGGTCACGACAAGGATCTGTTCCCGGACTGGGCGGTGGCCGAGGGGCCGTTCCTGCGCAAGCGCCCGTGGATTCCGACGTATCTCGACGAGGACTGGGTGGCCCAAGCAGCGGTCGCGCTGACATGCCCGGAGACCGAGACGATGCTGAGCTCGGTGCGCGCCCCGATGGGCGTTCACCGCTTCATGTCAAATCTGGTACACGCGTTCACATTTACGCGTTACCGGATCGATCGCGTGCCGTTATACGAGTTGTACAGGTGCAAGCTCGATGTGCCTCCGAGGCTGTCGACCCCTTACACTGGCTTACCGGCTACCGGTCCGTAGTTTCAGCGCATGAGCGCTGGCACGGTCTGAAGCGTAGGTAACGCCGGGGAACCATGCGGCGATAACCACTCGGGCGTGTGCGCCCGGCCTGATCGTCACCTCAACGGCAGAGGCGGTGATGAGGGTTGTCCGTACGCCGTCATAGGAAAGATTAGGGAGCGGTATGAGTTTCGTTGGGAAGATGCGGTCGATGGCCAAGGCCATGCCGCGCCGGATGGCGGTTGCGGCCGTTGCCGCGGCAGCGCTGCCCGGTCTTGTCGGGGTCGTCGGTGAAACGGCGACTGCAGGGGCTTTCTCGCGTCCCGGTCTGCCGGTTGAGTACCTGCAGGTTCCGTCCGCGGCCATGGGTCGCGACATCAAGATCCAGTTCCAGAGTGGTGGCGCGGGCTCGCCGGCCGTGTACATGCTGGACGGTCTGCGTGCGCAGGACGACTACAACGGCTGGGACATCAACACCGCCGCCTTCGAGTGGTACAACGGCTCGGGCATCTCGATGGTCATGCCCGTCGGTGGCCAGTCCAGCTTCTACAGCGACTGGTACAAGCCGGCGTGCGGCAAGTCGGGCTGCCAGACCTACAAGTGGGAGACCTTCCTGACCCAGGAGCTGCCCGCTTACCTGCAGGCCAACAAGTCGGTCAAGCCGACCGGTGGCGCTGCTGTCGGTCTGTCGATGGCCGGCTCGGCCGCGATGACCCTCGCCATCTACCACCCGCAGCAGTTCATCTACGCGGGCTCGATGTCGGGCTTCCTGAACCTGTCCGAGGGCTGGTGGCCGTTCCTGGTCAACATCTCGATGGGTGACGCCGGCGGCTACAAGGCCGACGACATGTGGGGCTCCACTGGCGACCCGAACAACGCCTGGAAGCGCAACGACCCGTTCGTGAACATCGGCACCCTGGTGGCGAACAACACCCGTCTGTGGGTCTACTGCGGCGACGGCAACCCGAGCGACCTGGGCGGCGACAACGTGCCGGCCAAGTTCCTGGAGGGCCTGACCATCCGCACCAACCGCACCTTCCAGCAGACCTACCTGGCTGCCGGTGGCACCAACGGTGTGTTCAACTTCCCCAACAGCGGCACCCACGACTGGGGCTACTGGGGCCAGCAGCTGCAGGCCATGAAGCCTGACCTGCAGCGTGTGCTGGGTGCTTCGGGACAGGCGTAACACGCTCATCCTGAGGTAAATCCTCTGGCAACAACTCGCACTGGCGGCGGCGACCTTGACGGGTCGTCGCCGCCAGTCGTTTACGGCGGCGTAGCCGAACATCACCCCATCCGCTGGCAACGTTCCCTCCCTTTGTCCGGGACAGCCGTCGAGGTGATGTGGTTCACTACAACGCGGGTTCAGGACGCTCGACGATCACGACAGGTGAGGTTGGTTATGGGGCTGCAGGCAATGTTCCGGACGATGGCCGCGACGGCGGCGGCGGTAGTGCTCGCCGGCGGCCTCCTGACGGGCACCGGAACGGCCCGCGCCGCGGGTGTCGAGACGTTGATGGTGCCCTCGGCCGCGATGGGCCGCGACATCCCGGTGACGTTCCAGGCCGGTGGCCCGCACGCGGTCTATCTGCTCGATGCCTTCAACGCCGGCCCGGATGTGAGCAACTGGGTCACCGCGGGCAACGCCATGGGCACCCTCGCCGGTAAGGGCATCTCGGTGGTCGCCCCGGCCGGCGGCGCGTTCAGCTTCTACACCAACTGGGAGCAGGACGGCAGCAAGCAGTGGGAGACGTTCCTGAGCCAGGAGCTGCCGGACTATCTGGCCGCCACCAAGGGCCTGGCCCCCAACGGCCACGGCGTCGTCGGCGCGGCCCAGGGCGGCACCGCGGCCCTGACGCTGGCCGAGTTCCACCCGGACCGGTTCCGCTTCGCGGGCTCGCTGTCGGGCTTCCTGACCCCGTCGGCGACGACGTTCAACGGCGCCATCACCGCCGGCATGCGTGAGTTCGGCGGCGTGGACACCTACGGCATGTGGGGCGCCCCGCAGCTGGGCCGCTGGAAGTGGCACGACCCGGATGTGCACGTGAGCCTGCTGAACCAGAACAACACCCGGATCTGGGTGTTCAGCCCGTCGACGGTCACCTGCAGTGACCCGGCCGCGATGATCGGTTACTGCGACCAGGCGCAGGGCAGCAACCGCGCCTTCTACGCGCATTACCGCAGCGTGGGCGGCCACAACGGGCACTTCGACTTCCCCGACGGCCCGCAGCACGACTGGGGCAGCTGGAGTGGTCAGCTCGGTGCCATGTCGGGCGAACTGGTGAGCGTCATCCGCTAGCCCAACCGGAGTGATCTTGCCGACGGAACGCGCCGGCGTGACCAGTCCGTGACGCCTGCTGACTAGATTCGGATGGCAACCGCTTGATTCAGCCCGCAGGAGACCTCACACCACATGGCCACCAACAATCGCCGCCGCCGCCATCGCATCCTCGCCATTGCCGCGGCGGGTGCGGTGGCACTGCTGGTCATCGTGGTCGCGTTCGCGATCGTGGTGTGGCTGCGTCAGCCCGGTGAGATCCCGGGGCCGACGCCGCCCTCGGCGCAGCCGCCGACGTCCGGTCCCAGCGCGAAGCCGTCCAAGCCGCGGCCGGCGTACCAGTCGGCCGACTGCCCCGATGTGCAGCTGATCTCGATCCCGGGCACCTGGGAGTCCTCACGGGCGCTCGACCCGCTGAACCCGACGCCGTCGTTCCCGATCGCGCTGCTGCTGAACGTCAGCAACCCGCTCGGCCAGCAGTTCGGTGCCGACCGGTTGGCGCAGTACACGGTGCCCTACACCGCGCAGTTCCATAACCCGCTGGCCGCGGACAATCAGATGTCGTACAACGACAGCCGCGAAGAGGGCAAGAAGAAGGCCGTCGAAGCCATCACGGACATCAACAACCGCTGCCCGCTGACGAGCTTCGTCATCATCGGCTTCTCACAGGGCGCGGTGATCGCCGGCGACATCGCCAGTGACATCGGCAACGGCCGCGGTCCCATCGACCAGGACCTCGTGCTCGGCGTGACGTTGATCGCCGACGGCCGGCGCCAGCCCAATGTCGGCAAGGACATCGGTCCGAACCCGCCGGGACAGGGCGCCGAGATCACGCTGCACGAACTGCCGCTCGGCATGCTCGGGCTGAACATGACGGGACCGCGCGTCGGCGGCTTCGGTGCGCTCAACGACCGGGTCAACGAGATCTGCGGAAAGGGCGACCTGATCTGCGCCGCGCCGACCGAGGCGTTCAACGTCGTCAACCTGCCCAGCACGCTCGCCACGCTGTCGGGCAGCGCCGCGGGACCGGTGCACGCGCTGTACAACACGCCGCAGTTCTGGACGCTCGACGGCCAGACCTCCACACAGTGGACGCTGAACTGGGCCAAGGACCTCGTCGACAACGCGCCGCACCCCAAACACGGCTGACATCACTTGTTGGCTACTGGCGAGTACAAAACCGGTGGGGCGATTTGGCCTGCGAATTCGCGTCACCTAACATTAAGAGATAGCTAAGAGCACGGTCTTATCATTGACTGGGCATCTTGGGGTGGCATATCGCTACTGCCCGGTACCATTTGCCGGGATTTGGCGTGACTGGCCGCATACGACGTAACCAGCGCGGCAGGCTGTGAACAGGAGATTTTGATGGCGTTCCACAACCCGTTCGTCAAGAACGGGAAGATCGCCTTCCCGGACGGCGCCGGCATCGTGAAGCACGTCGAGCGCTGGGCGAAGGTCCGTGGGGACCGGCTCGCGTTCCGGTTCCTGGACTTCTCCACGGAGCGTGACGGCGAGGCCAAAGACCTGACCTGGTCGCAGTTCAGCGCGCGCAACAAAGCCGTGGCCGCGCGGCTGCAACAGGTGACCCAGGTGGGCGACCGCGTCGCAATCCTGTGCCCGCAGAACCTCGAATACCTCGTGGCGTTCTACGGCGTCCTGTACTCCGGCCGCATCGCCGTGCCGCTGTTCGATCCGTCGGAGCCCGGCCACGTCGGCCGCCTGCACGCCGTGCTCGACGACTGCAAGCCGTCGGCCATCCTGACCACGACCGCCGCCGCCGAAGGCGTCCGCAAGTTCTTCCGCAGCCGCCCGGCCAATGAACGTCCGCGTGTCATCGCCGTCGACGCCGTGCCGGACGAGGTCGCCGTCACCTGGATCCCATTCGACGACGTCGACGAGCACACCATCGCCTACCTGCAGTACACGTCGGGTTCGACCCGCATCCCGACGGGCGTGCAGATCACCCACCTGAACCTGGCCACCAACGTGGTGCAGGTCGTCGAGGCCCTCGAGGGCGAAGAGGGCGACCGCGGCCTGTCCTGGCTGCCGTTCTTCCACGACATGGGCCTGATCACCGCGCTGCTCGCGCCGATGATCGGCCACAGCTTCACGTTCATGACCCCGGCGGCCTTCGTGCGTCGGCCGGAGCGCTGGATCCGTGAGCTCGCCCGCAAGGAAGGCGACACCGGCGGCACCATCTCCGTGGCCCCGAACTTCGCGTTCGACCACGCCGCCGCCCGTGGCGTGCCCAAGGAGAAGATCGACCTCTCCAACGTCAAGGCCGTGCTGAACGGCAGCGAGCCGATTTCGGCGGCGACGGTGCGGCGGTTCAACGAGGCCTTCGGTCCGTTCGGCTTCCCCGCCAAGGCCATCAAGCCGTCCTACGGCCTGGCCGAGGCGACGCTGTTCGTGTCGACCACGCCGTCGGCCGACGAGCCGACCATCGTGTCGGTGGATCGCGACGCCCTCAACACCGGCACCTTCGTGGTGGTTCCGGACGACTCGCCGAAGGCTGTCGCCCAGGCCGGCGCCGGCAAGGTCGGTGTCGACGAATGGGCCGTCATCGTGGACGCCGAGACCGCCACCGAGCTGCCCGACGGCCAGATCGGCGAGATCTGGATCAGCGGCGCCAACATGGGCACCGGCTACTGGGGCAAGCCCGAGGAGACCGTCGAGACGTTCCAGAACACCCTCAAGTCGCGCACCAGCCCGTCGCACGCCGAGGGCGCGGCCGACGACGCCACCTGGGTGCGCACCGGCGACTACGGCGCCTACCACGACGGCGAGCTGTACATCACCGGCCGCGTCAAGGACCTGGTGATCATCGACGGCCGTAACCACTACCCGCAGGACCTCGAGTACTCGGCGCAGGAGGCCAGCAAGGCGTTGCGCGTCGGTTACGTCGCGGCGTTCTCGGTGCCGGCCAACCAGCTGCCCGACGAGGTCTTCGCCGACGCCCACTCGGGCCTCAAGCGCGATCCCGACGACAGCTCCGAGCAGCTGGTCATCGTCGCCGAGCGGGCCCCGGGCGCGCACAAGCTCGAACCGCAGCCGATCGTCGACGACATCCGGGCCGCCATCGCGGTCCGTCACGGCGTCACCGTGCGCGACGTGCTGCTGACCGCGGCCGGCGCCATCCCGCGCACCTCCAGCGGCAAGATCGGCCGCCGGGCCACCCGTGCGGCGTACCTGGACGGCACGCTGCGCAGCGGCAAGGTGGCCAACGCCTTCCCCGACGATCTGAACTGACCCACACCCGGCAACCCTGTCCGGCGGCGAAAGTGAACAGTGAAAATGACTGACACCGAAGACAATTCGAACGAAATCGACACTTCGCCGCAGGAGGGGCAGGTTCCCGCTCGGGCTAACGGCATGTCCGTGCCGGAGATGCGGGAGTGGCTGCGCAACTGGGTGGCCAATGCCACCGGTCAGCCGGCGGACTCCATCAACGAGTCGGTGCCGATGGTCGAGCTCGGCCTGGCGTCGCGCGACGCGGTCGCCATGGCGTCCGATATCGAGGACCTCACCGGTGTCACGCTGACCGCCACGGTGGCGTTCCGGCACCCGACCATCGAGTCGCTGGCGCAGGTCATCGTCGAGGGCGAGCCCGAGGAAGACACGGACGCCGCGAACGCCGAGGACTGGTCCCGCGACGCCGACGACGACGCGATGAACATCGCGATTGTCGGCCTGGCCACCCGCTTCCCGGGTGACATGAACACGCCCGACGAGATGTGGCGGGCGCTGGTCGAAGGCCGCGACGCCATCACCGACCTGCCCGAGGGCCGCTGGGAAGAGTTCCTGTCCGAGCCCCGGATCGCCGAGCGCGTGGCCAAGGCCCGCACCCGCGGCGGCTACCTGTCGGACATCAAGGGCTTCGACGCCGAGTTCTTCGCGCTGGCCAAGATGGAAGCCGACAACATCGATCCGCAGCAGCGGATGGCGCTCGAATTGACCTGGGAGGCACTGGAGTTCGCCCGTATCCCGGCGTCGTCGCTGCGCGGCGAGTCGGTAGGCGTGTTCGTCGGTAGCTCGACCAACGACTACAGCTTCCTGTCGGTGTCCGACCCGTCGATCACGCACCCGTACGCCATCACCGGCACCGCGAGCTCCATCATCGCCAACCGGGTGTCGTACTTCTTCGACTTCCGCGGGCCGTCGATGGCCATCGACACCGCGTGTTCGTCGTCGCTGGTCGCGATCCACGAGGGCGTCAAGGCGCTGCGCTCGGGTGAGGCCAGCGTCGTCGTCGCCGGTGGTGTCAACGCCCTGGTGACCCCGATGGTGACGGTCGGCTTCGACGAGGTCGGCGGCGTCCTGGCGCCGGACGGCCGCATCAAGTCGTTCAGCTCCGATGCCGACGGCTACGCCCGTTCCGAGGGTGGCGGCATGGTCGTGCTCAAGCGCGTCGCCGACGCCCGTCGCGACGGTGACGAGATCCTCGCGGTGATCACCGGTTCGGCCATCAACCACGACGGCCGCTCCAACGGCATGCTGGCCCCGAACCCCGACGCGCAGGAAGCGGTGCTGCGCAAGGCCTACAAGGACGCCGGCGTCGACCCGAAGACCGTCGATTACATCGAGGCGCACGGTACCGGCACCATCCTGGGTGACCCGATCGAGGCCGACGCGCTCGGCCGCGTCGTGGGCCGTGGCCGCGCCGCCGACAAGCCGGCGCTGCTGGGCGCCGTGAAATCCAATGTGGGACACCTGGAGTCGGCCGCCGGTGCGGCCAGCGTCGCGAAGATGACGCTGGCGCTGTACCACGACAAGCTGCCGCCGTCGATCAACTACGCGGGCCCCAACCCGTACATCGACTTCGACAAGGAACACCTCAAGGTCAACGCCGAGCTGTCGGACTGGCCGCGTTACAGCGGTCACGCCATCGCCGGTGTCTCCGGTTTCGGTTTCGGTGGCGCCAACGCGCACATCGTCATGCGTCAGGTGCTGCCCAGTGACCTCGTCGAGCCGGAGCCGAAAGAGGTTGTGGCCGAGGAGAAGCCGGCCTCGGATGCGGGCGCCGTCTACGTGGGTGGCGTCAAGATGGACGAGTACGGCGAGTTCATCGACGACGACAACGACACGCGTGGTGACGCCGAGTTCTACGGCTACGGGACCGACGACGAGCCCGAGCTCCCCGGCCTGACCGAGCGGGCGCTGGAGCTGATCGAGGCCGGCCGCGCCGAGCTGGAGGCTGCCGAGCCGGTCAAGCGCATTGTCCCGCTTGCGGTTTCGGGCTTCCTCACCTCGCGCAAGAAGTCGGCTGCCGCTGAGCTGGCGGACTGGATCGACAGCGAGGTGGGCCGGTCCTACTCGCTGGAGTCCATCGGTCGCTCGCTGTCGCGCCGCAACCACGGCCGTTCGCGCGCAGTGATTCTCGCGCACGACCACGACGAAGCCGTCAAGGGTCTGCGGGCGCTGGCCGAGGGCAAGCAGAGCCCGCTGGTGCTGGCCGCCGATGGCCCGGTCACCAACGGCCCGGTGTGGGTGCTCGCCGGTTTCGGTGCGCAGCACCGCAAGATGGGCAAGAGCCTGTACCTGAACGATCCCATCTTCGCGGAGTGGATCAACAAGGTCGACGCGCTCATCCAGGACGAGCGTGGCTACTCGGTCGTCGAGCTGATCCTCGACGACGCCATCGACTACACCAACGAGACCTGCGAATACCCGATCGAGGTCGTCCAGACCGTGATCTTCGCGCTGCAGATCGCGCTCGGCGAGCTGCTGAAGGCGCACGGCGCGAAACCCGGTGCGGTAGTTGGCCAGTCGCTCGGTGAAGCGGCCGCGGCCTACTTCTCCGGTGGCCTGTCGCTGGCCGACGCCACCCGCACGATCTGCTCGCGTGCCCACCTCATGGGTGAGGGCGAGGCCATGCTGTTCGGCGAGTACATCCGCCTGATGGCGCTGGTCGAGTACTCGGCCGAGGAGATCAAGACGGTCTTCGCCGACTTCCCGGGCCTCGAGGTGTGCGTCTACGCCGCCCCGACCCAGACCGTCATCGGAGGTCCGCCGGAGCAGGTCGACGCGATCATCGCCCGCGCCGAATCCGAGGGCAAGTTCGCCCGCAAGATGCAGACCAAGGGCGCCAGCCACACACAGCAGATGGACCCGCTGCTCGGTGAGCTGTCCGCGGAAATCCAGGGCATCGAGCCGCGCCCGCTGCAGACGGCCTACTACTCGACGGTGCACGAGGGTCAGCTGATCCGGGCCGGTGCGGAGCCGATCCACGATGTCGAGTACTGGAAGAAGGGGCTGCGCCACAGCGTCTACTTCACCCACGGCATCCGCAACGCCGTCGACAACGGGCACACCACCTTCCTCGAGCTTGCGCCGAACCCGGTGGCACTCATGCAGGTTGGGCTCACCACGATGTCGGCCGGCCTGCATGACGGTCAGCTGATCCCGACCCTCGCCCGTAAGCAGGACGAGGTCGACTCGATGACCAACGCCATGGCCCAGCTGTTCGTGCACGGCCACGACCTGGACTTCCGGACGCTGTTCTCGCCGGCCGAGAACCCGGCCGTCGACTACGCGCCCATCCCGCCGACGCGCTTCAAGCGCAAGCCGCACTGGCTGGACGCGCACTTCACCGCCGACAGCTCGGCCATCGAGCCGGGCAGCCACGTCGCGACCCCGGACGGCCGGCACGTGTGGGAGTACGCCCCGCGCGGCGAGGTCGACGCCGCGGCGCTGGCCAAGCTGGTGAAAGCCGCTGCGGCGCAGGTGCTTCCGGATGCGGCGCTGACCGCTTACGAGCAGCGTGCCATCCCGGGTGAGGGCGCGCGCTTGGTCACCACGCTGACCCGGCACCCCGGTGGCGGCACGGTGCAGGTGCACGCCCGCATGGGCGAGTCCTTCACCCTGGTGTACGACGCCGTCGTCACCCGCGGTGGTGATGGTGCGGCGCTGCCGGTCGCCATGGGTGGTGCGGCCCTGCCGGCCGCCGTCGGCGCATCAGTGGCCGAAACCGCCGCCGCCGCACCGGAACCCGAAGACGACGCCGCCATCCTGCAGGACAACCTGACCGCGGGCGCCGGCCTGGCCGCCGGTTTCAAGAAGTGGTCGCCGGATTCCGGCGAGACCGTCGCGGACCGGTTGGGTGCCATCGTCGGCGGCGCCATGGGCTACGAGCCTGAGGACCTGCCGTGGGAGGTGCCGCTGATCGAGCTGGGTCTGGACTCGCTGATGGCGGTCCGGATCAAGAACCGCGTCGAGTACGACTTCGACCTGCCTCCGATCCAGCTGACCGCGGTGCGTGACGCCAACCTGTACGCGGTGGAGAAGCTGATCCACTACGCCATCGAGCACCGCGACGAGGTCGGCCAGCTTGCCGAGGCACAGAAGGGGCAGACGGCCGAGGAGATCGCCGCCGCGCAGGCCGAATTGATGGGTGGCGCGACGACGGTCGCCGAGCTGGAGGCCAAGCTGGCCGAGGCCGGGCACCCGCTGGCCGACAAGGACGACGACAAGCCGGCGGCGGCCGAGATCGCCACGGACTCCGCTGTCGCGCTGGAGGTTCCGCCGCCCCCGACGAACCCCGCCGGCCCGGCGGCCGTCCCGCCGCCGCCGACGAACCCGTCGGGACCGGCCGGACCGAGCCAGGCGACCGCTGCGGCGGCTGCCGCCAAGGTCCTCACGCAGGAGGCGGTCACCGAGGCGCTCGGCGCCGACGTGCCGCCGCGCGATGCGGCTGAGCGCGTCACCTTCGCGACGTGGGCGATCGTCACCGGCAAGTCACCGGGTGGCATCTTCAACGAGCTGCCGGCCGTCGACGACGCGACCGCGACCAAACTGTCCGAGCGGCTTTCCGAGCGCGCCGAGGGCATCGTGACGGTCGAGCAGGTGCGGACGGCCAAGACGATCGAAGAGCTGTCCACGATCGTGCGTGATCAGCTGGAAGACGGCGTGGTGGACGGCTTCGTCCGCACCCTGCGGGCACCGAAAGAAGGTGGGTCGCAGGTACCCCTGTTCGTCTTCCACCCGGCCGGTGGCTCGACGGTGGTCTACGAGCCGCTGTTGAAGCGCCTGCCCGAGGACATCCCGGTCTACGGCATCGAACGCGTCGAAGGCTCCATCGAGGAGCGCGCCGCCGAGTACGTGCCGAAGCTGCTGGAGATGCACAAGGGCCCGTTCGTGCTGGCCGGTTGGTCGCTGGGTGGGGCGCTGGCATACGCGTGCGCCATCGGGCTCAAGCAGGCCGGTGCCGATGTGCAGTACGTCGGGTTGATCGACTGCGTGCGACCCGGCACGCCGATCGACAAGAGCCAGGCCGGTATGCGAGCCCGCTGGGATCGCTATGCCCGCTTCGCCGAGCGCACCTTCAACGTCGAGATTCCGGAGATTCCGTACGAGGAGCTGGAGAAGCTCGACGACGAGGGCCAGGTGAAGTTCGTGCTGGACATCGTCGCGCAGAGCGGCGTGCAGATCCCGGGCGGCATCATCGAGCACCAGCGCACGTCGTATCTCGACAACCGCGCGCTGGACACCATCGACATCCAGCCGTATGACGGCCACGTCGTGCTCTACATGGCGGACCGTTACCACGACGACGCGATCGTGTTCGAACCTGCGTACGCGACCCGTCAGCCCGACGGCGGATGGGGCGAGTTCGCGCCCGATCTCGAGGTCGTGAATATCGGCGGCGAGCACATCCAGGCCATCGACGAGCCGTACATTGCCAAGGTCGGGGCGCACATGAGCCAGGCCATCAACCAGATCCAGGCCGGGAAGTAGTAGGAGAACCGTGACTGAAGTTACCGAACAGCGCAGCCCTGCCACGACGGCAGAGAAGCTCGCAGAGCTTCGCCGAAAGCTGGAGCTGGCAGCCGATCCCGGTGACGAGAAGGCCAAGGCGCGGCGCGACAAGAAGGGCATTCCGTCGGCCCGCGCCCGCATCCACGCGCTCGTCGACCCGGGCAGCTTCTTCGAGATCGGCGCGCTCGCCAAGACGCCCGGCGACCCGAACGCGCTGTACGGCGACGGTGTGGTGACCGGCCACGCCACCATCGACGGCCGTCCGGTCGCGGTGTTCAGCCATGACCAGACGGTGTTCCAGGGCTCGGTCGGCGAGATGTTCGGCCGCAAGGTCGCCAAGCTGATGGAGTGGGTGGCCATGGTCGGCTGCCCGATCATCGGCATCAACGACTCCGCGGGTGCCCGCATCCAGGACGCCGTCACCTCGCTGGCCTGGTACGCCGAGCTCGGCCGCCGCCACGAGATGCTGCGCGGCACGGTGCCGGAGATCTCGATCATCCTCGGCAAGTGCGCCGGTGGTGCGGTGTACTCGCCGATCCAGACCGACCTGTTGGTGGCCGTGCGCGATCAGGGCTACATGTTCATCACCGGCCCGGACGTCATCAAGGACGTCACCGGCGAGGACGTGACCTTCGACGAGCTCGGTGGCGCGGATGTCCAGGCGCAGCGCGGCAACATCCACAAGGTCGTCGAGGACGAGGCCGCCGCCTTCCAGTACGTCCGCGACTACCTGAGCTTCCTGCCTGCCAACACCTGGGACGACCCGCCGATCGTCAACCCGGGCCTGGAGCCGGAGCTGACGCCCAGCGACTTCGAGCTGGACAAGATCGTGCCGGACGCCGACAACGCCGGCTACGACATGATGGACATCCTGCTCCGCATGTTCGACGACGGCGACATCTTCGAGATCGCCGAACAGCGCGCTCCGGAGATGATCACCGCGTTCGCGCGGGTCGACGGCCGGCCGGTCGGCGTCATCGCCAACCAGCCGCTGTTCATGGCGGGCGCCATCGGTAACGAGGCCTCCGACAAGGCGGCCGGGTTCATCCGGTTCTGCGACTCCTTCAACCTGCCTTTGGTTTTCGTCGTCGACACCCCCGGCGCCCTGCCGGGTGTCGCCGAGGAGACCGGCGGCATCATCAAGCGCGGTGGCCGCTTCTTCAACGCCATCGTCGAGGCCGACGTGCCGAAGGTGACGTTCGTGATCCGTAAGGCCTACGGCGGTGGTTACGCCGTCATGGGCTCGAAGCAGCTGTCGGCCGACCTCAACTTCGCCTGGCCGACCGCACGCATCGCGGTGATCGGTGCCCAGGGTGCGGCGCAGCTGCTGGTGAAGCGCTTCCCCGATCCGAATGCGCCCGAGGTGCAGAAGATCAAGGCGGACTTCATCGAGGGCTACAACGCCAACATGGCGATTCCGTGGACCGCGGCAGAACGTGGCTACATCGATGCCGTGATCCAGCCGCACGAGTCCCGGCTGCTGCTGCGCAAGTCGCTGAAGTTGTTGCGCGACAAGCAGAAGCACGACCGCATCGCCCGCAAGCACGGCCTGACGCCACTCTGATCTCGCGCGAGCTGACTCAAATGTCCCCCGACACACAGTGTTTGGGGGACATTTGCGTCTGGTGGCCGATGTTTGCGATGGGGCCGTCGTGGGTAGTGCCAGACCGTCAGCGACGGTCGTCGCAGGATGACACTCTTCGTACCAAGGTGGTTGACGCATGGCATTGACGGAATCGCGTGCCGGTCAGGCTCGAAACGGCGAAGCGGTGACCGACACCGATGCCGGTGTGCTCCCCCCGGTCCCGGCCCGAACGCGCCGGGCCTTCTGGTGGCTGGAGCGGTTCGCGCCCGCGATCGGAGCTCGCTGGGCCACCGAATTGTGGTGCACGGTTCCGGACGTCGACCTGAGCACCAAGATGCCGCCCGGTCTGCCGGACAGCACGCCGTTTGAAGCGGCGTGGGACGGCCACCGCATTGCCGGGCAGTCGTGGGGTTCGGGCCCGTTGGTCTACCTGGTACACGGCTGGGGCGGGTGCCGGGCGCACATGGCGGTTTTCGTCAAACCCCTTGTCGCGGCGGGGTATCGGGTCATCGCGTTCGACCTCCCCAGCCACCACGATTCGGAGCCGGGGGCACTGGCGCCGGGCCGCACCACCATCGTCGAGTGCGCGGAAGCAGTGCGGGCCGTCATCGCTCAGCACGGGCCGGCGCACGCCGTAGTCGGTCATTCGCTGGGTGCAAAGGCGGCGGCGCTGGCCGCGGCGCGCGGTGCGCAGACGGGGCGCTTGGTGTTCCTCGCCCCGATGGGCGACTTCACCTGGTACCTGGACGCTTTCGCCGAACGCCACAACTTCGGGCCGCGGATCCGGGACCGCCTGCACCGGCGCCTGGACCGACGGCTCGGCATGCCGCTGCTGGGCACCGACATCACCGCGTCGGCCAAATACGCCGGCGACCGGCCGCTACTGCTCATCCACGATCCGGATGATCCGGACAGCCCCTACTCGTCCAGTGTCGAGATCGCAGAGGTGTGGCCTGGCGCGCGGCTCGAGACCACGAAGGGCCTGGGCCGGCTGGCCCACTACCGGATTCTGCGGCATCGCCCGGCGATCACCGCCGGCGTCGACTTCATCGGGACACCCTAGGCGCTGCCGAAATTGGCGAGCCGTGATGTTCGCGCGGCGGATGCGAATTCGACCCGCCGCGCGAACATGAGGGCCAGGTTCTCTATTGAGTTGTCAAGGTGCGCAATGCTTTGCGTGTTAGGCGGCTGTGTCGAGGTGCATGGTGCGGCGGTTGTATGCGGGGATGGGTTTTCGGTGTGGGTCGACGGCCGCGGGTGGGATGAGCCAGGGGTGTTTGTCCAGGCCCATGACGACGTCCCAGCCGTCGTGGTGGACGTTGGCGTGGCAGGCTGGGCACAGCAGGCAGCCGTTGGCTAGTGAGGTCTCACCGTGGTGGGTCCAGTGGATGATGTGGTGGGCGTGGGTGCGTCCGGGTGGGGCGCCGCATTTGATGCAGCATTCATCGCGGTGATAGAGCGCTTTGCGTAGGTGCGCCGGGAACAGGCGTTTCTCGCGCCCCATATCGAGGGGTACGTGTTCGCCGTCGACGATCATGGTGGTGACGGTGGTGTCGCAGCAGATTCGTTCCAGGGTCATGGTGCTGATCGATCCGATGAATTCCAGTGTGGCCAGGTCGGGGGCGTCGGCGGGCACGGTGATCAGCAGTTGGGTGCGCGGCGCGGACGCGGTGTCGCCGCCGCGGGCGGCGATGTCCAGCACCGCTTCCAGCGCGTCGGCCCGCCGCCTGCCCGCCGTGCGGGTGTCGGGGGTGCCGTCGGGTTCTGGCCGCGGTGCCGAGTGTTCCTCGATCGCTGCGACCAGCTTGGCGCCCACCTCCACGTCCAAGTCCGCGCGCACCTGCACCCGACCATCGGAGGTGACGCGGTGCTCGACGGTGTTGACCGACCGATCCTCGGCGGCCGGCAGGCCCCCTTCGGCGGCGGCGACCCGGTTGCCCAGCCGGCGGGCGCGTTTGTCGATGTCTGCGGGGGTGGCGCCGGAGAAGAACTGCCCCAACAGATCGGTCACCTGCGCGAACCGGGTCTCCTCGTCCACCTCACCGGGTGCGCGGGCTTGGATGTGGTTGATGCCTTTGACGATCGCATCCACATGCTCACCGGAGATCGCCCCATCGCGAGCGTGCGCAGCGAGGGTCGGCAACATTGGCAACGCGCCGCCGACACGCACCAGTCGCTGTGCCACCGACGGGGCACACCCCAACGCCATCAACACCTCCCGCGACGTCCGTCCCTGCGCGGCCGCGACCCCGCGGCGATCCAGCACCCCGGTCACCATCGCTGCCAGATGATCGATCACATTGCGCAGCTTCACCACGTACGGCAGCGCCTCCAGAATGTCGCCCGCGGGCATGTCGTCGGGGACCTGCACGCCGCGGAGGGTGTCGAGGCTGGTGGTGAGTTCCGGTGCGATTCCCATAACACACTATATCGAACATATGTTCGACTCGCAACGGTGGGTTTTCGCATTTTTGTGGTGAGGTCTCAGGACACCGGCGAGCGCGGCCGACGGTTGCCGGGCGTAGGCCGGGTGCGGGTCGGTGTATTCGGCGAGGACCTCACCGAGTAGGCCGGTGATGATGGTTGACTCGCCCGGCGGTGATGGCCAGAGCCCGTCCGAAGGCGTGGTGTACGTCGATTTTGTAGGCGGCGGAATCGCGCGTGAGGGTTGTCTGTGGAAGGGGATCTACCGTTCCGGGCACCGCCTCCGGTTTGTTACCGCGCTGATAAGAAATCCGGGGCGCACGGCCGCGGCAATGTGACGGGTGACGCACACCGGCTGCTGCGCGTCAGTCCTGACGGGCGAATCTTCGCAGGTAGAAACCACGATGCCGAAATCGCGTCTGTTTCAGGACATGACAGCCCTGTTAACGCGGTCGCACAGGCTCAGAGGGGTTCTGTGCGTTCTTTTGACAGTCGTTCGGCCGGTTCTAGCCTCATGTTTCGACGGCTCGAAAGGAGGGCTTTGTGGCCGAGTTGGCAGGAAGCCCGGCGACGTCCGGCGATGCGTTGTTGCGACTGTCCAAGTACTTTCACCGCGGCGAGATCTCCGGGGACCAGCGCACGATCCACAAGGTCGGCGGGCGCTCGGCGGACGACTTCTATCGCGACCGCTGGGCCCACGACAAGGTGGTGCGCTCCACGCATGGCGTCAACTGCACCGGTTCGTGCTCGTGGAAGATCTACGTCAAGGACGGCGTGATCACCTGGGAGTCGCAACAAACCGACTACCCGTCGATCGGCGCCGACAAGCCCGAATACGAGCCGCGCGGCTGCCCTCGTGGCGCGTCCTTCTCCTGGTACACGTATTCGCCTGCGCGCGTGCGTTATCCGTACGTCCGGGGTCTCCTGCTCGACTACTACCGCGAAGCCAAGGAACGGTTGCAGGACCCGGTGCTGGCCTGGGCCGACGTCGTCGAGGACCCGGTGAAGGCCAAGGCCTACAAGTCGGCGCGCGGCCGCGGCGGCTTCGTCCGCGCCGAGTGGTGGGAGGCCGCCGAGATCGCCGCGGCCGCCCACGTCTACACCGTCAAGACCTACGGCCCGGACCGTGTCGCGGGCTTCTCACCGATCCCCGCCATGTCGATGGTGAGTCATGCCGTTGGGGCACGGTTCATTTCGCTCATGGGCGGGTCGATGCTGTCGTTCTACGACTGGTACGCCGACCTGCCGGTGGCATCGCCGCAGGTGTTCGGTGACCAGACCGACGTCCCCGAATCCGCCGACTGGTTCGACGCCGGCTATCTGATCATGTGGGGCTCGAACGTCCCCGTCACGCGCACGCCCGACGCGCACTACATGACCGAGGCGCGCTACCGCGGCCAGAAAGTCGTTGTGGTGTCGCCGGATTACGCCGACAACACCAAGTTCGCCGACGAATGGCTGCCGGCCCACCCGGGTACCGACGCCGCGCTCGCGATGTCGATGGGCCACGTCATCCTCAAGGAGTTCTTCGTCGAGAAGAACACCCCGTACTTCACCGACTACGTCAAGAAGTACACCGACCTGCCGTTCCTGGTCGCTCTGACCGAGCGCGACGGCCGGTTGGTGCCCGGAAAGTTCCTCACCGCAGCGGATCTCGGCGGCGAACACGCGGACACGGAAGCCGCGGTCTCCAAGCCGGTACTGCTCGACGCCGACGGCGCCCCGGTGGTGCCGAACGGGTCCCTGGGCCATCGCTTCACCGCCTCCGGTGAAGGAAAATGGAACCTGGACCTGCAGGGGGTCGACCCCCTCCTCACGCTGCACGGTGGCGCCAATGATGTCGCTACCGTTGCACTCCCTCGGTTCGATACCGACCAGCCCGGCGTCCTGGAGCGCGGCGTCCCGACCAGAATCGTTGCGGGACAGCGTGTCACCACGGTCTTCGACCTCATGCTTGCCCAGTACGGCGTGGCCCGTGACGGTCTGCCGGGCACTTGGCCCACCGGCTACGACGACGCCACCGAGCCGTACACCCCGGCGTGGCAGCAGGCCATCACCGGCGTGCCGGCGCAGGCCGCGGAGCGTATCGCGCGCGAATTCGCCGACAACGCAGAGCGTTCCAAAGGCCGCTCGATGATCCTCATGGGTGCCGGCACGAATCACTGGTTCCATTCGGATCAGATCTACCGCTCGTTCCTGTCTCTTGTGATGCTCACCGGCTGTCAGGGCGTCAACGGCGGCGGCTGGGCACACTACGTCGGCCAGGAGAAGTGTCGTCCGGTAACAGGCTGGGGGACACTGGCATTCGGGCTGGACTGGCAGCGGGCACCGCGCCAGATGCAGGGCACCGTTTTCTGGTACCTGGCCACCGACCAGTGGCGCTACGACAGCTTCACCACCGAGCCGATGACCTCACCGCTCGCCACCGGCATGCTGGCGGGCCGCACCGCGGCGGACAACATCGCTCTCGCGAGCCGGCTGGGGTGGATGCCGAGTTACCCGACGTTCAACCGTAATCCGCTGGATCTGGCCGACGAAGCCGAGCGTCAGGGCAAGGACGCTGCACAGCATGTACTGGACGGCCTGAAGTCCGGGCACCTGCAGTTCGCCTGCGAGGACCCGGATGCTCCGGAGAATTTCCCGCGCTGCCTGACGGTGTGGCGGTCGAACCTGCTGGGCTCGTCGGCGAAAGGCAACGAGTACTTCCTCAAGCACCTGCTGGGCGCCGACAACAACGTGGCGGCCAGCGATGAGGACGGCGTACATCCGCAGGATGTGCGCTGGCGCGACGAGGCACCGGCAGGGAAGCTGGATCTGCTGCTGTCCTTGGACTTCCGCAACACCAGCACGACGCTGTACTCGGACATCGTGCTCCCGGCCGCGACGTGGTACGAGAAGCACGACCTCTCGAGTACCGACATGCATCCTTTCGTCCACGCCTTCTCGCCGGCCATCTCGCCGCCGTGGGAAACCAAGACCGACTTCGACGCCTTTCACCGGATCGCCCGCGGCTTCTCCTGGCTCGCCGAGAAGCACCTGGGTAAGCGCAAGGACATCGTCGCGATGCCGCTGGCCCACGACAGCTCCGACGCCACCGCCCAGCCCGGCGGAAAGGTTCTGGACTGGAAAGCCGGCGAATGCGAACCGATTCCGGGAAAGACCATGCCGCGCCTGGTGACGGTGGAACGCGACTACCCGGCGCTGGCCGACAAGATGGCCGCGCTCGGCCCCCTCGTCGAAACGCTGGGTCTGACGGTCAAGGGCGTCACCACCCACCCCGATGCCGAAGTCGAGTACCTGGCCGGCGTCAACGGAGTGTCCGATCGTGGCGTCGCGGCGGGACGGCCGTCGCTGGCCAAGGACACGCACGCGGCCGAAGCCATCCTCGCGCTGTCCGGCACCACCAACGGCCGCCTGGCGGTGGAGGGCTTTGAGGCCCTGCAGCGTCGGACGGGAACCGAACTCGTCGACCTGGCCGCCGAGAACGAAGGCAAGCGAATCACCTTCGCGGACACCCAGTCCCGGCCCATGCCGGTCAACACCTCGCCGGAGTGGTCGGGGTCCGAAACCGGTGGCCGGCGCTATTCACCTTTCACCATCAACACCGAGCGGCTCAAGCCGTGGCACACCCTCACCGGGCGCCAGCACTTCTATCTCGACCACGACTGGATGGACGAGATGGGGGAGCAGTTGCCGACGTTCCGCCCGCCGTTGGACATGACCGCATTGTTCGACGAGCCGGCCGTCGGTGACACCAGTGGTGGCATCACCGTCCGCTACCTGACACCGCACTCCAAGTGGTCCATCCACTCGGCGTACCAGGACAACCTGTACATGCTCACGCTTTCCCGTGGTGGACAGGCGATCTGGATGTCGGATGTCGACGCCGCCAAGATCGGGGTGAAGGACAACGACTGGATCGAGTGCACCAACCGCAACGGTGTGGTGAACGCGCGCGCGATCGTCAGCCACCGGATGCCCGAGGGCCTGGTCTTCATGTACCACGCCCAGGACAAGGCGGTCGACGTGCCGCGTACCGAGAAGACCGGCAAGCGCGGCGGTATTCACAACGCCCTGACCCGCATCATGATCAAGCCCACGCACTTGATCGGCGGCTATGCCCAGCAGTCCTTCGCACTGAACTACCACGGCCCCACGGGTAATCAGCGCGACGAGGTGACGACGATCCGTCGCCGTTCGCAAGAAGTGGAGTACTGACCTATGAGAGTCATGGCGCAACTTGCGATGGTGATGAACCTCGACAAGTGCATCGGCTGTCACACCTGCAGCGTCACCTGCAAGCAGGCGTGGACCAACCGCAGCGGTGTCGAGTACGTCTGGTTCAACAATGTGGAAACCCGCCCCGGGCAGGGCTATCCGCGCCAGTACCAGGACCAGGAGCGCTGGAAGGGCGGGTGGACGCTCAACAAGCGCGGCAAGCTCACGCTCAGATCGGGCTCGCGGTTCAAGCGGCTGCTGAACATCTTCGCCAATCCGGACCTGCCCACGGTCAGCGACTACTATGACCCGTGGACGTACGACTACGACAACCTGCTGTCGTCGCCATTGATGGACACGACGCCCGTGGCCCGGCCCAAGTCGCTGATCACCGGGCAGGACACCAAGGTCACCTGGGGCGCCAACTGGGACGACGATCTCGGCGGCGGACCCGAGCAGGTGGGCCGGGATCCGTTGCTGGCCAAGGTCGAAGAGGTCAGCCAGAAGGTCAAGCTCGAATTCGAGCAGACGTTCATGTTCTACCTGCCGCGGATCTGCGAGCACTGCCTGAACCCGGCCTGTGCCGCGGCGTGCCCGTCGGGCGCCATCTACAAGCGTGCCGAGGACGGCATCGTCCTGGTGGATCAGGACAAGTGCCGCGGCTGGCGCCAGTGCGTCACCGGCTGCCCGTACAAGAAGATCTACTTCAACCACAAGACCGGCAAGGCCGAGAAGTGCACCTTCTGTTACCCCCGTGTCGAGGTGGGTATCCCGACGGTCTGCTCCGAGACGTGCGTCGGCCGGCTGCGGTACATCGGTGTGATGCTCTACGACGCCGACAAGGTGCTGGAAGCGGCGTCGGTCACCGATGAAAAGGACCTGTATCCGTCGCAGCTCGGGGTGTTCCTCAACCCGCACGACCCGCGCGTGGTCGCCGAGGCCGAGCGAGCCGGCATCTCGCCCGAATGGATTGAGGCTGCGCAGAATTCACCGGTCTACCGGCTGATCGTCGATTACCAGGTGGCGCTGCCGTTGCACCCGGAATACCGCACCATGCCGATGGTCTGGTACGTCCCTCCGCTGTCGCCGGTGGTGGACATCCTCAAGGAAACCGGCCACGACGGCGAGAACAAGAACAACCTGTTCGGCGCCATCGACACGCTGCGGATCCCGATCGAGTACCTCGCCGAGCTGTTCACCGCGGGGGAGGTCGGGCCCGTCCGGGCGGCCTTACAGCGACTGGCCGCCATGCGCGCCTACATGCGGTCGGCGAACCTCGGCGAGGAGTTCGACGAGACCATTCCCGAGTCGGTGCGACTCACCGGCGAGGAGATCGAGTCGATGTACCGGCTGCTGGCCATCGCCAAATACCAAGACCGATACGTCATTCCGAGCGGTGCGGGTTCCGACGCGCACCGACTCGACGCGATCGCCACCGGCTGCAGCCTCGACGGTGACGGTGGTCCGGGAATGTCGGCCTTCGACGCGATGGCTGACAAGTTCCACCTCGTCGACACCAACAGTGCTGTGCCGAAGGACGATCCGACGCGGGTCAACCTGCTCAACTGGGACGGCCGCAGTCCCGACGGACTGGTGCCGAGCCGATGAAGCTCCTGTCCCTGGGGCGCCGGACGGCGACCGGTCCGGACCTGTCCGAGCACCAGCAACGGCTGGTGTGGCGCATCACGGCGCTGTTGCTCGACTACCCGACCGCCGAAACATGCGCCCTCACCGACGAACTGGCTGCTGCCGCAGGTGAACTGCCGGAGCCGATCCGCACTCACGTGACCGACTTCCTGTGGTACTTCTGCGAGACCAACGCCACCGAGCGCGCCACCCGGTACGTCGAGACGTTCGACATGCGCCGACGGACGAGCCTGCACCTGACGTATTACGCCTACGGCGACACCCGCAAGAGAGGGATGGCGCTGCTGCGGTTCAAGCACGCCTATCGGCAGGCGGACATCACCATCGGCGACGAAGAGCTGCCCGACTACCTGCCGCTGGTGCTCGAATTCGCCGCCACCGTCGACCAGGCGCGCGGCGAACGACTCCTGGCCGAGCACGTGCCGGTTCTCGAGCTGTTGCGGCTGTCGTTGCAGGACAGCGGTTCTCCATATGCCGCTCTGCTGGCCGCGGTCCTGGCGACCCTGCCGCCGATCAACACCGCCGATCGCCGGCGCATCACTGAACTCGCCGCCGACGGCCCGCCAGAGGAGGACGTCGGCCTGGATCCGTTCGGCATGGATCCGATGATGATGGATCCCGCCATGACTGGAGGCAGACGATGACCAACCTCTTGTGGATGACGTTGCCGTACATCGCCTTCACGTCGTTCGTGTTGGGGCACATCTGGCGCTACCGGACCGACCAATTCGGCTGGACCACAAGGTCATCGCAGATCTACGAGAGCCGACTGCTGCGGCTCGGCAGCCCACTGTTCCACTTCGGCATCCTCGGCGTGCTGGGCGGACACGTAGTCGGCCTGCTCATCCCGGAATCGTGGACTTCGGCGATCGGCATTTCCGAACACACCTATCACCTGATGGCGATCGGGATGGGTGCGCCGGCGGGGTTCGCGGTGATCGCCGGCGCCGCCATCCTGTTGTACCGCCGTACGAAGGTGCCCGCCGTACGCGCTGCCACCACCGTCAGTGACAAGCTCATGTACCTGCTGCTGGTCGGCGCACTGGTCACCGGCATGGTCAACACCCTGGGCAACGTGGTGTCGGCATACAACTACCGGGAGACCGTATCCCCTTGGCTACGGAGTCTTTTCACTCCGCACCCGACGCCCGAATTGATGTCGACAGCGCCCCTGTCCTTCCAGGTGCACGTGCTCATCGTCCTGACGCTTTTCGGTATCTGGCCCTACACGCGGCTGGTGCACATGTTCAGCGCCCCGGTCGGGTACCTGGTGCGGCCGTACGTCGTCTACCGCAGCCGGGACCCGCAGCGCGCCAGCAACAGTCGGTACGCGAAGGCCTGGGTGACGCCGCAGGCGCCGCCTCCTCGCAGTCGCTGGGTCTAGATCCTGCTGCTGTGCCGAACGTCAAGAGCGAGAAATCGCCGAATCTTGGTCATCTACTTCACGTTCGGCGTTTGAGACGCCTCACACGATGACCCGCCTGCGGGTGAGTGAATTGTCACCGCCGGGTCATCGCTCGGAGCCTCGGGGAAACATGAAAATTCTATGTTTGCAACATGTTTCGATCTCGAACCATTACTGACTGGGACCCCGAAGACATCGTTGCCTGGGAGGCCGGTAACAAGAATGTCGCCCGGCGGAACCTGATCTGGTCGGTGATCGCGGAGCACATCGGGCTCTCGGTCTGGACCATGTGGTCGGTCATGGTGTTGTTCATGCCGCAGTCCGTGTACGGCTTCACCGCCGGGGACAAGTTCCTGCTGGCCGCCACCGCGACTCTCGTGGGTGGCTGCCTGCGCATCCCGTACACGATGGCGACCGCGACCTTCGGTGGCCGCAACTGGACCGTCTTCTCCGCGCTCGTGCTCTTCGTTCCGACGCTGGGCAGCATGTGGCTGCTGGCGCATCCGGGGCTTCCGTTGTGGCCGTATCTCGTGTGTGCGGCACTCGCCGGCCTCGGTGGTGGCAACTTCGCGTCGTCGATGACCAACATCAACGCGTTCTACCCGCAGCGACTCAAGGGCTGGGCGCTCGGAATCAACGCCGGCGGAGGCAATCTCGGTGTGCCGGCCATTCAGGTGGTGGGCCTGCTGGTGATCGCCGTGGCGGGTAACCGCGCACCCCACTGGGTGTGCGCGATCTACCTTGTCCTGTTGGCTGTCGCCGCGATCGGTGCCGCTTTGTTCATGAACAACCTTGCACAGCACCGAATCGACTCCGGGGCGATGCGTGCCATCCTGACCGAGCCGGACACCTGGAGCATCGCTTTCCTGTACATCGGGACGTTCGGCTCGTTCATCGGCTTCTCGTTCGCCTTCAGCCAGGTCCTGCAGATCAACTTCGTCGCGGGTGGCCAGAGTGCCGCGCAGGCGGCGCTGCACGCGGCTCAGATCGCGTTCGTGGGTCCGCTGCTCGGTTCGGTGGCCCGGGTCTACGGCGGGAAGCTCGCCGACCGCATCGGCGGTGCTCGCGTGACCGTGGCAGCCTTCGCCGGCATGATCGTGTTTGGCGCACTGCTGATTTCGGTGTCGACCTACCACGACCACACTGGCGGTGCCGTCGACGCGGCCACCCTGACCGGCTTCATCGTCGGCTTCGTCGCGCTGTTCATCCTGTCGGGTATCGGCAACGGTTCGGTGTACAAGATGATCCCGTCGATCTTCGAGGCCCGCAGCCACTCGGTGGTGGGCAGCAAGATCGACCGGCAGAACTGGTCCCGCGGGATGTCCGGCGCCCTCATCGGCTTCGCCGGTGCCATCGGCGCGCTGGGAGGCGTGGGCATCAACCTGGCGTTGCGGCAGTCCTACCTGTCCAGTGGTTCTGCCACCGCGGCGTTCTGGGTGTTCGTCACCTTCTACATCGCCGCCCTGACGCTGACCTGGACGCGCTACATCCGGACCCCGCTGCCTGTGATCGAACCCGCCCAGCCGGCCGAAGCGGTCGGCGTGGCCTGAGTCGGCCGTCCGGTCAGTTGCTGTGCGGGTCGGCCGAGTTGAGAACGGCCACCGCATGGTCGTACTCACCGCGCACTTCGGCATAACGTAAGAACTTGACGTTCTCGACCTGAATCTCATCGGCAGCCGGCTGGTTCTCGAGGATCGCGACGACTTCGCTCACGAACTGCTCGAGCGGCATGGCCCACTCGCTGTCGCGCTGCCCGGGCACCAGGTCGGTCCGCACCGCGGGCGGCTGGAGTTCCTTGAATTCCACCGAGGAACCGGCGAATTGCAGCCGCAGCGTCTCGGTCAGCAGGTGGATGGCAGCTTTGGAGGCGTTGTAGCTCGGAGTCACCTTCAGCGGAGTGAATCCCAGGCCTGACGACACGGTGATGACAGTGGCAGCGGGTTGGGTCTGCAGATGTTCGATGAATGCGGCGATGAGCCGGATCGTGCCCAGCACGTTGGTGTTGATGGTCGTTTCTGCCGCAGCCAGGAAGCTCTCCGGTGCGTGCCAGTCTTCGATCTTCATCACCCCGGCCATGGTGATCACCACGTTCACATCGGGATGCTCGGCCAGCACCTGAGTGGCCACGGCTTGGATGCTGTCGGGGTCCGCGGTGTCGATACGGACCGCATCGATCCCGGGATGTTCGGCGGTGATCTGGCGGAGCAGCTGTTCGCGGCGGCCGCCGATGATGACGTTGTTTCCTTTGTCCCGCAGGGCGATTGCCAACGCGAGCCCGATGCCGCTCGTGGCACCCGGGATGAAAATGGTGTTGCCGGAAATCTTCATGGCTCCAAGCCTGCTCGCGCACCGACCATTTGTCACATGCATATCTATGATATTCGCTATGCTCACGACGCATACCGAGCGGGCAGACTTGAATCTGCTGACACCATTGGTCGCACTGCTCGAGGAACGGCAGGTATCGCGCGCTGCGTCCCGAATCGGGCTCAGCCAACCTGCCATGAGCCGCGCCCTGCAGCGGCTGCGCAGACTGCTCGATGACCCGCTGCTCGTTCGCGATCCGGACGGATTCCGGCTGTCGGCCCGTGCCGAGGACATTCACCGCCAGCTCACCACGCTGATACCGCTGCTCGAAACCCTCCTGGCGCCAGCGGAGTTCGATCCCGGCGCGTCAACGCAGCCGGTCCACATCGCCGGGAGTGACTACGCTGTCCACACCTACGGCCCTGCCATCGCACGCTTGATCCGATCGCAGTCACCTGGCACGACAATACGTTTCCGCAGCTGGCGCCCCGACGGGATCGAGGATCAGATCCGCCGTGGCGCGGTCGATCTGGGGCTCTACGGGGGCCACACGCCGGACGATCTGAACGCCACTCAGCTCGTCACCGAGCACTTCAAGTGCGTTGTATCCGAAGGGCATCCGCTGGCGGCGCGAGGCGCGATAACCCTTGAGGAGTATCTCGAGTTCGGCCACGTGGTCGTGGACGTGGCGGATGGGGTGCAGCCCGATATCGATTACCGCATCGCGGAGCTGGGCAGGGTCCGCCGGGCGGTGGTCACGGTGCCGTATCACACCGCGACGCTTCCGATGCTTCATGGAACCGATTTGGTGGCAACACTTCCCGGTCGATTTGTCGACGCTTGGATCGCCGGCTCTGAACTACGCCTGCTGCCCGCGCCGGCCGAGATCGCGACGATGCCCTACCGGATGATCTGGCATCCTGCGTTCGAACTCGATCGTCGCCACCAGTGGCTGCGGGAGTGCGTGCGCAGTGCCGTCACCGACCACGAGTGAGTTCAGTGTTCCCGGCGGTGTGGCGCTATTCCTATTCACCGCTCGCAGCAGCCAGTCCGGCGCGTCGGGCCTCCCGGCGCTTCGACGTACTCAGGTTTCCGGCCGCGCGCGGATCTGAAATACCCAGCGCAGCAAGACGTTCGGATTCAGATACGCCACCCCAGATGCCGTACGGCTCGCCGGACAGCAGTGCAAAGGCGGCGCACGGGGCCTTCACCGGACATTGGCGACAAATCTCTTTGGCGCGTTGTTCGCGTTGTCTACGCGCCCGGCCCCGTTCGTTGTCGGGGTGAAAGAAGACGCTGGAATCCATTGAGCGGCAACGGGCAGACTCCTGCCATTCCCATTCGTCGGCCACCGGCCGGATCGCCGGTGCGGGCAGTGGCAACGCGGTTCGCTTCCCGATCATGTTCTACCTCCTGCTTCCTACTCGGTTGTTGGTCATGCGGTGACCCGTTGGCCTTTACCGACGACCGTCACCCCGCCGTCGGAGATGACGAAGCCGCGTGCCCTGTCATGCTCCTTGTCGACGCCGACCTGGGCGCCGGCCGGAATCACGACGTTCTTGTCGACAATGGCGTTGCGGACCAAGGCATGTGCGCCGATCACGGTGTTGTCCAGGATCACCGAGCGGTCCACCGTGGCGTGCTCCTCGACGCGAACACCAGGTGACAGGACCGATTCTCGGACCAGCGCGCCGGAGATGATCACGCCGTTGGAGATGACGCTGTTGACGGCGCGGCCGACCCGGTCGCCATCATCGTGGACGAACTTCGCCGGTGGGTGGGGCGGAATGTGCGTCAGGATCGGCCACGCGCTGTTGTACAAGTCGAAAGCCGGGACCACGGCGCACAGGTCCATGTGGGAGTCGTAGTAGGAGTCCAACGTTCCGACGTCGCGCCAGTAACCGCTGTTCTCGGCATGGGTGCCCGGGACCTGGTTGCTCTGAAAGTCGTAGACCTGGGCGCGGCCCTGTTCGACCATCATCGGCATGATGTCGCCACCCATGTCGTGCTTGCTGAACTCGTCGGCGGCGTCGGCATGTAGCGCATCGATGAGTACCTCGGTCGAGAAGACATAGTTGCCCATCGAGACGAACGATTCGTCGGGGGCGTCGGGTAGGCCCGGCGGGTCGCTGGGTTTCTCCAGGAACGCCTCGACCTGCCGTCCGTCGCCCGCGGTTTTGATCACGCCGAAGGCACTCGCCTCGCCACGCGGCACCCGGATTCCGGCGACGGTGGCGCCGGCGCCACCGTCGAGGTGCTGCTTGATCATCTGCCGCGGGTCCATGCGGTACACGTGATCGGCGCCGAAAACCGCAACGAGATCGGGCTTTTCGTCGTGAATGAGGTTCAGTGACTGGTGGATGGCGTTGGCCGAACCCGTGTACCACTGCGGGCCCAGACGCTGTTGGGCGGGTACGGGAGTCACGTAGTTGCCGAGCAGGCTGCTCATTCGCCACGTCGTGGTGATGTGGCGATCGAGGCTGTGGCTCTTGTACTGCGTGAGGACGGCGATCCGCAGTACGCCGGCGTTGACCAGATTCGAGAGCGCGAAGTCGACGAGTCGGTACAGTCCGGCGAACGGCACCGCGGGCTTGGCTCGGTCGAGTGTCAGTGGGGACAGCCGTTTGCCTTCGCCTCCGGCCAGGACCAGACCGAGGATTTTCGGATCGGCCATGTGCATTCTCCTTCTGGGCAGCGGGCGACGGCTGGTGAACTCATGGATTGGCGAAAGTTGTTGCGTTGGCGGCAGATATCACGCCTGCTCCACGGTCACGCCGGCGGCGGAAAGCTCGGAGAGTTGCCGGCTGTCGACGCCGGTGTCGGTGATCAGCAGCTGGATGTCTTCCAGCCGGCCGTACTGGGCGCCGCTGACGGCCCCGAACTTGCTGTGGTCGGCGAGCAGGATGCGGCGGTGTGCGCACGCGAGCATGCGTCGTTTCACGGCGGCTTCAGACGGGGCGGGGGTGGTGAGCCCGCGGTCGATGCTGATGCCGTTGGCGCCCAGGAAGGCGACGTCGACGTTGATCTCGGCGAGCGCGCGGGCCGCCCAATCGTCCACCTCGGCAAAGGTCTTCGACCGGACCCGGCCGCCCAATGTGTAGACCGTCAGCAGTGGCCGGTTGAGCAGGGTCAGTGCCTGCGTCAACGAGTTGGTGTACACGGTGAGTTCGCGGTCGCCGGGAAACTGCTCGACCAGCTGCGCGGTGGTGGACCCGGCGTCGATCAGAACCGATCCACGTTCCGGAAGATGTGCGAGCGCGGCCTTGGCGATGCGGGCCTTCTCGGCGAGGAACTCGGTCCGGGTCTCGACGGCAGGTTCGTAGGGGAGGTAGTCGACGCGTACCGCGCCACCGTGCACCCGCCGCAACAGGCCCTGGCGCTCCAGCAGGATGAGGTCCTTGCGGATGGTCTCGCCCGTCACGCCGAGCTCCAACGCCGTCCGGGCGGCGTCGATTCGACCATCGCGGCGAAGCATCTCGAGTAGCTGCTGTTTGCGCTGGTCGGCGTAGAGAGCGCCCGCAGCATCGCGGGAGGCGGGTCCTGTGGATGCCACGACACCTCCCTCGATCTGTGATCTGCAACACTTGGATTTGATTGCTAATGATTGTGTTTTATTGGGAATCTGTCAAGGGCGCCTCGGCGCGCCATCAGACGGGCATACCCACAAACGCCGAATGGCCAGTCATCACAGCTTTCCGACGAAAGCGTGTGACAACTGGCCATCCGGCGCAGTGAGCTAGGGCTTGATCCGCATCTTCCCCGGTGACCACAGCCCGCTGTGGACCGCGGTGCCCAGGTCCAGCTCGGCCGTCGTCGCGTCGACGACGGTCGTGAACTGACGCAGCGAGCCCCAGTCCCGGCCCCAGTCGTCGGACAGGTACGTCGACATCACGTGGGCCTTCAGCAGCACGTCGGTGATGCCCAGCAGGCCGCCGTTGATGCCGTCCTGCCAGGTGTCGGTGTCCTGCTTCTTGGCGGTGTAGTCCGGTGTGATGCGGAACTTCGGCACCTCGGTCACGCCGTTGCGCACCAGCATCGGCTGCTGACACGGGAACGCCAGGCCGACAGCCCAGTCCATCAGCACCGGCTGGGTCTTGCCGATGAACTGCTCGACGGTCTTGAGCTCGGGCACGCGCGGCGGGGTGACGGCGATCCAGTCGCCCTCGTTGAGCGAAAGGTTCACCGCCACAACGCGGACGTAGGTGGCGTCGGCCGGAATCTCGCGACGGTCGAAGCGCAGGTTGCGCCACGACGGCGTGGGGCCGATGTCGTAGGGCGCGACGCGTCCGCCGGCGACGGGGTGCCCGTCGGGGCCGGTGCGGCCGTACTCCAGCTCGACGGTCTGACCCTCGGTGCGGCCCTTGAGCGAGCTGTAGCCGGTGATGGTGCCGGCGGCCGTGACGACCACGAGCGGATGCGCGGCGTCGGCGGCCGGCAGGCCGTACCAGGCCGACGTCAGCTTGGCCTGCGAGTGCGGGCCGGTGATGTACGTGCCGGCGACCGGCACCCGCGCGGGGTCCAAGCCGTAGGGCAGCGGCACCGTCGATCCGTTGATACCCGGTGTCTTGAGCTTCGTCGCGGCGTCCCAGTCGGCGTCGGTGCCCGGCATCGGGAAGTCCTGCCGAATTGCCTCGGCGACAATACGATCCGGCACGCCATTGGGGGTGAAGCCGACGGGGCCCACGCCGCCCAGCGCGCCGAGCGGCCCGTACTCACCGGGCTGCGGCGTCAGGAAGCCGGCGTTCGAATCCGGCTCGACCAGCACGTTGTCGGCCAGTCCGCAGCCACCCTTGAGCGCCCGCAGATTGCTCGCCAGGTTCGAGTACGTCGGGTACTCGCGCACCGCGCCGATCGCCATCGATGCCACGCACACCACCACCATGAACGCGGCGGCCAGGGGAATCGGGGCCGCCGTGACCAGCCGGGTGAGGCGGCCTTCGGGACGGTCGCTGTTGAAGTGCAGCCAGAACGCCCACACCGCGGTGATCACGAACAGCACCAAAAAGATTGTGCTGAGCTTGATTCCGCCGACAGCGACCATGTCGTTGTTGAACGGCACACCGTAACTGGACACGTACCACCAGCCGTTGGTGGTGGCCGAAACCAGCGCCAGCAGGAACAGCACCGCCGAGGTGACGGCCATGCGGTTGCGCGCCGACTTCAGTACCGACCGCGACACCAGCACGGTGGCCACCGCGGCCATCGCGGCGCCCACGGCCGCGAACAGGCCGAAGTGGTGCACCCACTTGGTCGGGGTGAACATCAGGCAGAACATGGTGGCGAAGATGATGCCCATCAGGCGCCACACCGGTCCGCGGGCGATACCGGGAACCCGCTTGCGCCGCAGGATCATGAACATCGACGTGAACAGGCTCAGCGCGGCCAACAGGAAGCCGAAGCGCCGGGTCATCGAGCCGTCGACCGTCGGCAGGAACAGGTAGTAGTACCGAAGGTTCTCGGTGTACCACGCCTGGCTCGGGCCGATCGCGGTGCGAATCCTGGTGGCCTCCAACACGCCTGCCGCGGTCTGGTTGACGAACACCACGGTGAGGACGACGAAACCGGCGGCCAGCAGTGGGAGCACCAGCGGCCAGGTGCCGACCTCGCGGCGCCGCTTCACCAGGATGCGCAGAATCGGTCGGCCACCGGCGAGCAGCGCCGCCACGGCGATCAGGCCGGTCGGCTGGATCCCGAGGGTGAACGCCGCACTGATGATGGCGAGCGCCGCCGGGGTCAGCCGGCTGGTGCCGATGGCACGTTCGATCAGGACGTAGGTGATCAGGGCGCCAGTGGCGATCTGGCCTTCGGGGCGCAGGCCGTTGTCGAACGGCATCCACGCGGCCATCAGGACCAGGCCCGCGGCCCACATGGCGGCCTTGCTGCCCACGACTGCGGGTCCGAGGCGGGGGAGCACCTCGCGGGACAGCAATAGCCAGCAGATCAGCGCACAGATCAAGTCCGGCAGGCGGATCCAGATGCTGGCGTCGCTGACGTGCGTCATCAGGGCCAGCACGTTGTAGTACCAGCCGAACGGATCCTCGGGGCTACCGAACCAGCGGAAGTAGTTGATCATGTACTGCGCATGCGGCGCGACGCGCGCCATGCCCAGGATGTAGCCGTCGTCAGATGACCCGGCGCCCAGCACATGCCACAGCAGGAACCCGCCGATCACGACGCCGTCGACGATGTTGAAGGTCCGCCAGCGGCTCGGGATGAGGCGCTGCATGCGACGTCCGTCGAGGCGGTCCAGCCGCCAAAGTGCCAGCAGCGCAACGATGGTCGCCGCGATGCCGCCGAACATGGCGGTGTACTTGATGATGGTCGGCCGGTTGATGAACCGGGTGTCGATGGTGGCGGACACCGAAAGTCCCTGCGGAGCAGCGCCCTTGAGGTCGGTGAAGATGCCGACGACGGTGGGCCGCAGGTTCGGGTCGGCGAACCCGGTGCGCAGTTCCTTGCCGTCGGTGCCGGTCAGCCCGACGAACGTCGCGAAGGTGCCGTTCTTGTCGGAGATGATCTCGATGCGCGAACAACCGGGATTACCAATGGCTTTCAGTCGCGGCACGCTGGCGATCACCACGTTGCGGTCGGTGATGTCGACGCGGCTGCTGGACACGTTGACCAGCAGGCCGTTCAGTGCGGCCTGCTTGCCGTCCTTGGGTACCGTGCCGAACACCAGCCCGCCCGAGGGCGGCAGCGTCCGCAGCACGTCGCACGGGATGGTCGCCGTCATCGTCACCGGCGTCTGCGAGATCAGCGGCGCCGTCACGTTGCCGAACTGGCCCTGTTGCGGCCAGTTCAGCTGCGCTGTCGTCTGCACCACCGGCAGCAGCGGCGTCAGTGCCGACAGCACGAAGCCGATCAGGCCCGCGACGATGGCCACCCAGCGGGTGACCTTGACTTGCTGTGCGTTCATTCCCGTCCCGGTCATCGGAAGACCCTGATCGGGCTTCATGGCAGGGCCCTGATCGGGCCGCGGCGGCTCCAGCCGTTGACGGTCATGGTGCCTTGGTCAATCGCTGCGGGCGGCGCCACTGACGGCGGCACCACCGGGTCGTACCGTTCGATGGAGCCCCAATCTCGGTACCAGTCGTTGCGCAGGTAGGTGGGGATGGTCGACGTCCGCAACAGCGCCTGGATGAACAGGAACGGGCCACCCTTCTGCGCGGACTGCCACATGTTCGACGACACCACGACCTGCTTGGTGTTCGGCAGGATGCGGTACTGCGGCAGCTCCGCGACACCGAGATGCTCGGAGAACGGGCGCTGGCACGGGAAGTTCGCGGCGGTGGCGATGTCCATGAGGATCGGCGTCTGCGAACCCAGGAACTGCTGCGCGGTCTGCAGCGTCGGGACCCGCGGCGGCGTGAACCCGAACCACTGGTCCTCCGACAGGTTCGGATCGTCGGCCACGATGCGGGCGACGTTGGCCTCCGGCGGTGCCCACGCGAGCGGGAATCGCAGGTTGCGCCAAGCATATTGGGCGAAGGTGTCGATGGGCTGCACCTCGGCGAGGGCCTGGTAGCTGCCGTCCGGCCGGTGCACGCCCCACTGGAGCTTGAGCGACTGGCCGTAGTGGAACTCGTGCTCTTCGTCGTAGTACCAGATGGCACCGGCCGCGGCGACGGTCACGAGCGGCCGGTCCGCACTGCGCGGCGGCAGTTGGTACCAGGCGGAGGTGGCCTTGGCGGCGACGCCGTTCTCCTTGAAGCTGCCCATCACCGGGGTGCGGGCGGGGTCCAGGCCGAACGGCAGGAACACGTTGGAGCCGTTGACACCCGTCGGGCCGTAGCCGCCACCGGTGCCGGCCGCGAAGGCGACGCCGACGTTGGGCTTGTTGGGCGACCCGTCGGAGTTCACGGTGCCGGGGTTCGCGACCACCGGATGCGGCGGTGCGAGCGAGTCGCTGATCCCGTTCGGCGTGAAGCCGACGGGGTTCTCGCCGCCCAGCGGTCCGTACTTGCCCCACGTCTGGCCGGGCACCGGCTGCAGCGTGCCGGCATTGGTGTCGGCTTCGACCAGCACGTCGTTGGCCATCGCGCAGCTCTTGTCGGACAACCCGAGCGCATCCAGGTTGGCCCGCGCGGTCGTGTACTGCGGGTAGCGCTGCACGAAGCCCTTGGCCATCGAGCCGACCTCGAGCACGACCATGATCACCGCGACGATCAGCAGCGGCGTCGACGCCAGCGCCCGGTTGCGGCGGGTCTCCGCGACCTCGGTGTGCCCGGCGTAGTCGATGCGGAAGTGCAGCCAGCCCGCAAGCAGGGCGGAGATGATCGCCAGCACCAGGAACATCGAGGTGACGGGGTGGCCGGCCAGCACGGGCTGCCGGTCGAACCACGGCACGCCGTAGTTGCCGACGTAGAACCAGCCGTTGATCCCGGACGTCGCCCAGGCCAGCACGAACAGCAGTGCCGTCACGTACAGCGCCAGGTTCCGCCGGCTGTGCAGCCCGACCGTCGCGAACGCGAAGGCGATGATCGCCCCGAACGCACCGGAGAGGCCCGCGAACGCACCGAACTGCACGGCCCACTTGGTCGGGGTGAAGTGCAGGAGCAGCAGGCCGAGCATGGTGCTGCCGAGCAGGCGCCACACCGGACCGCTGGCCAGGCCGGGGACCCGGCCTTTGCGCAGCAGGAGGGCGAGGGTGGCGAACAGGCACAGCAGCAGGATCAGCACGGAGAAGCGGCGGGTCATGGAGCTGTCGACGCTGTCTTCGACCGTGAGGAAGTAGTAGCGCAGGAATTCCTGGTACCAGGAGATGGTCGGGCCGACGGTGTACTTGATGCGCGCCGACTCGGCCACGGTCGCCAGGGTCTGGTTCCGGAAGATCACCGTCAGGATCAGCGACGCCGAGGCGGCCAGCGTCGCGATCGGGGCCAGCAGGCCCGTCCCGGCCCGGCGGCTGCGGACCGTGCGGACCAGCGCGCGGGCGCCGACGAGCAGCGGGGCCAGCGCGATCAGGCCCTGCGGCGCCGTCGTCGCGGTGAACGCCGCCACGATGATCGCGACCGCCGCGGGCGCCAGGCGCCGGGTGGCGATGGCGTACTCGATGAGAACCCAGGTCGCGATGACACCGAAGGCGATCAGCGGCTCGGGGCGCAGGCCGTTGTTGAACGGGTACCAGGCCGCCAGGAAGACAGCCGCCGCGGTCCAGATCGCGATTGCGTTCGACGACACCCCGCGGGCGCCGGGGCCGAGCCGCGGCAGCACCCAGCGAGACAGCAGCGTCCAGGTCGCGATGCCGGCCAGCAGTGCGGGCAGCCGCATCCACACGCCGGCGGTGCTGATGCTCGCCATATGGGCGAGCACCGACTGGTACCAGTCGAACGGCGCCTCGGAGGTGCCGAAGTAGCGGTAGTAGTTGGCGACATAGCCGGCCTGGCTGGAGACCCGCGCGATGGTCAGGTTGTAGCCGTCGTCGGAGGAGATGGCGCCGATCAGGTGCCAGCCTCCGAGGCCGGCGAACACCGCGATGTCCGCGAGCCAGTGCCAGCGGCTGACCTTCCAGAAGCGCTGCCAGCCGTCGTGCACACGGCGGCCGTCCAGGCGGTCCAGCAGTGCCAGCGCGGCGATCGAGACCAGCGTCAGCAGCACACCGAGCGCCATGGCGGCCGACTTCACGAACGTCGGGACCACGATGAACCGGGTGTCGACGTCGACGCGCGCGGACAAGCCGGGCTGTGCGGGCACCTTGAGGCCGGTGAAGATGCCGGCCACCTGGGGCTTCTTCTCCACACTGCCGGTGCCGGCGGCTCCCGGCAGGCCGATGAAGTCGGCGCCGACGCCGCCGTTGGTCGCCCAGAGATGCAGGTTGCTGCACTTCCCGGCGGCGATGTCGGACCGCTTGGCGACCGCGGCGACGGTGTCCCGGAAAGCGACGACGACGTCCGCGGCGTTGGCGCGCACGAACAGGCCGTTGCGGCTGGCGTCGATGCCGTCCGGTGGGATCGTCGAGAACACCAGACCACCGGCCGCCGGCACGGTGGCGATGGCCGAGCACGGGATGGAGACATCCAGCGCCAGCGGCGCACCCGACACCAGCGGGGCGGTGAGATCGGAGACGTTTCCGCTGGCACCGGGGGCCTGGGGCCACAAGATGGTCGCGGTCGTCTGCTTGACGGGCAGCAGTGGGGTCAGCGCGCAGAGCAGCAGACCGGCAAGGCCCGCGATGATCGCGACGAGACGGGCAGTCCTGGCAGGCACGAGGCTCAAGACTAGGCGACAGTTATATGTGGCCTGGGCCACTGACGGGGAATGTCGAGCTAGTTGGCCGGAATGTGACCCTCAATAGAGCTTGCTGCCCTGGGCAGACAGCCGGACGGCGTACTTGTCGTGCGCCACTTCCGGGTGCGCACGATCGCGACAAATATGTCGGCGGCGAGACTGACGGCACGGCGATTTCTGGGCCGGTTCACCGCCACCTGGTCAGGAATGGCGTGCTCGCTCCCGGGACAGCTCAAACATGTGGCAGCAGAGCCGACACGCCCGGCGGCCATCCGGCGGCCACTGACTACGAGTGCCGCAGCGGCGCCGGGGCCCACAGCCCGCTGCGCGTGGCCTTCCCGAGGTCGATCTGGGCCGGCTGCGCGTCGGGGTAGTACTGCGTGAACTGCTGCAGCGAGCCCCAGTCCCGGAACCAGTCGTCCTTCAGATACGTCGGCACCGGGGTGGCCTTGAACAGCAGCTCGGTGATGCCGAGCGGCCCGCCGCCGAGGTAGTCCATGACGGGCGAGTTGGCCTCGGCGCCGAAGCGGTCCGGCAGGATGCGCCACTTGGGCACCTCGGTGACGCCGTTGTTGTGACCGAACGGCCGCTGGCACGGGAACGCCAGGCCGACGAGCCAGTCCAGCATCACCGGGTCCTTCGAGCCGACGACGTCCTGCAACGTGCGCAGCTTCGGGATGCGCGGCGGGGTCAGGGCGATCCAGTGCTGCGGCGCGAGGTCGTCGTCGGTGGCGACGATGCGGATCAGGGTGGCGTCGGCCGGGATGGCGGCCATCGGGGCGCGCAGATTGCGCCAGGCGGGTGCGGCACCGACATCGGCGAAGCCGACCGCGCCGGCGATCTTGCCGGCCGCGGCCTGGGCGTCGGTGGCGTACTCGACGCGTACCTCGCCCTGATTGAAACGGCCCGCAGCGGCGACGACGAGCAGCGGTCCGGCCTGATCGCGCGGCGGCAGTTTGTACCAGCCCGAGCGCATCCGCGCCGGGATCTGTACGCCGGGGCGCCAACTGCCGAGCACCGGGGTGGTGGCCGGATCGAGGTTGTAGGGCAGCCGGGCCTTTGAACCGTTCACTCCGGCCGCAAAGGTGGTGCCGCCTTCGGTACCCGGTTCCGCACCGCTGACGGGGCCGCCGTCGTTGTCGGCGAAGTTGGTGCCGCCGGGCGGTTCCATGACCGGGTCCGCGGAGACGTCGGCGGGAATTCCGTTGGGGGTGAAGCCTTCTGCGCTGCCCGCGCCGAGGGCGTCGCCGACCGTCCCGGACTGCGGCACGAGCTTGCCCGCGTTGGTGTCCTGTTCGACCATGACGTCGTCGGCCAGGCCGCAGGTCTTACCGGTCAGCGCCTGGAGGTTCGAACGACCCACCGACCAGGCCGGCCACTGCTGCGTCATGCCCAGGGTCAGTGACAGCACCTCGAAGAACACCACGATCCACGACGCAATTGCCAAGGGCGCCTGGGGAATCCGGCGACTGACCGGGCGCTCGGGATCGTGGTCGTAGAAGTGCAGCCACGCCGCCCACAGGAGCGTCAGGAACGACAGCCCGAACAGGAACGTGGTGAAGCCGAAGTGCCACTCGGGGAACTGATTCGACCACGGCACACCGAAGTTGGACACGTACCACCAGCCGTTCACCGTGGCGAACGACAGGGCCATGACGAACAGGACCGTCGCGGCGAACATCGCGCGGTTGCGGCGTGAGCGCATGGCCACGGTGCCGACCGCGATGGCGGCCAGTGCGCCCAGCGAACCGGCCAGCCCGGCGAACACGCCGAAGTGGTGTGTCCACTTGGTGGGCGTGAACATCATCGCCAGGAACGAGATGATCGTGATGCCGACGATGCGGCGGGCCGGCCCGGCGGCAGTGCCCGGAATTCGCCCCTTGCGCAACGACATTGCGAGCGATACCGCCAATGCCAGCAGCAGCGTCAGCACCGCGAAGCGGCGGGCCACCGAGCCGTCGGGGCTGGTGGTGAACAGCCGCTCGTAGCGGATGTGCTCGTCGAACCAGCTCAGCGCGGGGCCGACGGTGGTCTTGAAGGAGCTGGCGTCGAGCTCGGCGGCCAGCGTCTGGTCACGGAAGATCAGGATCGCCGTCACCGTGCCCGCGGCGAGGATCGGCGCCAGCAGAGCCAGATAACCGAAGCGCGAAGTATGCCGCGCCACAATCGTTTTCAGCGGGCCGACAGCGACCAGCAGGGCACCGATCGCGGCGATGCCCGTCGGGCCGGAGAACAACGTCAGGGCACCGATGATGATGGCGATGGCCACCGGCAGCAGCCGGCTGGTCGCGACGCCGCGTTCCACCGAGCACCAGGTCAGGAGGATGCCGAGCGCGATGATGGGCTCCGGCCGGATGCCGTTGTTGAGCGGCAGCCAGAACGCCAGGAACATCCCGGCGGCCGTCCAGGCGGCGGCGCGGCTGTTCTTGACCGCGTGGCCGAGCCGGGGGAGCACCTCGCGGCTGATCACCCACCAGCACGCCAGGGCCATCAGGAGCGTGGGCAGGCGCATCCAGATGCTCGATGTGGAGACGTGCGCCCACAGCGCCAGCAGGTCGTAGTACCAGCCGAACGGCGCTTCGGGGGTGCCGAACCAGCGGTAGTAGTTGGCCATGTAGCCGGCGTGTTCGGAGACGCGGGCCATGGTGAGGATGTAGCCGTCGTCCGAGGTGTTGGCGCCGACGAAATGCCACCACACCAACGTCGTGATCACGACGCCGTCCAGCGGCTTCACCGACCACCAGCGCGATGGCAGGAAACGTTTGTGCGGGACGCCGTCGGCGCGGTCCAGCACGTGCAGGGCGCTGAGTGCGACGACGGTGAGCACCACGCCGAAGATCATCGCCAGCATCTTCAGCAGGGTCGGGGCCGTGCTGTAGCGCGAGTCGACGGTCGCCGAGAACGTCAGCCCCGGCGGCGCCGCACCGGACAGGTCGGTGAAGACGCCGACGATCTGCGGGCGGAAGTCGTAGCCGGTGAGCTCACCGCGCAGTGGCTTGCCGGGGTTCTTGTCCTTCGGTCCCTGCACGAGGCCGACGATCTCGCCGGTGACCTTGTCGGCATGCGCAGTGAATCGCAGTTCCTTGCACGCGGGGCTGAGCACCTGGGTCAGCGGTGCGCTGACGACCGGGGTGTTGCGGACGATCACCAGCAGGTCGCCGCCGACGCGCTCGATCAGCAGGCCACGGTCGACGGCCTTGGGTGCCTGCTTGGGCACGGTGGACAGCAGCGTGGTGGCCGGGCCGGTGAGGCCGGCCGCCGCCGAACACGGGATGGTGATGTCGAGGTCGGTGGCCACATAGCCGATCAGCGGCGCGTCGACGCTCTTGAGGACGCCCGCCTGCGGCCAATTCAGCTGCGCCGTGGTCTGGGTGACCGGCAGCAGCGGCGTCGCCATCGCCAGGAACGCGCCGAGCAGTCCGGCCACGATCGCGATCCACCGCGCTGTGCGGTGATTGCGCTCTACCTCAGGTTCCCCGGCCACGGGCCTAGATGTTAGTGGCCGCTACGGATGGCCAGCACAAACGGGCCGATATCGGTGACCTGCCAGTGCTTGCTGTCGAACAGCCGCTCGTCGAGGGCCACCTGGTAGCGCCGCACGTTGGGCTGGTTGGGGTAGACGTCCTCGGCCAGGCGCAGCGTGTAGGTGCCGGTGCCGCCATGGCGCATCAGGAACACCGTCGGCGCCGGCCACGGCAGCGTGTCGAGCGCCTTGGCGAAGGCGTCGGGGTTGGTCATGGTCGCCCAGCTCTCGATGGCGCCGGAGCGTTCCTTGAATTGCGCCAGCGGGTTCGCGTAGTGCGACGTCAGGCCCTGGAACCCGTAGTAGGGGTAATAGGACAGGAAGCTGTAGTCGGCGGTCATCACGACGGTCTCGTTGCGGGGCCTGCCCGTCGCCGCGGTGATCTTGCGGTCGATCTCCTGGTAGTACCGCTCGGAGCCCGGGGGACGACGGTCGGCGCGCTGGCCGGAGCCGTCGGTGTCGGTGTAGGCGACGGCGATGTCGGCCCGCAGGATGTCCGGGATCGCCTGACTGAACGACACCGCGCCGATCGCGCCGATGACGGCGGCCACCGCGATGATCCGGTTGGTGGTCGGCTGCGCGTAGCGGTTCGCCAGCGCGCGGGCGGCCTCCAGGAAGCCGAAGGTGCCGGCCGCGACGAGCAGCACCAGCAGGGTGGGCTGCAGCCGGAATGACAGCAGCGTGGTGCGGGCCAGGGTGGCCAGCATCGACAGCAGCGACCACGCGTACACCGACACGACCGCCATGCCCAGCGCGGCAGCGCGTGTCGAGCTGCGGCCCTTGACCACCAGCCACAGCGTGCCGACGAGGCACATGACGCCCAGCAGGGTGGCGTCGAGCATCGGGAAGGTCAGCTGCGCGCCGGCCATCGGCAGGTAGTGCTGCGCGGTGCCCTTGTCGGCGGGGTGCCCCTTGAGCAAGGCGAGGTAGTACGGCGCCCAGTGGATGGCGGCGATGACGCCGGAGATCACGGCGATGACGGCCACCCGGATCAGCGGCTGCAGTTGGCGCCGGGACACCGCGAGCAGCAGCGCCATCAGCGTGAGAGTGAACGCCGCGTAGCCGAACAACAAGGTGTAGAACAGCGCGGCGATGCCGAGGAAAATCCCCGTGCCGATGATCGCGGCCCAGCCGCGGCGTCCGCCATCGCTCGCCTCCGGCGAGGAAGCCTTGAGCCCCGACCACGCCAGCACGAACACCGGCGGCAGCATGACGACGAGGACGGCCGAGTAGGGCTCGGTGGAGGAGTACGCCAGCGTGACGGCCGCGGTGGCCGTCGTCACCGCCAGGGCGTACTCGAAGCGAATCATGGCCGTCCACAACACGAATGCGGCCACGATCGCCGCGGTGATCGTGATGACCGCCCACGGCTTGAACATCTCCCACGCCGGCGTGCCGGTCAGCGCGGCCGCTCGACCGCCGAGCCAGAACCAGCCCGACGGGTAGTACGGCGGCAGCCCCAGATACGTCATGTCGTGCGGCACAGCGGTATCCGCGAGGCGCGTCAGGTACTCGGTGCGGAACTGCTGGTCGACCGAGATGCCGAACAGGTACAGCTTGGTGGCGCCCAACGGCATGCCGAGGGTGACGACCGAGAACGCCGCGAGGAGCGACGTGGCCGCGACCTTGGCGCTCTTGCGCCAGCCGCGGCGCCACGCCCACCCCGCGAGCAGCAGCCCGATCAGCACGGCGCACTGGCCGGCGGTGGTCAGGGCATGCAGCTGGTTCGACGAGTTGAACGCCGGCCACTGCACGCGTGCAATCGCTTGCAGCGCAATGACCGCGATGGTCACTGCCAGTGCCATGGCGGCCAGCATCTGGCCGCTCACCCTGGCACTCGCGGCCAGCGCGCTGCGCATCAGAGCGGGAGTTTGCGGAAGACCGACCGCGGGATGTGCCGGATGACGGCCATCAGGTAGCGCACCGGATTGGGCGCCCAGATGAGCTCCTTACCCTTGGCGGCGGCAGCGACGGCCTGGTTGGCGACGTCTTCCTTGTCGACCGTGAACGGCGCCTCCTTGGCGCCGGTGGCCTTCCAGTGCTCCAGCGTCGTGGTGGTGCGGACCTGGCCGGGGCGGATGACCAGAACCCGAACCCCGAACTCCCGCAACGCCTCTCCGAGGCCCAGGTAGAAGCCGTCGAGCCCGGCCTTGGTCGAGCCGTACACGAAGTTGGAGCGACGGACCCGTTCGCCGGCGACCGACGACATCGCGATGATCTGCCCGAAGCCCTGCGCCTTCATCTTGTCGCCGACCAGCACACCGACGGAAACGGCTGCGGTGTAGTTGATCTGGGCGGTCAGCACGGCCTTGGACTGGTTCTGCCACAGTTCTTCGGCGTCGCCGAGGATGCCGAACGCGACGATGGCGACGTCGACATCGCCCTGCTCCCAAGCAGATTCGATGACCGCCGGGTGAGACTTGGTGTCCAGCGCGTCGAAGTCGAGGTACACGACCTCCTTGGCGCCGGCTGCCTCGATCTGGGCGATGGCGGCGTCCCGTTTCGGGGCGTTCGGCAGGTCGGCGAGGATCACCCGGGCCTTGGCGTTCTTGAGGTAGCGCTCGACGATGGCCAGGCCGATCTCCGAGGTGCCGCCGAACAGCAGAATGGTCTGCGGGTTGCCGGTTGCGTCAATCATGGGTTTCCTTTTCAAGATTCAGAGGAGCTCGAGCCGACGGGCCATGTCGGAGGCGAACACGCCGTTCGGGTCGGCTTTGCGGCGGGTGGCGATCCACTCGTCGATCCGCGGGTACATCTTGTGGAAGCTCTCGGCGCTGACGCGCGAGTCCTTGGCCGTGTAGACGCGGCCGCCGAATTCCATTGCGCGCTTGTCGAGTTCGTTGAGGAACTCGTTGACGCCGGGCCGGTTCGGGAAGTCGAGTGCGACGTTCCACCCCTGCATCGGGAAGCTCAGCGGCGCCTTGTTGCCTGGGCCGAACAGCTTGAAGACGTTGAGCGCCGAGTACTGCTTCTGCGTGTGCATCCAGCGGATGATGCCCTTGAACTCTTCGAGCGCATCCGGGGGAACCAGGAACTGATGCTGGGCGAAACCCGCTGGGCCATAGGCATATTGCCAACCCGAGGTGATGTCGAGCATGTGGTAGAACTGCGTCAGGTTGACGATCTTGCCCTGGTAGTTGCCGCTCATCCGGTAGAACGCCTCGCCGATCATGGAGAGCGAGAGCTTGTTCATGAAGCTGACCGGGAACAGGTTCGGGATCGCCGGCAGCTGCGGCGCGGTGAACTTGAGCGGATCCTTGGCCAGCTTGGCGGGCAGCTGATCCACCTTGGCGAGGCTGCCCCTGCTCACCGCGGCGCGGCCGAGCTTGGGTTCCGGGCTGATCAGGTCGAACCAGGCGCTCGAGTACGTGTAGTTGTCCTCGCTGCCGTCCTGGTGCACCGCGACGGTCTCTTCCAGATCGTGCGTGGCGATGCCGTCGGCGATGAAGTAGGCGCTCTCGGTGCGCGTCATCTTGATGCGCGCCCGGATCACGATGCCCGTGAGCCCGTTGCCGGCCACGGTCGCCCAGAACAGCTCGCTGTCCGGGCCCTCGGGGGTGATGGTGTGCACCTCACCGTCGGCCATCAGCAGGTCCAGTGACAGCACGTGATTGCCGAAGCTGCCCGCACTGTGGTGGTTCTTGCCGTGGATGTCGGAGGCGATCGCGCCGCCGACGGTGACCTGCCGGGTGCCCGGCAGCACCGGTACCCACAGCCCGAACGGCAGCGCGGCCTTCATCAGCTGATCGAGGCTGACGCCGGCGTCGACGTCGGCGATGGCGGTCTCGGAGCTGATCGAATGGATCCGGTTCAGCGCCGTCATATCGACGACGATGCCGCCGCCGTTGCACGCCTGGTCGCCGTAGGACCGGCCGAGGCCGCGGCCGAGGATGCCCCGGCGCAGGTGGGCGGGGCTGGAAGAGTTTGCGTCCGCGACCCTCTTGACCGCCTCGGCGATCACTGAGACATCGGGTGTGGACAGCACGTTTGTCACGGACGGTGCCGTACGGCCGAATCCCGTGAGGGCGCGGCGCGTCAGGGGCAGCGTGACGTCAGGCTGGGTAGACATAACGGTCAAAGGGTACCGGCCAACGTCACTTCAACCGGAAAATCACGGCTCGCTGCACCACGAAGTTGATCACTGTCGCCGTGCCCTGGGCGATGACAAAGGCCACCGGCCGCCGCCAGGACTCGCCCGCGAATTGCAGATAGAACAGCTGATTGATGCCGACCTGCAGCCCGAAGGTGACGGCGTACAGGATCACAACCGCGATGAAGCGCGCCCGGCTCGGTTCGGCCTGGAAGGTCCAGCGCCGGTTGATCAGGTAGGCCGTCGTCGTGCCTGCGATGAAGCTGAGCGTCTTCGCGATGAGTGTGGCCCGCGTGTCCGGCATGCCGTTGGCCACGAAAGCGAAGCTGAGCAGTACGTACAGCCCGTAATCGACGATCGCGGACAGGCCGCCCGTCACGATGAACCGCCACGCCTGCGTCACCAGGCCCAGCGACGCCTCGACGGCTTTCTCGGCGCTGTGTTCTGCATGGTGTTCGGCGGGGATGTCCACTGGCTCGGCCACCCGGGCAGCTTACGTGCACCATGGACACGTGACCGATTTGCTTCAGGCATGGCACACCCTGCTGGCGCGGCATTCGTCGTCGCCTCGCGTCGACGACGTCGGGGCGTCGCTGCTCGGCCGGTGGGCCGAGCCGCACCGCAGTTACCACGACCTCAGCCACCTGCGCGGCATCCTGTCCGGAGTGGACGCCCTGGAGGAGTTCGCCGACGATCCCGACGCGGTCCGCCTGGCGGCCTGGTACCACGACGCGGTGTACGCGGGGCAGTCCGACGACGAGGAGAACAGCGCCCTGCTGGCGGAGTCCGACCTCACCGATCTGGGGGTGGACCCGGCATTCGTGGCGGAGGTGGGCCGCCTGGTGCGGGTGACCATCGCCCACGATCCCGCAGCCGACGATCACAACGGCCAGGTGCTGTCCGACGCCGACCTGGCAGTGCTGGCCGTGCCGCCGGCCGACTACCAACACAACACCGCGCGGGTGCGGGCCGAGTACGGCCATGTCAGCGACGCGGATTTCGGTCTGTGGCGCGGCCGGATGATTGCGGCGATGCTCGCCGGGCCGTCGCTGTACCGCACCGATGAGGGGCGGCGGCTGTGGGAGGACGCGGCACGGACGAATCTGAAGGCGGAGCTGGCGGCGCTCAGCGGCTGACGGCCTTCAGCACGTCGTGCAACGCGTCGAGCGCCGCGTTGAAGTCGTGATCGGCGGGAGTGCCGAAACTCACCACCACGCCGTCCTGGGGCGGAGTGTCCGCCGCGTCGGGATGCCGCAGCAGCGCCAGCCCGGACAACGCGATGCCGGCGTCGGCTGCGCGCCGCATGACCTCATGTTCTGTGCCGTCGGGCAGTCGGATCAGGGCGTGCAGTCCGGCGGACAGGCCACTGATCTCGACATCCAGACCCGACAGCCTTGCCGCGAGCGCGTCGCGCCGGCGCCGGTAGCTGTTGCGCATGCGGCGAATGTGCTTGTCGTACTGGCCGGATTCGATGAAGTCGGCCATGGTCAGCTGGTCGATGGCGTTGACGTAGAACTGCTGCCCGCCCGCCGCCGCCAGGACAGGGTCGATCAGGTTGTCGGGCAACACCATCCAGCCCAGCCGCAGCACCGGCGCCAGGCTCTTGCTGGCCGAGCCCAGGTAGGCCACCCGATCGGGATCCAGGCCCTGCATCGAGCCTACCGGTTGCCGGTCGTAACGGAACTCGCCGTCGTAGTCATCTTCCAGGACATAGCTTTTCGTGTGGATGGCCCAATCGAGGGCGCGGGTGCGCCGGGTGGGATGCAGTGGTACCCCGTGGGGGAAATGGTGCGCCGGTGTGAGCAGAACCGCTGCGGCGCTGGTCTTTTCGAGATCGTCGACGACGGCGCCGTGGTCATCGATCCGGATCGGCACGGTGCCGGCCCCATTGCCGGCGATGGCGTCCCGGAACAGGAACAGCCCGTAGTTCTCGACGGCAATGGTGTTCGGCGCGAACACTTTTGACAGCAACTCGACGGCGTGCCGCGTGCCGGCGCAGATGACGATCGATTCGGCCGTGGTGCGCACGCCGCGGGCCCGGGCCAGATACGTGGCCAGGGCCGCGCGCAGTTCGTGGCGGCCGCGGGCGTCGCCGATGCGCAGCGCCTCTGTCGGGGCGTTGGTCAGGGCCCGTCGGGCCGACGCCAGCCAGGCCTGCCGTGGGAAGGCCGCGACGTTTCCCGAACCGGGCATGAGGTTGTGGGTAGGCGTGCCCGGTTGGGCGCGCTGGGTGGCCGGTGCCGATTCGGTGTGCGAGCCGATCACCCACGTGCCCGCGCCCTGGCGGGAGCCCAGCCAGCCTTCGGCGACCAATTCGGCATAGGCCTCGGCGACGGTGTTGCGGGCCAAGCCGAGGTCGGCGGCCAGTGACCGGGAGGGCGGCAGCATGGTGCCGGCCGGCAGGCGGCGTGACCGGACCGCGTCTCTGAGCGCCTGGATCAGCTGGTCGCGAGTGCCGCGGCGGCCCGGTTGGACGGACTGGCCGAGGTCCAGATGCAGGTCCAGTCCGGCACCGCCCGCCGCAGAATTGGCCCATGAAACCACATAGAAATTGAACCATGTTCGCGGGTTTTTGATGGCTAGCGTGGATGGCATGACCGAGACACTCAACGCACCGACCACCACCGCCCACGCCAAGCGGATCGATATCTACGAGGCAGCTCCCGAGCTGTACGCCGGGATGATGGCCTTCAGCAACGCCGCGTCGAAGGAGCTCGATTCGACCATCGGCGAACTCATCAAGATTCGCGCCTCGCAGATGAACCACTGCGCCTTCTGCCTCGACATGCACGTCCATGACGCGCGCCGTTTCGGCGAGACCGAGCAGCGCCTGGCCCTGGTCGCGGCGTGGGAGGAAGCCGGTGACCTGTTCACCGAACGCGAGCGGGCCGCGCTGGCCATCACCGAAGCCATCACCGATCTGAGCCACGGCCCGGTTCCCGACGACGTCTACGCCCAGGCGGCCGCCGTGTTCACCGAGCGCGAGCTCGCGCACGTCGTCGGCATGGCCGCCGCCATCAACTCGTGGAACCGGCTGAACGCCGCTACTCGGAAGGCCGTCCCGCGCCGTCGCTGAACGCGCGGACCGCAGCGGCGAATTCCTCGGGGGCGTCGGACTCGACATAGGTTCCGGCGCCCTCGACGATCACCGTCGTGTGGTCGGGGAACGTCGCCTCCAGCCGCTCGCGCTCCTGGGCGCGGAAGGCGATGTCGGCGTCGCCCCAGACGATGAGGGTCGGCAGATGTGCGACGTTCGGCAGCCCGGCTTCGACCTCCGCGAAGAAGTCCCGGCTCGCCAGCACCCGGCCGGGTAGGACGGCGGACGCCTGGCGCCGGTCCGCGGTGTCCAGCGCGCGGCGGTAGTGGTCCATCTCGGCGTCGGTGAGCTTGCGCCTGCGGTGACCGGTGGGGATGAAGGCATTGACCAGCAGATTGAATTGACGGACCAGGAAGCGTGTCGTAAGTCCGCCCATGATGCGGCCGAACGCTTCGAAATGCAGATCTCCGTTGACCGGCCAGGCCCAGGTATTCGCCAGTACCAACCGTTGGAATACCTCCGGCCGCCGCTGCGCCACCGCGATACCGATCATGCCGCCCCAGTCCTGGCCGACCAGCGTGACGTCCTCGAGGTCCAGGGCGTCGACGAACGCGGTGACGACGTCGGCGTGCTCCTCGGGCAGGTACCGGTAACCGGGTCTCGGCGTCGACAGCCCGAAGCCGGGGTAGTCGAGGGCGATGCACCGAAAGTCCTTGCGCAGCAAGCCGATTACCTCGCGGAAGAGGAATGACCAGGTCGGGTTGCCGTGCAGCATCAACAGCGTGGGGCCGGACCCTTCGTCCACGTAGTGCACGGTGTGGCCGTCGATCTCGATGAAGTGGCTCTCGAACGGGAACAGTTCGTCGTCGACCCAGGCGGGCCGTGTGGTCGAAGCGGTGTCGGTCATGGCAACCCCTGTTCGGATCGGCTTCCGGGTATGCTTGAACATCTCATAATCACTTGAGAAACTCAAGTAGAAGGGCGGCAATGCGAAGCTACGACCAATACTGTGGGCTCGCCCGTTCGCTCGAAATCGTCGGCGACAGATGGAATCTGCTGATCGTTCGCGAACTTCTCATCGCACCCGGCCGCTACCGCGATCTGATCGCCCGGCTCCCGGGTATCGCGACCAACCTGCTCGCGGATCGGCTCCGGGACCTCGAGGCCGCGGGCGTCGTCGAGCGGCGGCTGGCCGGTGAGGGCAGTGCGGTCGAGTACACCCTGACCCCCTGGGGCGCGCAGCTGCGCCAGCCGATCGAGAGCCTGCTCCGCTGGTCCACGCCGCTGATGATCAGCGGTCCCGCCGACAGTGATTCCTTCCGGCCGGAGTGGCTGACCCTGGCCGTCCCGGCGCTCCTCAACGGCCGGGTCAAGGCCCGCTCCGCCGTGACGATCGGCCTCGTGGTCGGCGACCAGACCCTGCAACTGCGCGCCACGCGTTCAGGCTTCGACGTCGGTCCACATGACGGTCGCACGCTCGATGCCTCCGTCGTTGCCATCCCCGCCTGCATCCTCGGTCTCGCCGCGGGAGCGCTCGGCCTGAGCGACGCCCGTGCGCTCGGGATCGTCGAAGTCGATGGCGATGAGGCCGCCGTCCGTGCGGTCTTCGGCGCCGGAGTGGGCGTCCGGATCGGGTGATCGTGTAGCAACTCCGCCCGTTCCGGCCCGGCGGTGCCGCGCTGACTGTGGGGGTGCGTCGCGCGGACTGTCGGCGCTGCGGGCCACGTCGGCGTAGCGGGCGAATCTGTGCCACCTTCGAGCGCTACGGGCGACCAGTAGCTTGTGCAATATTTCCAATTGGTAGCAATTGTCCTGACGTGGAGCTGGCGACCGAAATATCTGACGAAATAGTTAATGATGAATGCATCTAATGGCTGTTTCCCGGCACCGACTCTGATCTGAGCAGCTAATAAGCGCAGCGCTAATGGGCGTTCTGACTGGCCATTTATCGAAAATGGAACACGTTCTATCGGTCGATTTCTGTGAAATCATTGGCAATATCGCTTTCTGGTTCTGTGGTCAACATCACATCAACCGTTCAGGGGAAAGCACCATGCAACATGCTGTTCGCTCCAGCCTCACGACTGGCGTTGCGCTGATCGGGGCCGGCGTCATCGCCGTTTCTCCCGTCACGTATCAGCCTCTGCCAGACCTGCACCTGCCGGCATTCCACGCCAGTGCGGTCCAACTCACGGCGCAGGTGAACCCGATCACCCAGTGGGGGCAGATAATCACCGAGGCTCTGCAGAACACGAAAGGTCTCGTCACCGAGGTGATCGCGGACCCGGCCCCCGTCCTCGGTGAGGTGGTGCGGAACCAGATCGCCAGTGCCGTCGCCGTCGGCGGGTCTGTCCGGGACTATCTGGTTGCGGTCGGTCAGCAGTTGGGCACGACGCCGGAAGCCCTGAAGCAGGCATTCCAACAACTTGCCGCCGGGCAGGTCGCCGACGCGGTGCAGACGCTGTACAGCGCGGTACTGACGCCGTTCGTGCTGCCCATCCTGACCACCAGCATCCTCACCGATGTTCAAGCCGCATTCCGTAAGCCGGTGCAGAACATGCTGAACGTGATCGACACCGCCATCACCTCACCGAGCGGCGCGGGTTGGGTCCTGGCGGCTGGATTCCCGTTGCTTGCGGTGATGAGTGACGTCGTGACAGCCACTGGCGATGGACTCCAGAACATCGTCAACGGGCTCAACGCGAGGAATCTTGCTGCGGTCGTGAACGCGATCGTTGCCATGCCGGGGGCGATCACCGGCGCGGTGCTCAATGGGTACAACGGTGACGGCGCGGGCATCCTCGGGCCGAACGGCATCGTGCAAGGGCTGCGAAATGCATTGGGCATCATCGCAACTGCGATCAAACCAGTGACTCCGCCGCCCGTGGCCGCAGCCAGTGTCCCGTCGCCCGCGCCGACCATGGTCGCCTTGTCGACGGCAACACCCACCGCCAAGCCGGCTGTCGAGACGAAGTCGCTCGCAGCGGTTTCGACGGTGTCGGCGGAGAAGGCGGCGTCTGACAAGACCGCAGCCGGCAAGACGGCGCCGGTCGCCGAGAGTGGGGCGACGACAACCGCCGCGGCTGGTTCCGATGTCGACTCCGCACCGGCCAAGACCGCCGCATCCGACAACGCGGGGTCATCGGCTTCCGCGGCTGATGGCGATGGCGCCGCTGCTCCGAGCGCGCCCGCGGCGAAGCCGGATCACCCGACGCCCGGCGCGAAGCCGTCGAGCAGTACTGACGCCGGTACCGGGGCGTCGACCGCGGGCGGTGCCAAGGGGGCCGATGATGCGTCGACGACGTCGACCCGCAAGGGCACTACGAAGCCCAAGCGGGGCGCCGGAGAGGCGAAGGGCGCGGACAGCTCTGCGTCTGACTCGGGCAGCGGCAGCGGCCGTTCGCACGATTCGGCCGGCAAGGGTGCGAGCAAGGGCACGCACCGCGCGGCCAAGGCCGGCGGTGAGTAAGAAGCAGTGATGCGCTGAGGCCGGGCGCAGTCGGCTGCTCAGACATGCGGGTGCTCGGGATCGGCCCGTACTCCGACCGATCCCGAGCGTCGCAGTAATCAGGCAGTCGTGTCGAAAGCGTCCCGGATGCTCTCGCGTGAAGCGGAAACCTGCGCTTCGATGGCCTCGCGGGCCGAGGTGGCGGTGGTGCGCAGCTCGCTCCACTCGCGGGTGGCGACCTCACGCACGTCGTCGACGCCCTGGGCCGCGGTGCCGGCCACGGTGAACAGGCCGTCCACGGCGGTCGCGGTCAGGGCGCCCTGGGCGCGCACCAGCGAGCCGGCCACCTGCGACGCACCGGCGATGATGGCGTTGGGGCCCACCGCATTACGGCCGACGTACTCGCCGACGGCGCTGCGGATGTCGCGACCCGACTCGGCCAGCACGTCCTGAACGGCGGAACCGGTCTCGCTCACCGCGTCCGGCAGGGTGGCGCCGTCACGGATGGAGGAGATCACCTTGGCCGGCGACTCGACGACCGCTTCGGTGGCGGCCGAGGTCGCGCTGACCAGCTGGCGGGTGAGGCTGTGGCCGGCGTCGAGCTGACGCTCCAGCACGCCGCTCAGCACCTCGCGGATGGCGAGGCCGGTGTTGGTCGCTTCGTCGGCGGCAGCCTCGGCGGTGTGGACGAGCTCGGCCTCGATGACCTGCCCGTTCGCGGTGTCGTTGGTGGTGGGGTTTTCGGTGATGGTCATGGTTGCTCCTGTTGGAACGCGGAAAGCCGGTCGCCCCAATTGAACTCCGCGCCACCGAACCTGAGGTGACGCTCAGGTGACCGGCCGGGTCCGTGGAAACAACCAGCTAAGCCCGGGGTAGTGACATACGCGACATCTCATCTGCCGAATCCGCGCGCCGGATCGGTGCGAAGGCGAATTACACCCAGTACGGGACGCGGGCGCGGTACTGCCGCATGGCCATCGCGGCGACGATCCAGCCCAGCACCGTCAACGTGATCACCACGAGCCAGTGCCGCAACTCCTGGGGCTCGCCCAGCAGCGGCGCGCGGACGATGTCTACGTAGTGCAGAAGTGGGTTCAGCTCAATGATTTTCGCCCAGGTGCCCGCACCCTGGAGGCGCAGTGTCTGGTCGTTCCAGATGATCGGCGTGATGTAGAACAGCAGCTGCACCAGGCTGGCGAGCAGCGGGCTGATGTCGCGGTACCGGGTGGCCAGGATGCCGAAACACAAGGCCACCCAGACGCAATTGGCCACGATCAGCGCCAGCGCCGGGATCACCGACAGGTCGGCCCAGGACCATGGCTTGGGGAAGATGATCGCGATGATCACGAAGATGATGATGTTGTGCGCGAACAGCAACACCTGGCGCCACACCAGCCGGTAGACGTGTACCGACAACGGCGTCGGAAGTTGTTTGATGAGGCCCTCATTGGCGATGAACACGTCGGCGCCTTCGAGGACGGACGCGTTGATCAGGTTCCAGATGATCAGGCCGAGGGTCACGTAGGGCAGATGCTCGGCCAGTGGCAGATGGAACAGCTGGGAGTACAGGCCGCCGAGCGCCACGGCCATGGTGCCGGTCGCGATGGTGATCCAGATGGGGCCGAGCACCGAGCGCCGGTAGCGCTGCTTGATGTCTTGCCAGCCCAGGTGCAGCCAGAGTTCGCGCTTGCCGAAGCCGGTCACCAGGTCGCCCCAGGCGCGGCGCAGCGTCTTGGACTGCGCGGCCGCGTCGGTGAACGTCATCGCTGCCCTCCTGTATTGGGTCCGCCCGAACCGGGCCTGCTGAACTTCTCGTCTCGTCCCAAGCGGCGCAACCGCATCCAATCGCGCAGCCCGGCCGGGTCACGCCGGCTGATCAGGAAGTACCACCCGAACCGCACCCATTCCTGCGGGACCAGCTTCCGCAGGCCCGGTTGCGACTGCAGATAGCCGCGGTTGCGGTACGTGAAATAGCGCTTGGTGGCGTCGTCGGGGTACTGCGTGTGCATACGACCGCCGAGGATCGGCTTGAATTCGTCAGAACCCTGCGGGTGCAGATATACCGCGTTCAGGCAGGTGCCGAACGGCAGCCCGGAGCGGACGAGCCGGCGGTGCACCTCGACCTCGTCACCCCGGACGAACAGCCGGATGTCCGGTACGCCAACGGCTTCCAGTGTCGATGCCCGGAACAGTGCGCCGTTGAACAACGATGCGATACCGGGCAGCAGATCGACCCCCGCATCTTTGTCGACCTGCAACTCCGATACATGCCGCCGCCACACCAGCCCGCGGCGCAGCGGAAAAGCCAGGCGCGCAGGCTCATTCAGGTCGCACACCATGGGCGATACCTCGGCCAGGTCGTGCCTGGCCGCACAGTCCAGCAGCGTCGCGAGCACCGACGAGTCGGCGGGACGCCCGTCGTCGTCGGCCAGCCACACCCACTCGGCGCCCAGCGACAGGGCATACAGGATGCCGAGGGCGAAACCGCCTGCGCCGCCGAGGTTTCGGGCCGAACCGAGGTACGTCGTCGCGACCGGCTGGGACTCGACGAGAACCCGCACCGCCGGATCGTTGTCGTTGTCGACGACGATGACGTGGTCGGGCAGTCGCGTCTGGGAACACACCACGGCAAGGGATTTCGCCAACAGCTCCGGCCGTCGGTGGGTGACGATCACCGCGCACAACATGTCGGTCACGTCTGGCGCTCGCGCTCGTTCTCTTCGAGCACCTCGCGCACGTGCCGTGCCGCGTCCTCGCCCTCATAAGCGCGGACGACGTCCTCGATGCCACCGGTCATGCGGATGGTGCCGTGGTCGACCCACATCGCGGTCTGGCACAGCCGGGCCAGGAATTCGTTGGAATGGCTTGCGAACACCAGGATTCCGGAGCGTTCCACCAAGGCTTGCAGCCGGGTGCGGGCCTTCTTGAGGAATTCCGCGTCGACCGCGCCGATGCCCTCGTCGAGCAGCAGGATTTCGGGGTCGATGCTGGTGACCACACCCATGGCCAGGCGCACGCGCATACCCGTGGAGTACGTGCGCAGCGGCATCGACAGGTACTCCCCGAGTTCGGTGAACTCGGCGATCTCGTCGACCTTGGCCAGCATCTGCTTGCGGGTCTGCCCGAGGAACAGACCGCGGATGATGATGTTCTCGAAACCGGAGATCTCGGGATCCATACCGACACCCAGGTCGAAGACCGGGGCCACGCGGCCGCGGACGGTCGCCGAACCGCGCGTCGGTTCGTAGATGCCCGACAGCAGGCGCAGCAGCGTCGACTTACCGGCGCCGTTGTGTCCGACCAAGCCCACCCGGTCACCCATGTTGAGCGACATCGTGATGTCCCGAAGCGCTTCGATCACAACGACATTCGATTCGTTGCGGTTGATCCCGCCACCGGCCTTACCCAGGAAGGCCTTCTTGAGCGAACGGGACTTCGCGTCGAAGATCGGGAATTCGACCCACGCGTTCTGCGTGGAGATGTGCGGTTCCGACACGGTCTACAGGTACTGACCGGTGCCGGACTGGAACGGGCCGCGGCCACCGTCGGCGCCGGGGGGCAGGGCGCCCTGGCGCATCTGCTCGAGCTGTGCACGAGCCGCCATCTGCTGCGCGAACAGGGCCGTCTGGATGCCGTGGAACAGGCCTTCGAGCCAGCCCACCAGCTGGGCCTGCGCGATGCGCAGTTCGGCCGCCGACGGCACCTTCTCCTCGGAGAACGGCAGCGACAGTCGCTCCAGCTCCTCGGTCAGTTCCGGGGCCAGGCCGTCCTCGAGCTCCTGGATGCTCGACCGGTGGATGTCGCGCAGTCGGTTCCGGCTGGCCTCGTCGAGCGGCGCGGAGCGTACTTCTTCCAGCAGCTGCTTGATCATGGTGCCGATGCGCATGACCTTGGCCGGCTGCTCGACCAGGTCGGTCAGCGACTTGCCTTCGTCGCCATGGTCGGGGTCCTGTCCTGGTTCCCCGCCCAACGCCAGGTCTCCGCCGATGACCTCGATGTTGTCGTCGTCGTCTTCTGGTTTCAGCGTCATGCCTGCACTGTTCCTATCTGTTCGCCGGCGCGGCGTCGCCGCGCCACTCGTAGATACGGGACCGCCCGTTGTCGTAGATCTTCGCCCACGACTTCGACCTATCCAGCGACACTAGTCCGTCGGGCATGACGAACCCCTTGACGATGGTCGAGCTGGTGATCACGTACTTGATGTTCAGGGCGTGCACGGCCTCGGCGATCCGCCGATCGGTGTCGGCGTCGTCGGCGTAGGCCCAGAAGATGAAGCGGTGGTAGCCCGGGCCCTGTTGCTGCGGGTAGTCGTAGTGGGTCCACAGCGGATGTAGGCCGGCGACCGCGTACATCCACGACGTGCCGTCGGTGTTCGCGTTGCCGATCAAGGTGTCCTTGGCGCCGGGCAGCGTCGCCAGGTAGGCGAAGGCCTGGAGATTCTTGTCGTTGACCATGATCTGGTCGTACTTCTGGCCGATCAGGTAGCGGTGCCGCGGGAAGTAGTGCCACGCGAGGCCGACCGTCGAAAACGCGAGCAGGGCCACTGTCACCGCGGCCCAGAACCGCTCTGTCCGGGGCGCACGTTTCTGCAGCCAACCGACGGCGAAGGCGATGACGGCGAACAATGCGATGCCGGCGAACGGCGTGATCAGCAGGGTGACCACGGCGGACAGCCGGCGCGGGTCGCTGTAGTAGAGGTCCGCGTACGACCCGATCAGCGCGCCGATCGGACCGCCGAACGGCGCACCGGAATGCACGATCGCGACCATCAGCACCACCCACACAAACGCCGGCCACCAGACGCGCTTGATCAGCAGGATCAGACCGCCGATGCCGCCGAGCGCGATCAGCATGTTCTGAATCGGGTAGTCGTTGAGGTGGCGCGTGTGCTGCACGATGGCGTTGAACAGCACCCGGAGCCGGGTCTGATGCGTGACGAAAGCGTGCCCGACGATGATGTCGGCCTGCGCGAGCACTCCGATGAACTGGGGCAGCAACAGCAGCAGAGACGGCACGGCGACGGCCGCCAGGGTCACGAAGTCGGCGAGCCGGCCGCGCACCGGATTCCGGAGGGTGTCGCACAGCCACCAGGCGCCGACGAAGGTGACGACGACGACGCCGCCCGTGATGTGGGTGGAGAACACCCCGATCAGTGCGATGACGGCCAGCGGGATCCGGTCACGGTGCCGCAGGCACGACATGATCAGCACGGTCGTCGGCCCGGCGAGGCCGTAGGCCACCAGGTTGGGGACGGCGGCAACGTCGAACTCGACGTAGGGCACCGCGGTGAACGACGCCGCCAGCGCCCCCGCCGCGGCGGCGGCTCCGGCGCTCCAGCGCTGGCACTTGTACGGCCGGACCATGGCCCACGTGAGACTCGCCGCGCTGACCGGGAACAGCCAGACCGAGGCCGCCAGGGAGTGCAGGGTGTAGGCCGTCGCGGGCGCGGCACCGGTGAGTTGGCAGAAGACGGCGGCCAGGGCGTGGAAGGTCGACGGGTAGTACAGCAACGCGTGCGTCTCGACGTTACGAAGCTCACCCATGTGGGTGGGTGAGGCCTGACCGACGTCGAGAATCCAGCGGATGGTGTTGCCGTGCCAGACCGAGTCCCAGGTGCTCGGAATGGATTGCCAATGTGGCATGCCGAGGATTGCTGAAATTGCGATCGCCGTCGCGCCGACGAGAATTCCCGCGGCGACGAACAGGGCCGGGCCGCGGCTTATCGCGAGCGCTTCTGCCGCGGTGTCGCGGTAGCGCCGTAGCGCACGACGAAGCCCGGCAACCACCGCGACCACGATGACGAATGCCAGCAGAGCCGTCCAGCCGTTCCAGGGGACCCCGACGGCACCCAGTGGCAGGACGGCCAGGGCCACGATGCCGTAGGTCACTGCGGGGCCGACTGCGATGGCAACGGGCCAGGTTAGCTGTGCTACGCGGGCGGTGATTGCTCCAGGGATCACCATGATCAACAGGGCGACAAGGACGCCGGACGCCAAGCTCACTGCACTAGTATGGCTGTTCGGGTGGCCCGGCTTTCGCCGGTGTGCAGCGGGGCACGCCCGCCGGAAAAATTTGGCTGGCAGGCCTGAATCGCTCGAAGGTTGGCATGGCATGGCATACGACGTCGCCCGGGTGCGCGGTCTGCACCCGTCATTGGGCGGCGGCTGGGTGCACTTCGATGCCCCGACCGGAATGCTGCTGCCGGATTCGGTAGCGACCACCGTTTCGACCGCCTTCCGCGGTTCCATGTCGTCGGCCGCCGGCCCGCATCCGGCCGCGCAGCGCAGCGCCGCGGTCCTGACCGCCGCGCGACAGGCGGTCGCCGATCTCGTCGGTGGCGACCCGCGCGGCGTGGTGTTCGGCGCCGACCGTGCCGTCCTGCTGAACTCGCTGGCCGAGGCGTCGGCGTCGCGGTCGGGGCTGGGCTACGAAGTGGTCGTCACCCGCCTGGACGACGAGGCCAACATCGCGCCGTGGCTGCGGGCCGCGAATCGCTATGGCGCGAAGGTGAAGTGGGCCGAGGTCGACATCGAGACCGGCGAACTGCCCAGCTGGCAGTGGGAGACGCTCATCACCCGGCCGACCCGGCTGATCGCGATCACGTCGGCATCCTCGAAGCTCGGCACCGTCACTGATCTGCGGCCCGTGACCAAAATGGCCCGGGAGAACGGCGGCATGGTCGTCGTCGACCACTCGGTGGCCGCGCCTTACCGACTGCTCGACATCAACGACGTCGACGCCGATGTGGTGGCGCTGAACGCGATCGCGTGGGGTGGCCCGCCGATCGGTGCGCTCGTGTTCCGCGACCCCGCGATGATCGACACCCTGGCGGCGGTTTCGCTCGATCCGAACGCCACCGGGGCCGCGCGCCTGGAAGTGGGCGCGCACCAGTTCGGACTGCTCGGTGGCGTCGTCGCCAGTATCGAGTACCTGGCGAACCTCGACGACGCCGCGACCGGCTCCCGCCGCGAACGGCTCGCACGATCCATGCAGTCGGCCGAGGCCTACCTCAGCCGGGTGTTCGGGTACCTGCGTAACTCGCTGCGGTCGTTGCCGTTGGTCATGGTGCTCGGCGCACCCGAGGCCGCCATTCCGGTGCTGAGCTTCGCCGTCCAGGGCGTGCCCGCCGACCGCGTCATCAGCCGGCTCGCCGACAACGGCGTACTGGCCGTGTCGGACGGCAACTCCCGGGTGCTGGAGGCCATCGGCGTCAATGACGTCGGCGGTGCCGTGACGGTCGGTCTCGGGCACTACACGACGACGGCCGAAGTGGACCAGCTCGTCCGGGCGCTGGCGTCGCTCGGTTAGTTACGCGTAGGCCAGAGCGTCGAGCAGCAGCTGCGGCGGTTCGACCTTCCCGGAGCCGTCGGTCGCGATACAGACGTAGACGGTCCGCGCGGTGACGATGGGCCGCGCGGAATCGCCTGCGTGGATGAGGAATTCGACGGTGAACGAGGTGCGGCCCCGGGCCGGCACGGTGACGTCGACGTGAATCTGGTCGCCCCACTTCAGGGAGCCTGACCAGTCCAGTTCGGTGTGGACCACCTGGGCGTCGACGCCCGCCTCGAAGATGTCGCGCCATGACGCCGTCCGGGCGATGAACGCGCCGAAGGCCTCGTCCATGTAGGCCAGGTACCACATGTTGAAGACCACGCCCTGCTGGTCGACCTCGAGATAGCGGACCGGCGCGGTGTACGTGAACGTCACTCTGCCAACCTATCGGCCTCGGTTGATCCTGCGTTCAGGGCGTTGCGCTTTCGGTGAGTTCATCGATTCCGCTCAGCGCCGCGAGCGTGACCTGGTGGCGGAAAACCGGCCTCGAAACCGCCATGTGGTCAGTTTCGGCGAGCTCAATCCCTGACTTGCAGAAGCACTTTCCCGGATACCGCCCCCGCCTGCAGGAGCTGGTGGGCTGCCGCCGCCTGTTCGATGGGCAGCTCGGCGCCGATGATGGGCTTCACCCGGCCGTCGGCAATCATGGGCCAAACATGTTGCACCACTTCGGAGATCACCGCGGCCTTGCCGGACGGCCCGTCGAGCGGGCGGGAGCGCAACGCGGTGGCGATGACGCCGGCCCGTTTACCCAGCAGCTTGGCGATGTTCAGTTCGCCCTTGACGCCGCCCTGCATACCGATGATCACCACGCGGCCGTCGGGCGCCAGGGCGTCGATGTTCCGGTCCAGGTACGCCGCACCCATGATGTCGAAGATGACGTCGGCGCCGCCCGCCTCGGTGATCCGCTCGACGAAGTCTTCGTCGCGGTAGTTGATCAGGATGTCGGCGCCCAGTTCGCGGCACAGCTCCAGCTTTTCGAGTGACGCGGTGACCGCGACGCGGGCGCCCAGCGCGTGCGCGACCTGGATCGCATGCGTGCCGATGCCGCTGGCGCCGCCGTGCAGCAGCACCAGCTGGCCGGACCGCAGGTGGGCGGTCATGGACAGGTTGGACCACACCGTGGCGGCGACCTCCGGCAGACCGGCCGCATGCTGCAGGCTCACCCCCGCGGGGATCGGCATGACCTGGGCCGCAGGCACGGCCACCTTCTCGGCATAGCCGCCGCCGGCCAGCAGAGCGCACACCTCGTCACCGACAGCCCAGTTCCCGACACCGGCACCGACCTCGGAGATGACGCCCGAAACCTCGAGTCCCAGGATGTCGCTGGCGCCCGGCGGGGGCGGATACAGGCCGGCGGCCTGCAGTAGATCGGCCCTGTTCACTCCCGCAGTCGTGACGTCGATGACGACCTCGCCATCGGCGGCCGTCACGTCCGGTACCTCGGACCATGCCAGTTGACCTGGGGATTCGACGACTATCGCGCGCATAGTCGCAACGCTACACACGGACCCTCTGAGCTTGTTCGGGCCCGGACCCCTTAGGCTGTTCGGCGGTGGCGTGGCAGAGCGGCCTAATGCACTCGCCTTGAAAGCGAGAGTTGGTTAAACCCAACCGGGGGTTCAAATCCCTCCGCCACCGCCAAATGTTCGCTTCTTTGCGTTGAAACTGATCAGGACAGCGTTCTGGCGTCGTTGTTGCTGTTGAGCGCTTCTCTCGCCGCGTGACAGCAACGCCCGGATCGTGACTGTGTCCACCGAAAACAACCACGGCTTGACCTCGCCAAACACTCGCTCGAGCGCGGCACCGACTGAACCACAACAGTTCACCAAAGATGGAGGAATTACCTTGTCCCGCAAGGATTTGGCCGACTCCTCTTCCTCGAAAATGCACGGCACACTGACCTTGGTCGACGAGATCGGCACGCTCACCCTCGAGGAGCAGCAAACAATACCTGCATGGTGGCTCCAGTTGGTGACCGCCGATCCATTGAGCGCAGTACAGATCGCCATTGAACACTGGCGCAAGGCGTTGCCGACGCAGTTGCCCCGCTTTCTGCAGGTGCTCGAAAGCGAGGGCATCGATGTTGTGTTGGTGAAAGCGACATCCGACTTGTACGACGGTCTGGGTTTGCTCTACGCCATTGAAACTGCGGGGCGGGGTCAGAAGTTCATCATTGGGTACCCACCGACGGCGCAGCTCACGCCTCCGGCGACGAATTTTTCGCCAGAATTCCAAACCTTCTACACGTCACTACACGACGGCATCGGATACCACCTTCAAGTACCGATGGGCATCATTCGGAGCGGGGAACTGATCGACTGGAAGTCATGGAGTACCCAAGACAGTGCTGATGTTCGGTTTCAGACTCCCACGCCAGTACGGCTGCCGAACACTGAAACGCTCTTCATCGTCTATGACGAAAACACCTCCGCCTGCATCCTTGTGGACACCGACCCAGAGGACACCGACATCTGGGCTACCGATTCAGGCGAGTTTGTCTCCTACGCGGGAAAGCGCAATTCGGTGTGGGAACTTATCGACGACTGGATGCGTCTTCGTCATACGCCGTAGTGGCGGCCAAGCTGTCAAGCCAGTGCTCGACATTGGTCGTCCAGGTACTGCTCTGCACACGCGGGCTACTTCTGGTGCACCGGCGAGTGACGGCGCCGACTCCTGGCTGAACGATGCTGTCAAGCCCGTCCACTCAGAGGCGTACGGCCGGTGCCGCCGCTGCTCACCAGCGGGCACCATCGACCGTGGGCTTGAGACGGGCAGCACTGGGCATGACAGGCGGAGACATCGGCGTGCAAACCCAGTTTGAACCGGCCATGCTGCTAAGGCTGGAGAGAGGGTTCGAAGAACCTCGCCTTCCTTCCGCCAAGTCTCACCCCACATTCAGCTGCGTGTGCACCGGCGTCGCGGCGGTGGTCAAGTCCAGCACCGGGCAGTGCGCATCCACCGCGTCCTGAAGCTCCCGGTACCGCTCGGCGGTCTCCGGGCCCGAGACGTTGACGGTCACCCGGATCTGCTGAAAGCCGGGGCGGACGTTGTCGTCCAGCCCGAAGAAGCCGCGCACATCGAGGTCGCCTTCGGCGCTGGCGCTGAGGGAGTCGACCTGGATCCCGAGCCGCTCGGCCCAGAACCGGTAGGTCACCACCTGGCAGGACAGCAGCGATGCCAGGTAGTACTCGACCGGATTGGGTGCCGTGTTCTGCCCACCGAGGGCTGGCGGCTCGTCGACGTGCACCCGGTACTTGCCGAGCGCGATCTCGCTGCCGACGGTGCCTTCCGGCTGCGCTGAGGCCTTGAACACCACGGCGGCCGCGGCGGGATTGCCGGCGACGGCTGCGCGGGTGGCATCGGTGATCGCGTTGAGGGAAGTCACGGAAGCAGTCATGCGCCGACGTTATTTGCGTCGGCGTCGGGGTTCGACCGTTGCGCCCACGATGAATTCAACTTCCGGATTAGGCTTTCGGTCATGACGGCTCAGTGGTTGCCGCGCTACCTGCTGATCTATTCGTCGACGGAGCAGGCACGCGCGAAGGTGCCCGAGCTGTTTCCGGCGCACCAGGCGCACGCCGATCGGTTCCGGAAGGAACAGCCGGGAGTCCTGCTGATGCTGGGGCCGGTTCAGGACGCCGCGCCGGGGGAGTTCGGGGCGCTGGGGGTGTTCACCGACAAGGACGCCGCCGAGCGGTTCGCGGCGGCTGACCCGTTCGTCGTCGGTGGCGCGATGACCGACTGGACGGTGAAGACATGGTTGTTGTCAGAGTGATCGGACGAGAAGATGCCCCGTAACGCGGTTTCGGCCATGAGCAAGTTGATGTTTCGGGGCATGGACAAACTGCGCCACCGGGAGGCCTTCGACATCGGGGAGCCGACGGCCGCCGATTTCGCGGGCTTCGAGCGGGCGCGGCAGATCGTGCTGGTCACGTTCAAGCGGTCGGGTGAAGCGATGCCGAGCCCGATCAATCACGGTGTCGCCGACGGGAAGTTGTACGTCCGCACCGACGCGTCGACGGGCAAGGTGAAGCGAGTGCGCAACGATCCGCGCGTGGTGGTGGTGCCGTGCAATCTTCGGGGTAAGCCGACGGGACAACCGGCGGCCGGCATCGCCCGCATCCTGCCGGAGGCCGAGCACGCGCACGCTGACGCCGTGATCGCCGCCAACTGGTCGCCGGCCATGAAACTGTTCGAGCGGACTCTCGACAAGAGCAGCTCCGCGTTCGATATTCCGATGGCCTACATCGAGATCAGCCCGGCGCCAACGATTGTCAGCTAATGTCCGTCCATGCGGGTGCTGCGGTTCATCTGGAGTGGGGTACTGGCGTTTGACCGTGTCGGCAAACGCATTCCGCAGCTGATTCAAATCTGGCTCGGAGAGCTGTTTTTCGTCGTTCCGCTGATGTTCTTCATCGCCAAGATCATCGACATCCGTGGCGGCTTCGGGGTACCGGGCACCGGCGGGTCGCTGCCTGCGGTGTTCTGGGGCGCGCTGGCCGTATCGCTGGTGGCGGGCTTCTTCTTCGTAAGGGGACTGGTCCGGCCCCGGATAGTGGACGGGAGTTGGACGCCGGTCTCGACCGCGGACATCGGTGACTTCACCGTGGGCGTCGGGGTCAAGAGCTGGACCGTCGAATACAAGTACCTGACGAGCCACCCGTCGTATGCCCTGCTGCTGCTCCTCACCCTGCCGATTCCGCTGGTGATGGTGCTGGCGACCATCGACCACGGCGGCAGTACGTTCTACTTCCGGGTGGCCGGCATCGTCGGGTTGTGCATCCTGGCCGCGATGGCACTGGCGCGCGTATTGGCTTGGTACGTCTTCCGATTCGGCCGCAAGCAGCTGGACAAGCAGGGGCCGCGGCAGGCGTGGGAGATCGCGTGGAAACCCGTGCTGATGCTGCTGGTGATGATCTACGCCATCATCGGCATCCCACTGGGCTGGATGTGGTTCCAGGAGCAGCGCACCATCGCCGCATTGCCGGTGGTCTCCGTGCAAGACGGTGTCGACCACGTCGGTCAGTATCGCCGTGTCGACGGCGAGGTCGTCTCCGAGCCGGTGTACTGGGCGCCGCGCGGGACGGGGCGCGGCGGCGACAACTACGCGGGTTCCGGTGTGCTGGTCAAACTTTCGTCCGGCGGTGAGGCGCTGCTGCTGGCCGAGTCGATGTCGGTGCCCGACTTCATCGGGGTGATGCGGGATGTCAAGGACGGCAAGCTGAAGGCGCAGGGCAAGGTCATCGACACCATCACCGACACCCAGTCGGAGTACTACGGCTTTCAGGTGGATGCGTTTCCCGAGCCATCACCGGACGGCCGGGTGATGGTCCTGCTGAGCTACCCATGACCGAGGACGTGATGCGCTTCGTCATCGACCACCCCGAGGACGACACCGTAGTCGTGGTCGAACAATATTGGTAAGACCACTAGACCTCTTACCTTTCGCGCGCTAGTGTCGCCGTCATGGAGTTGACGTCGATCAAGCGGCGCTCGGCCGCCGACGAGGTGCACGACCAGCTGCTCAGGCAGCTCGTCGCGGGCGCACAGCCGCCGGGTTCGCGCCTGCCGAGTGAGCGCAAGCTGGCCGAGGTGCTGGGCGTATCGCGGCCGGTGGTGCGTGAGGCGATCCAGCGGCTGGTCGCGTCGGGGCATCTCGACGTCCGGCAGGGGGATGGCGCCGTCGTCAACGACATCACGCGTACGGGCGGGCTCGACCTGCTGCCCTACCTGCTGGTGGACGCGCCCGACGGGGCCATGGTGAACCCGTCGGTGGTGCGCAGCGTCCTGGAAGTGCGCGAGTACCTCGGACCGTGGATCGCCGAACGGGCAGCAGAGCGGTCCGGGAGCACGCTCGCCGAACCACTGGCGCGGGCCCTCGCCGACATCGAGCGCGCGCAGAGCGGCCAGACGCAACAACTGGCCGCGCTCGACTTCTGGGACTGCCTTGTCACCGGCGCGGATTCGATCGCGATGACGCTGATCTTCAACGGGATGCGCCGGGTGTACGAACCGATGCTGGCCGTGGTCGCCGACGCCGTGGCGGCCGCCGAGCCCGCAGCCGGGTACCGCAAGCTCGCCGATGCGGTGACGTCGGGCGCCGCGCTGAAAGCCCGCCGCGCCGCGTCGACGGTGCTCGGTGGCGCGACGACGGTGCTCACCGAATTTCTCGACCAGATGGAGGCACAGTGACGACCACCAGCACCCGGGGTGTGACCCTCGGCCAGGCGGCTCGCGAGTTCTGGCGCCATCCGACGCCGTGGATGATCCTGGCGCTCGTCATCGGAGCGGTCGCGGCGCGCAGCGTCGTCGGCGGTCTGGCGCTACGCGACCTGTGGGCGCCGCTGGTGCTGGCACTGCTGTTTCCGTTCGTGGAGTGGGTGATTCACGTCTTCATCCTGCACTGGCGGCCGCGAAAACTCGGCCCTGTCACCGTGGATACCCTCGTCGCCCGCGACCATCGACGGCACCACGCGAATCCCCGCGACGTCGACCTGGTGTTCATCCCGACGCCGACCCTGCCGTGGCTGATCGCGGCGATCGTGGCGCTGCCGCTGGGCATCGGCGCCCTCGTGGGTGCGCCGGTATCGGCCACGCTGTCGTTCATCGTGGTCGAGTCGCTGATCCTGATGGGCTATGAGTGGACGCACTACCTGGTCCACACCGACTACAAGCCGCGCCACCGTTTCTACAAGGCGGTGTGGCGCAATCACCGCCTGCACCATTTCAAGAACGAGCACTACTGGTTCTCGGTCACGACGTCGGGCACGTCCGACCGGGTGCTCGGCACCTATCCCGACCCCGCCACCGTCGAGACCAGCCCCACGGCGAAGAACCTGCACGGGTCACGGCTGTAGCTAGCCGCCCTTACACGAGATGTCCACCCACACAACGGTCATCTTCGTCCGGTCGATGATGGCGCCCGAGGAATCGACATTGTCGTTGCGCAGTCCCTCGATGCCGGTGACCTTGCATCCCGACAACGGATACACGATGGCGCCGTTGATCAGCACGGTGAACCCTTGTGCCTGAAGCGTATTGATGGTGTCCTGCGCATTGCCGAAGCCGCCGGGCCCACCTACCGCGCCGGCAGTTGCCGCCGGGGCCAGCGCCGAAGCGGCGACGATGCCCGCCGCCACAACGCCGGCCGAAAAGCGGATTCTGTTCATGCGAACAGATACGCAACGGGGTTACACCCCAGGGTATTTCAGTGCAGCGTCAGCCAGGCCAGACTGCCCAGACCAGCCACCAGGCAGTAAATCGCGAACGGTGTCAGCGTGCGGGTCTCGAAGTACTTCACCAGGAACCGCACCGACAGGTACGCCGCGACGAACGCCGCCGCGCTGCCGGCCAGCACCTGTCCGCCGATGCCGTCGCCCGCCGGCCCGAAGAGTTCGGGAATCTTCAGCGCCCCCGCGGCCAGGATCACCGGTGTCGCCAGCAGGAACGAGAACCGTGCGGCGTCCTCGTGGGACAGCCCGCGCAGCACACCGGCGACCATGGTGGCGCCCGAGCGGCTGATGCCGGGCAGCAGCGCGAGGATCTGGGCCGCGCCGATGCCCATGGCCTCCGGGATCGGCAGGCGGGCCAACCGCTCGTCGGAGTCGTTGAGGTTTTCCGAGTGCGCCGCGGCCGGTACGGCCGACGCAGTGCGGTGCCGAAGTTGTTCGCCCACAAAGAGAACGACGCCGTTGATCGCCAGGAAGGCTGCAGCCGGAATCGGCTTGCCCAGCGACGTGCGCAGCGCGTGATCTAGCGCCAGCCCGGCGATACCGACCGGGATGGTCGCCAGGATCAGCAGCCATGCCAGGCGCTCAGCGGAGGTGGTGATCTTCCGGTTCTTGATCGACGTCACCAAACCGGCTCTTCACAGATGAGGGTGTAGAGGTGGTTGGCGCGTCGTTGCCGGGATAGAGGTCGAGGTCTCTCGAAAATG